>JBKOYI010000093.1:0-4797 GCA_046725335.1 Myxococcota bacterium | reverse complement strand
GATGAGCGCAACGTCTTTGGTCATGTGTCGCGACCCCTCAATGATTCCACCACGGACGATCCGAGAACGCTCTCAGGTCGATTTCGTGCGTCCACGTGGATCGGTGTTGCTTCGCGAGGTGGACATAGGTTTCCGCGATGTGCGTGGGAAGCATGAGTCCGTCATGTTCCTTGCCCCGGGTCTCTCGCAGCGCTTGGAACCTCTCCGGTCCCAGCATCTTCCCCAGGGTGTCGGGCGCATCCACGGCGCCGTCGATCACGATGTGGACGACGTGGATTCCCTTCGACGCGAACTCCGCGTTGAGTGTCTGGCAGAGCATTCGCCGTCCCCCCATGGCCGCGGCGTGAGAATGTTGACCCCCGTTGCCACGCATCGCCGCTGTCGATGAGGTCACGAGGATCGTCCCCTTGCCTCGCCCTTCCATCAGGGGGCACACGGCCGACGCAAGGCGAAAGAGAGCAAACGTCCCCAGCCGCCAGCCTGTTTCGAAAGCCTTGGGCGACGTGTCCTTCAACGCCCTGTCGCCAATCTGGGCACCCAGGTTGTAGACCGCCACTTCGATTGGACCGATGCCGGCCTCGATGGCGGCAACTCGCTCTTCGATGGAGTTCGGCTCGACGGCGTTGAGGAGAAAGCCCGTTGCCGAACCTCCGTCGCTCTTGATCGCGTCCACCAGTCCATTCAATCCGTCCGCGTCACTGCGACGGCACAGACATGCGTGATAGCCCTCCTGGGCGAAGCGTCGGGCGACAGTTCCGCCGATGCCCGCACCGGCACCGATCACCAGGCAAACGGGTTTCACGTTCGATCTCCCCTCGAGCTCATCGCACCTCCGCGCACTTGGCTACCGGGTCGACGTGGCCACGACCGGAATGCGGCGCGGCGATGCCGCCAACGTGTCGAGCAGCAGGTCTCTTCGAATTCCGGCGTCCACCAGGCGAGCGGGTGCAAATCTGCGCAGCAACCCCACGCGACCCGCGAGGCTACCCGCTGTGTATCGGAGCTTCGGGCGCGCCGCGCAAGCGACCTTCAGCACCACGGCGGCGACGACGCCGGGCTCATCGGCCTCCGCGAGCAGGTCCTTCATTCTCTTACTCAAGGCCACACGAACCGCCTCGTACTCGTCGAGCTTCGAGTCGGGCTCCAGCAAGCTCGCCTCGAACTGTGTCCTCGTGTACGCAGGCTCGACGACTGAGACCCGGATGCCTCTCGTGCGGAGCTCGTGGTCGAGGGATTCCGAATATCCTTCGATCGCGTGCTTGCTCGCGGAGTAGAGCGCCATGTACGGCGCCGGTAGGAAGCCCAACACGGAGCCGATGTTGATGATACGACCGCCCCCCTGGCGTCGCATGTGGGGCACCACAGCTCGTGTCATCCGGACGATCCCGAAGAAGTTCGTATCGAAGATCGCCCGGGCCTGTTCGATCGAGCTCTCCTCCGCTCCGGCGGGTGCGACACCGAAGCCGGCGTTGTTCACGAGCAGGTCGATGCGTCCGTCCAGCCGTATCACTTCCCTGACGGCGGCGTCGACGGAGTCGTCGCTGGTCACGTCGAGCGGCAGCATCGGGAATGGTCGCTGGCCCGCCTGGGCTCCACGCCTGCTGGTGCCGTAGACCCTGTAGCCGGCCTTCGTGAGGCGCGCTGCCGTTGCTTCGCCGATACCTGACGAGGCTCCCGTGACGAGCGCTGTCTCGGCCTTCATCGAGTCACCGCCCCTGGAAGCGCGCTTCGCGCCGTTCGATGAAGGATTGAACGCCTTCCTTGAAGTCCTCGGTGGCGAAGACGGCCTTTTCGATGGACGGAATGGCCTCGATCGCCGCCCGCTCTCCCTGCTCGAGGTACGTCAGCGCCGCCTTCTTCGTCGCCCGCAGCCCGAGGGGCGCGCACTGGCAAATCCGTCGCGCGATCTCCATCGCGCGCTCACGGTGCTTGCCGTACGGATGGACCTCCTGCACGAACCCGATCCGCAAAGCCTCCTGGGCATCGAACTCGTCGCAGAGGAACAGGTGGTACATCGCGTTGCCCCAGCCCGTACGGGTCAGATAGCGGAAGTGCGCACCGCCGAGCGGCGCGATCCCGCGCTTCGACTCGAGCTGACAGAACCGCGCCGTGTCGGCCGCGATGACGATGTCGCCCGCCAGCATCATCTCGATCCCGATCGTGTAGGTGATGCCGTGCACCACGGAGATCACCGGCTTGGCCGTGCGTCTGTGGAGGGCGAACGGGTCGACCTGATCCTTCGGGATGGGCTTCGCCGTGGCGGTGGGGCCGAAGAACTTGGGCATGTCCAGGCCGGCGGTCGTGTGCTCGCCCGCCGGATCCATGATCGCGACCCACAGGCTGTCGTCGTTCTCGAAGGTCGTCAGATGCTTCGACAGCTGGTCCATCAGCTCCGGGGTGATGGCGTTCTTCTTCGCGACGTTGTCCAGCGAGATCACGCAGACGTGACCGTCGACGGTCATTCGCACTTCGGGCGTTCGCTGTTCGGTCGTCATCGGATCTCTCCGCGACTCATGCCGCGTTCACGTGTGCCACCGCGACCGCCCGCACGCGTGCGGATGCCGCCTCCGCCGCTTCGGCCTCCGCACCGATGACCGGCGCCAGGTGGACAGCGACGTTCTTGTGATACGGGGTCGCCGCGATCGGGTCGCAGTCGTCGTGGGCGGTGATGAAGTTCAGGCGCGGGCCGTCGACGATGCGGCCGCCCTGTCCGTCGGGATACGATTGGCCGTAGCCGTGCGGCAGCGCGACCAGGCCGCGCCGCATGGACGGGTCGCTCTCGACCCGGCACACGAGGCGCCCGGTCCGCGTCGACACCGCCATCCAACCGCCGTCGGTTCCGCCGAGCGCGGCGATGTCGTCGGGATGGATGCGGAGCGCTCCGTCCGGATCGCTCTTCCGCCAGGCCGGGGTGCGGAAGATCTGGTTCGCGTTGTGCATCCGTCGCTGCCCGGCGACCAGCGTGAACGGATACGCGGGATCGATCTGGTCGGCCGCCGGGTCGAGTCGCGCGAGCCAGTCGAGGAGCTCGGGCACGGCAAGATGAATCTTGCTGTCGAGGTGCTTCACGAGCTGGAAGATCTCGTCGTACTCGTGCGCCGTGAAGACGAAGCCCGAGCGACTGGCGAGCATCTTCTCGAAGAGCGCGTCGCCGAGGAGCGGCGGAGCCGCGGTCGTCTCGAGGGCGCGCTGGACCGCGACGGTGTGCTCCATCGCCGTCTGATGGCAGCCTGCATAGAGCGGCGCCGCCGCCGCCGCGCCGTCCGGCAGCATCGGGCCGAGCGTCCGGTAGAGGAGCATCGGCGCGACCGGCACGAGCTTCGGGTTCTCGGCGAGCATCTGGAAGGCGCGCTGCATCATCATGCCGCGGTCCTCCGCCGCCAGCTGGCGCAGCTCGGCGAGCGTGTCGTCGTCGGGCAGGTCGCCCATGGCGCGCAGTAGGCGGGCGTAGATCTCGGGTTCCGGGAGCGTCCCCGGAAGCGGTTCGAAGAGCGGAGCGCGGAGGTGGAAGAAGTTCCGCGGCCACTCGAAGTTGAAGAGCGTCGTCTCCCACTTCTCGTACTGCGCCGCCGCCGGCAGCACGTAGTGTGCGAGCTCGGCCGTCTCCGTGTAGGCGACGTCGACGACGACAGAGAGGTCGAGCGCGCGAACCGCGGCCTCGAAGCGGGTGGTATCCGAGGTCGTGTTCGCCGGGTTTGTGGATTCGACCCAGAGTGCGCGCACGCGCCTCGGGTCGTCGGTCAGGACCTCGTCGGCGAACCGGTTCGTCGGCAGGAGGCCGCCGATGACCTCCTGGCCCGTCACGCTCGAGCGCTCGCCCTGCGAGTCGCGAAAGAGCGGGAGGAGCCAGGTATGGATGCCGTTCGTCCCCGGCCGGCCGAAGTTCCCGGTCACGAGGTAGAGGAGCTTTTCGAGGTAGGAGTTCAGCGTCGAATGCCGGCTCTGCTGGATCCCGAGCTCCACCCTGACGACCATCGAGCGCGCCGCGAGGATCATGTCGACCACGCGCTCGACGTCGGCGAGCCGGACTCCGGCGTGCGCCACCCACGCCTCGATCGGCGTGCGGGCGAGCACCGCCCGAACGTCCTCCCAGCCGACGGTGTGCCGGGAAAGGAACGCGGCGTTTTCGCCACCCCGTTTGAGAATGATCGCCAGGATCGCCGCGAGCAGGAAGGCGTCCGTGCCGGGTCGGAGCGGCAAGTGGATGTCGGCTACGTCTGCGACCTCCGTACGGCGGGGGTCGATGACGATCATGCGACGGCCGGGCGCCTTCTTGATCTCGTTCACTTCGTTCCGCGCCCCCTGGAAGCCGTTCGACATCCAGGGATTGCATCCGAGCACCACGAGCAGGTCCGTGTGCTCGACGTCCTCCGCCGTGTGGCAGAGCTGACTGCCGTAGAGCCGCCCATTCACCCAGAAGTCACCGGTCTTCTCCTGCGAGAGCGCGTTGAAGTACTTCCTCGCGCCGAGCACGCCCTGAAGCGCCAGGAAGCCCGTGCCGCCGAGGTGGTTGCCCTGCCCGCCGCCGCCGTAGAACGCGAATGCCTCACCGCCGTGCTCTGCACGGATCGCGTTGAGGCGGGCGGCGATCTCGGTGAACGCCGTCTCCCACGAGATCGCCTCGTGCGTGCCGTCGGGGCGGCGGCGAAGCGGCATCGTCAGGCGGTCGGCGTGGTCGCCGTACCACTGCAGGCGCTGCGGCTTCTGGCAGAGGTATCCTTGCGAGCGCGCGTTCGCGCGATCGCCGCGCACCCGGGTGATCTTGCCCCACTCCGTTGCGACCTCGAGGCCGCAGTT
>JBKOYI010000098.1:0-8961 GCA_046725335.1 Myxococcota bacterium | reverse complement strand
GCCCGGTTCACCCTGGAGGTGAAGCGGGGGTACGTGGGCGACTCGTTCCCCTTGAAGCTCTCCGTTCTGGACGAGCCGCTGGAAGAGTACGCCACCGAGCGGATCAACGTTCCCCTCTCCGACAAGCCCTACTCGGTGGAGTCGCGAAAGAGCTCGGTTCGCCTGGAGGCCGGGGCCCAACTGCTCAACGGCCCGGACGAGCGCGCTCCCGCCATCCTCCGGACCCGCAAGGCGGGGGTGCTCCCGGTGGTGGCCCGGGTGAACGGCCTGTTCAAGGTCGAGCCCGAGAAGGGCCGGTTCGCCTTCGTTCGCCAGGCCGATGCCCATGAGCCCAAAGCGGGCAAGGCGCCCGCGCCCGAGCTGGTGGCGATGCCCTTCCGTGAGCCACCGCAGATCGTCCTCAACGTGGACCAGAGTCAGGGCGGCGTCGTTGCCCCGGCGGATCGCTTCACCCTCTCCGGGACGGTGACCGAGCCCAAGGGGCTCCTGGACATGTTCGTCCTGGTCAACGACCAGAAGGTCTTCTTCCGGACTTCAGACTCGCCCAAGAACGAACCGACCAAGTTGCGCTTCACCACCGACTTCCCGCTCAAGGACGGCGCCAACTCGGTGGTGGTGGTGGCGCGGCAGACGCAGGACTTCGCCTCGAGGAAGGTCCTCATCCTCCGCCGCCGACCTGCCGCGGTCGCCCAGGCCCTGGCGCGGGGGACGACGACCGAATCGGCCGCCCGACCGCCGCCTTTTCCAGCGGAGAGATAGAAGCAACACCGCGGGGTCAGCCGGGCAGTGCCGCGCGCAGCGCCCCCGGCCGGTTGGTGATGCAACTGTCCACTCCCCAGACCTGGAGCTTCCGGGCCGCCTCCGGCTCGTCGACCGTCCACACCGCGACCTTGCGTCCCGAGGCATGCCATCGCTGCACCGCTGCCTCATCGACCCAGCTGTGGTGCGGGTGGACGGCGTCCCGGCCCACCAGGGGCAGCGCCAGCCGTTCTTGAAGGAGGCGATTCCGATCGGGGTCGAGGAGAAAACCCCGCCGGAGCCTGGGGAAGCCGAGTGCCAGGCGGACCAGACACAGCGGCTGGAATGAGGAGACCACCACGTGATCGGCATGGCGGCCGTCTTCGAGAAGCTGCCCGGCCACCTCGGCGATGGCGGTCTCCCCCCAGCGGTCGGACTTCAGCTCCACGTTGATGAAGGCCGTCCGGGGCAGCGCCTCCAGCACTTCGGCCAGCAGTGGGATGGGGGCCGTCGTCGAGGCGGCCGGCGTCCGGACCGGGAGGGTCCGCAGCACCGACCAGGGCGTCTCCCGGACCCGCCCCGGCCGCCCGGTGAGCCGGTCCAGCCGTTCGTCGTGGAACACCACCGCCTCTCCCGAGCTGCACAAGCGCGCGTCCAGCTCGACGCCATCGGCTCCCTGGGAGAGCGCCAGCTGGAAGGCCGGCAGCGTGTTCTCCGGAGCGTCGGCGCTGGCACCACGGTGACCGAGGATGCGCACGGGCGGGCAGGAGCGTGGGGCGTCGGTGGTCGCCGGTCAAGCCCGGGGTCGACTTGCACGAGCAGGCCGTGGCGGGGGATGGTGCGTCCGCCCATGCCTCGCCTCGGCTTCGGAGAACTGCTGGTCATCGGCTTCGTTCTGCTGGTGGTGTTCTCGGCCTCACGAATGGCGGCGCTAGGGAATGCCATGGGCAAGTTCGTCGACTCCTTCCGCAAGGCATCGCGCGGAGAGGGGTTCATCGACGTCAAGCCGGAGCGGAGACTGTCCACGCCGGGCGAGGCGGAGCAGCACTCCAGTCCCAAGAAGAGCTGACCGGCTCAGGGAGCTGGACAGGGAGAGCGCAGGTCGAGGGCGCGCACCTCCACCTGGTAGACGTCCCGCAACCCGTTGCCTGGGGCCTCGAGCCGCCGCATGAATTCCTCGAAGACGAGAGGGCGCGGCGGGGGCTGCGCCAGCTCACTGCGGTTGCTGGTGAAGAACAGGTAGCGGCCATCCGGCGAGAGGCGAGGACCGAAGTCCCAGCCGGCCGAGTTCACCCCGGCCTCCAACGCCCGGGGAGGCGTCCACCGCCCGGCACACCGGAAGCTGACGTAGAGATCGTACTGGCCCCGACCCTCGGGCCTGCCCTTGGCGCTGAAGATGAGCATCCGCTCGTCCGGAGAAATCCAGGGCTCGATCTCCTGCTCCGCCGTGTTGATGGGCTCGCCGAGGTTCTCGGGAGGCCCGAATCGGTCGCCCAGCCAAGGGGCCCGCCACAGGTCGCACTTCCCTTTCCCCCCCGGGCGTTCGGAGCCGAAGTAGAGCGTGCCGGAGCCGGTGAGCGTGGGGAACCACTCGTCGCCGGGACTGCTCAGCTCGCTCAGGTGGCGGGGGGTTCCCCATCCGTCGCCCTGACGGTCGATGACCCAGAGCTCGGTGTCCGGCCGCGCCGTCGAGCCACCATCCACCGGTCGGTTGGAAACGAAGAACAGGCGCCGTCCGTCGCGGGTGATGGTCACATCCGCGTCGCTCCAGCGCCCGCTGAAGGGAGCCACCTCCGGCCTGCTCCACTGGCCGCCGGCGAAGCGCGAGACCAGCACCGTCCAGTGCACGAAGTCCGGGGTGCTGCGGATGAAGTAGAGCGTCCGTCCGTCGGGCGAGAAGCTGACATGGGCATCGTCGTGTCCCGTGCTCACCACGCCCTCGGCGAAGCGGGCGGGGCTCAACAAGGGGCGAGGGGCCGCGTACGGCTCGGCCGCCCGGGCGGCAAGAGCATCCACAGCCAGGGACACCAGCAGCAACCGGGTCCAGTTCCGCATCCTCCCTCCCTCATGGCGAAGACCACCCTGGTTGATCGACCCTCGCTTGCCCTGGCCGCCGATCTCCCAACCAGGGTGATCTGCGCCATAAGCGCTGCGCCGTTGCTGCGCTGTCAGCAAGTTTGGAGCGCCCGGGTGAGCTCAGGGCGGCTCCGGGCGGTTCCGGGCTCGGGCCTCCGGCTCGATGGAGGCCAGCACCCGCAGCCGCAGCCCCGACAGGTCGGCCGGAGGCTCCTCGAAGACGACCAGAAATTCGGCCGACCGGCCATCGGGCACGGGTCTGGCGGAAGCCAGCAGCTTCTTGCGGAGCGCCTCCACCTCGGCGGCCGTTCCGGCCTGCCACAGCTCCTCGGGCGTGGCCAAAGCTCCGGCCAGCGTTTCGCCCGTCTTCATCCGGCGACTGCTGTCCCACAGCTCGGCTCGGACTCGAATGCGGGCGGTGGGTTCGCCATGGTTCTGGACTCGGCCGCTCACGTAGAGGATGGGACGGCCGGACCGCGTCTCGTAGAGCCCGTTGGTGAGCTCAGTGGGCGCCACTCCCCGCCGAGGACCGAGCAGACTCAACCACCGGCGAGGGGAGAGCACCGACCAGTCCAGCCTTCCCTCGTTGATGTACCCGGTTCCCAGCCCGACCAGGACCAGCAACAGCAATCCGGCAATCCCCACGTTGAGGGCAATGGCCGTCAGCCGCCGCACCGTTCCCGGTTCTAGTCGGTCATCCAGCCCCATCCGCGTTCGAGCCGGAGGCCGCGAGAGCCGAGCAACGGGCAGTGGCCCGATGATCGGCGCGGCAATGGGGTCGAGCGCCGCCGGCTCGATGGCATCGGGAACATCGGGGAGGAGCAGCGAGGCCGAGGGCGGGGCCGGGGGCGCAGCGGGCCCTGCGCGCGGAGGCGTCATGTCGAAGAGGCCATGGTCCGGGCCTATCCCGGTCGTCGGCTCGTCGAGCGGAACCGAGGATGCCGCTCCGGACGGTGGGTGGGGCCCACTGTCCCGCCGCTGCGGAGGTGGAGCTGCCGGGGGCTCGGCAAATGGGTCGTCCCAGCCCAGGGCCGGGTCCGAGCCAGGGCTGAGCGCGGCAGGGGCAGGTGCCGGCGGGGGCGGCTCCCAGCTGGGACCCGGATGGGGGGTAACCCCTCCGCCGGCCGGCCCGGCCCCCTGGCCAAGAGACTCCGGGCCGCGCTTGGCCACCGGGGAAGGAGTCCAGCTCGGCACTGGACCCGGCCCCGCCCCCTGGCCGAGAGGCTCCGGGCCGCGCTTGGCCACCGGGGAAGGAGTCCAGCTGGGCCGAGCGACTGCCGCCGGGGCGCCGAGGCCGCTCCGGGCACCGGGGGAGCCCGCCGCTGGCTCGGGTGGTTCGTAGGGGCTATCGAGCTCCAGCCCTCCCAATCCTTGGGGGAGCTCCAGCTGGCCTCCCTCTCGCGCCGCCGGGGAAGCCCCACTCCAGCCGCGCTGCTCTGGATGCTCGTCGAGTTCGAGCGGGTCCGATGGGCCCAGGTCTGCCAAGCTGGGCAGATCATCGAGCTCGGTGGAGCTGGTGAAGCTGGGGGGTGATGGGGGTGGCTCGTGGACCGCCGCTCCACCCATGGGCTCGTCCCGGGAGAGCGTGCCGTCGGGAGAGAGCGAGCGCACCGGCCCGGGGATGCCCCAGGCGGGAGTGAATCCGGCCAAAGCAGCCAGCCCGGTCCCTGGCGCCGGTGCCTCGGCAGCAGGCGCACGGTCAACCGGGTCCGCGCTCCGTGCCTGCTCCGAGGCATCGCTCGGCACCGGCGCGGCAGCCACCCCGGTGGTTCTGCGCTTCCGGGGAAGTGACTCCAACTCGGCGAGAGCGAGCGGCTCGGGTGCGCCGGAAGCCTGGACATCTCCCAGGTCGCTGAACGGGTCGAAGGTGTTTGGGGCCTTGGCTTCGGGCAACTCCGAGGGCAGCGGTCGGACCGGCAGAGGAACCAGCGAGGGAGCTTCCCGCCCCAGCGCAGTTGCTCCGGAGGGGGTGAGCTCTGCCGATGGCGGCGGGAAACTCCACGCCGGGGCCGCCGGGGGCGTTCCCTCCCCCGAATCGTCGACGTCGAAATCGTCCGAGCTCGCCCGGCCCCCTGGAGTGGCCGCCGCGAACGGCCGTTCGGTTGGCGGTGGAGACCCCCGCGGGGCCTCGGGCCTGGCCTGGTCCACCGGCAAGGTACGGGTCGGCGTTGCCTCCAGATCCGAGCTTCCGGGAGGACCGAACTGGGCAAACGGATCGACCCTTTGGGCAGTGGGATCCACCGGACTGGGAGGCTTCTCCGGGTGCACCCGAAAGGTGTGTCCACAGCGCGAACAGCGAACCTTCCGCCCCCGGCTGCTCACCTTGGCGTCGGGGACCTTGAAGCGCGTGTGGCATTGCGAACAGGGAACGATCAAGGACAGCCAAGAATACCAGGGGCTGGCCATCCCCCTGGTGTGGGTGCGCTTCGCTGATGCTGTCTTGCGGCAGACCTGACCGGACTGCTATCCAATGGGAAACTGGAGCTTTTTGCGGAGGCGCTGCGGCGCGGCACGGGCGACCACCGGGGGGCCCCACCGTTCACGGCGGCGAAGATCGGACCCATGACTGAACCCGAGCAGCTGCACCCCCCACAGCAAGACGAGGCTCAGCGCGAGCCCAAGATCATCAAGCGGTACACGAACCGGAAGCTCTACGACACGGTGGAGAGCCGGTACGTCACCCTCGACGAGATCGCCGAGATGATCAAGCAGGGCGCCGAGGTGAAGATCGTCGACAACCGCACCAAGGACGACCTGACCTCGGTCACCCTGGCGCAGATCATCTTCGAGGAAGAGAAGAAGAAGAACCAGATGCCGCTCAGCGTCCTGCGGGAGATCATCCGCCGGCCGGGAGATGCCCTGAGCGGCTTCATCCAGAAAGAGGTCAGCCCCCGGGTCGCCTCCATCCGTGAAGAGGCCGAGACTCGGCTGGACAAGTTGCTCCGCCGCGAGGAGGGCGGCTCCGGCGACTTGAAGGACGATTTGCTGCGCGCCGGCCAGCGCACCATCGAGGACCTGCAGCGCCGGGCCGATGAGCGGGTGAAGTCGATGGTCGAGAGCGTGATGAGCAACCTGCCCGCCCTGGGCATGGACCTGGCCGAGCTGACCAAGCGGCTGGAGCAGCTCGAGCATCGGCTGGACGAGCTGGAGCGGAAGAAGAGCAGCGGCCCAGCCGGCTCGTAGCCTCGACGACGTTTCGACCAGGAGCGAAGCGAGAGCGCCTCGGGGCGACTAGTTTTCGCCTCGATGACTGCAATCGCTCCGGCTTCTCCCCTCGGGCCACTGTCGGCGGCCGATCTCCAGTACATCCGGCAGAACTACCTCCCTCTGGGGGAGGTCTGCCGGCTCCAGGGAATCGACCTTTCCACTGCCACCGCGCACATCCGGGCTCGACGCCTCCCTCTTCCCTCCTACGCGCTCGAGGACGGGACTCCGATGTTCCCGCGTGACTTCTTCGCGCTCCTGGACTCGGCGGGCTCGATCGATGCGCTGACCGAGCACTTCCTGGCACGGTACGAGGCCATTGCTCGAAGCCACTCTGCCTTCGAACCGCAGAAGGGGTTTCAGGAATGGGACGGGTACCTGTCCGGGGAATACGGCGTTTGTCTTCGTCAGGTGACGCCCGAGACCATCTTCCTCAAGGACAGGCTGGTCACGCTCCTGGAAGAGCAGCTGAAGGACGCCCGGCCGGACGAGGAAGCCTGGCGGGCGAGGCTCTCGGAACGCGTCCGCGCCCTGGATGCGCTGGAGCGTCCCTTCACCGCCTGTGACCGCCTCCGCTTCGGAAGGCCCTCGTCGCGCGAACGGTTGATCGACGGGCCACGCAAGCAATACCGCTGGCTCGACCGCGCCTGATGAGCACTCAGTGGCCGTCATCCCGAGGTCACCCACCCAGAGTCATGCCCCGCTGGGATGCCAAGGGGCGCCAGGCCCTGGAGTGGCAGTCGCCAATTCCGGGAGACCTGGCGCGTACGGTGAGCGACTCAGCGATCGTCCGAGTCCCGACCTTCCGAGGCCTCGACCACCGGGAAGCCAGTGACGATCTTCCCTGAGAGAACCCACCCGCGAGTGCTGGGAGCGAAGCGAGGCGCCAGCAGCCCATCGTTGATCTCCCGGGTCACCGCGAAACGGTCAAAGCTTCGCGGCGGAAGGAAGATGCAGGTGTTGTCGCCCTGAGGGCAGTTCGGATTCTGAGTATCGGCGTCGCCCTCGGCGGCGGAGACGATGCCGTCACCGTTGGTGTCTACCGTGGCCACCGCGGCCTTGTAGCCCTTCAGCAGGCGTTGAGTGAGGTTGTGTTCATTTGGCTCGAAGGAAGTCACCCGCTCGAAGGCATTGAGAAACACCTCTCGAGCGACCCCGCTGGGGATGAAGCGCTGACGGAACTCGCGCTGGGAGTCGTCATCGGCGTCGAACAGGTCGGGGTCGCGGGGCCGATCCGGATTGTCTCCGAACGCGACCGCCGCCTTTTTGCTCCGGTTGTTGTCCCCCGGCTCGTTCCCGGGAACGATCGATTGTCGACGGCTGATCTCGCCGTCCTGAAACGCGTCGGCCGGTGCCGTCGCTGACTTGTCAGGGAACCCTCCGGTGAAAGGAAGCTCGTAGAGCGGGTGGATCCAGTTCGTGGTGTAGTTGAACTCCCAGTAGGCGTGTGCATCCGCCTGCTGCAGAGCGTTGTAGGCGCCCATGCTGAGGTAGAGCGGGACGACATTGGTCACCTTGTCGGGGAAATGATCCGAGGGGCTGGGGAAATGCGGCTCCCTTCCGTCGACGGTGAAGAAGTGGCCCGGAGTGTTGTTGCCTGTTCCCATGGCGGCCAGGGCCGCCGCGTCCTGGGCGGTGATGGTTCCGAACTTCGGATGCCCCTTTGAGTCCGGAGCGGCGACATCGGCGACCCGGAGGTCATGAATCATCCATCCCTCGTACCAGCCGCTCTCGTTGTTGATGACGAAAAGCCCGCGGATGTCGGTGAAAATGTCGATGAAGGCCCGGATGTCATCTGGATCGGTTGGGAGATCCGGCTTGGGTTCCAGCTCGACACGCACTGCGCCAATCGTTGGCAAGCCGCAGTTGGCTCCCCAAACGGTCCTCATCGCCTTGTCATTCACCCCGGGGATGCTGGTGGTGAAGACACTCGGCTGAAATCCAGTGCTGTCGAGCAGGTAATACATGAAGAGCCTGCTCTTTCTCGTCGCCGGGTCGGCTTCGGCAAATACCTGCAGCGGCGGAACGCTGTGCGGGCTGCAATCCAGGGTGACCAGCCGGTCCTGGAGCGGCCGCGTCGCGACCTGCCCGGCAATTGGGGCGATATCGCCTCGTGAACAGAAATTCGGCGTACATGCACTCGGATGGCAGGTCTTTCCGGTGTTCGGGTCCGTCAATGGCGGGACCGGACTCGGAGACGGGCATGTCTGAGCGGTGTCTGAGATTCCTGCGTTCGCCTCCGGTTGGGAAGGCGGCGACGGCCCTGCCCGACTCGAGCAACCCAGGCCGGCCCCAAAGGCCATCAATCCCAGCGATGCGACAATTGTTTTCTTCACATCAATGACTGCTGAACACATCACCATCACCCTCGCCCTTCTGATCCGGCGCGATCGACGGATCGCGCTGTCCTCGGAGTGGCGACACGCTCGCGCGGACCCGTTGCGCAGGGTCTGCGGCGGCGATTGGGAAGCGACCAATGCGGTGAGACTCAGGTACAGGAAGCGCACGACCGGAGTACCCTCCGCCGCCTCAACCACAGGAGGCAGGCCGGTCCGCGCCAACGCCCAGCCGCTTCCCAACCCCTACGGCGCACCGGTGACGACCGAGGTGGCCCGAAAGGTGGCCGCCGCGGCCATTGCCGAGGCCAAGAAGAATGGATGGACGGTGGCGGCGGCCGTCGTCGACCCCGGCGGCACCCTGGTCTACTTCGAGCGGGTCGACGGAACGCAGAACGGCAGCTCGGAAGTCGCCCAGGAAAAGGCCCGGACCTCGGCGATGTTCAAGCGACCCAGTAAATCGTTCGAGGATGTCGTTGCCGGCGGAAAGATAAACTACTTGCGGCTCACGGGGACGATTCCCCTCGAGGGCGGTCAGCCACTGGTCATCGACGGGAAAGTGGTCGGCGCCATCGGCGTGAGCGGCGCGACCTCGCAGCAAGATGGC
>JBKOYI010000144.1:0-23767 GCA_046725335.1 Myxococcota bacterium | reverse complement strand
TTCCTCCAGCCCGGCCGCACCCGCTTACCCGCCAACGTTCCGGCCAGCCGCCAGGTGGTGGATCGGGAGCAGTGGGCCGAGGGGGCAACTGCTCTGGGTCGTTCCGGAGCCAGTCTGCTGACCTTGTGGGGCTCGGACGATCGGGACCGAGACGGTCGGTTCCGGGTGTCTGCGGCCTTTCTCTTGCCGGAGCAGCTCATCGTCCTCGAACACCTCCTGGAGCCCGCCGCGGTCAGCTACCCGAGCCTGGCACCGCTGTTCCCGGTGGCCGGTCGGCTCGAGCGCGCAGTCCGCGATCTGCTCGGCATCAGCTCCGAGAGCGACGATCAACGCCGCTGGCTCCGCCACAGCAGCTGGCCGGAGGGGGTCTTTCCTCTGCGCCGGGAGGTCACTCCGACACAGCAATTCCCCGCCGGATCGGAAAACTACCCGTTCGTCTCGGTGGCCGGCGACGGGGTACACGAGATTGCCGTCGGGCCCGTTCACGCCGGCATCATCGAGCCCGGAAATTTCCGTTTCACCGTCGTCGGAGAGAAGGTCCTCCGCCTCGAGGAACGCCTTGGCTACACCCACAAAGGGGTGGCCAAACGCTTCGAGCAACTCTCGCAACAGGAAGGCTGCCGCCTAGCGGCCCACGTTTCCGGTGACTCGGCGATCGCCTTCTCCTGGGCCTACTGCGGGGCCCTGGAGGCCATCACCGCCTTGGCGATGCCCGCACGGGCACTGGTGCTCCGGGCACTGGCGCTGGAACGCGAGCGGATCGCCAACCACCTCGGGGACCTGGGCGCTCTGGGAAATGATGCGGGATTTGCCTTTGGACTGGCGCAATTCTCTCGCCTCAAGGAGGATCTCCTCCGCGCCAATGCCGCCGCCTTCGGAAGCCGTTACCTTTTCGATTTCGTGGTGCCGGGCGGAGTCGCCTCCGATCTCGACCTCCGGGCACGATCCGAGCTCTTACGCCAGCTCGGCTCCCTGGAGCAGTCCCTGCGCGAGCTGCGTGCCATTTACGATGACCACCCCGGGCTCCAGGACCGATTCCACGACGCCGGGACGCTGGCTCCCGAACTGGCCCAGACCCTGGGCGCGATCGGCCTGGCCGCTCGTGCCTCCGGCATCGCCCGGGACCTCCGTGTCGATCAGCCCTGGGCTCCCTACGACCGTCTGGCGCCCAGGCTGGCCGTGCAGCGTTCGGGCGACGTCGCCGCCCGGGTTCAAGTCCGCTTCGACGAAGTGGCCGAGTCCATTCGCCTGTGCCGGGCACTGCTGGAAGACATTCCCGAGGGGACGGTGCGAATCGAGATTCCGGAGGCTCATCCCCACCGATGGGGAGTGGGCCTCATCGAGGGTTGGCGGGGACCGGTGATGGTGGCGCTCGAAGCTGGACCGGGGGGAAGCATCAGGCGATGCCATGCCCATGATCCCTCCTGGCAGAATTGGCCCCTCCTGGAGCACGCCATTCTGGGAAACATCGTTCCGGATTTCCCATTGATCAACAAATCCTTCAACCTGTCCTACAGCGGGCAGGACGGGTGAGCTGAGCAATGCTCGACGTGCTGGCAAAGATCGCGCGGACCGGCCTGGTGAGTGAGCCCACTCCAGCGCCAGACGATCCCGGCGTCGAACGAGACCAACTGCAGGCCGGGTTGCTGGCGGTGCTGGGCCGGGCGCTGTGCATTCGTCACGTCGATGCCGGCTCGTGCAACGGCTGCGAGCTGGAGATCCACGCCCTCAACAACCCCTATTACAACCTCGAAGGAGCGGGGATTCGTTTCGTGGCCAGCCCGCGCCATGCCGACCTGTTGCTGGTGACCGGGCCGGTCTCGGTGAACATGGAGGAGGCGCTCCGGCGGACCTACGCTGCCACCCCAGAACCCAAGCTGGTGGTGGCGGTGGGTGACTGTGGCGCCTGCGGCGGTCTCTTCGGAGAGAGCTACGCCAGCCGAGGCGGTGTCTCCAAGGTCATCCCGGTCGACGTCACGGTGCCCGGCTGTCCGCCCACTCCGCTGGCAATCCTCCGAGGCATCTTGACGGCCACCCGCAGCGCCTCGCGTTGAGGGGCTGGGCTAGGCGGCAGAGCGGATCGAGGTCTGAGCAGTCCGAGCCTGCGAGCGTAGCGTCTCGGGGATCGGACGGATCCGAGGACCAAGTCCGGTCGCCCTCGACAATGGCCCGACACCTGCACCGGAGGCCGCCGTGCGGGCGTGGCGGCGGGGACTGGGGACGATCGTCTGTGAGCTCCTACTGCTCCAGGGTGCGTCCGCCGAGGAGCCTCGCCGACGCTTGTCGCTTGAGCGCCGGCATTCCCCTGTGGCGCACTCCTCACCGCGACGTGTGGCGAGTGCCCCGCCGAACCGGCGGCCTCGCGCGCACCAGGCGTTGAAGACGCCCTCCCCTGCCCGTCCCAAGCCTCGAGGGGACTCTGCAAGTCAGCCGCGCGAGCAGCTGGCCCCTGCCTCGGCGCGGCCTCCTTCGTCGAGCTCGCCGAAGACCTTGCTTCCGATGGGGGCTCGGCTGGCTTCGCCTTTCGAGGCGCCAAGATCCCCCGCGCTGCCCACGCTCCTCCCTCCCACCGCCCCGGGGGTTCAGCCTCGACTCCCGGAGCGGTCCCCCGCCGCTCCGCCCCCGAGTCGGCGAGTTCACCCCAGTCCTCCGTCCGCCGGTCCTCGGCGCCCACCTGCTGCTGCCTCGCCCTTCGACGGCCAGGAAACCACCGGCTGGCTGCGCCGCGAGCTCGCGCTCGGACCCGACTTCGAGCACGTCCACCGACTCGACGGTTTCGAGCTCCTCCCTGGTCCGGACCCGCTCCTCCCACCGTTTCTGGGTGTGGCTTCGCGCTCGCTCGTCGCCGCGGCCGCCGACAGCCGGGTGGGCGGGCTCGGATGGACGGACGGACTGGAACTCTCTTCCGGTCGCGCCGCGCGGCGATGGGGAATCGAGGCTCGCTGGGCTCCGGCCTTCCTCTCGGCGGCTCCGGCGACGGTGGGCCTGGCTGGAGCGATCGTCGCCGATGCGGCAGATGCTGCAGCGGTCGCCTCGCCGCGGAGTGCCTGGCGCGCGGGCGGCACCCTCGGAGGTCCACTCGCGGGGGGGCGCCTGGGCCTGAGCCTCTCCGTCGATGCCGAGGCCCTGGTCCGCCCTCCGGTGGAACCGGGCCTGGCGACCGGAGGCTTCGCCCGCCAGACGCTGGCGCTCTCGGGCGAATGGGAGGCGGGAGCCGACGACACCGTTCGCCTGACCCTGATGGCCCGGCGGCAGCACGAGACGCCCGCCTGCTTCCGCTGCACCGAGGTGGCCGCACGACAAGACGATGGCCTCGGGGCGCTCCTCGGTCTCCGCTGGCGTCATCGCTGGGGTGAGCGCTCGGCGCTGGAGCTGCGCGCCGGAGTGGAGCATCGGCGTGAGGCCGCGGAGGCGGTCCAGCCTGGGGAGGGCCTGAGCCATCTCGACCTCACGAGCTGGAAGACCGATGGTGCGCCGGGAGCGTTGGGAGTCGATGACCCGGAGAGCAGACTCACCTCCAGCCTGACCCGCCTCTCCCTGGCCGGGGCGACGATCCTGCAGCTCGGGGGACACAGCCTCCAGCTCGGCCTCGAGGGAAAGCTCGATCGCCTCGCCAGGTCGGCCTGGGTTCCTGGCAGCCTCCGCTTTCTGGATCGGGGCGGACTCTGCACGGACGGGAGCGGGGCTGGCTGTGCATTTCGCCTCCAGCTCGACCGGCAGGACCTCGACGCCTCCGCCTGGACGCTGGCCGGTTACGCCCAGGACGAGGCGGTGCTCGCGCCGGGACTGAGGCTACGGGCCGGCCTCCGCCTCGAGCTGGGCCAGGGCGCTGCGGAGGGCTGGGGCACCGGGCTGCGCCTGGGCATCGGACCTCGCCTGGCACTCGCCTGGGATCTCGGGACCGGGGGACGCCAGTGGCTGGTCGCCCACGCCGGGCGTAGCCACGACTCCCAGCTTCTCGATGTTGCTCGGCACGGCCACGCCCCCGCCGAGCGGCTCGCAGCCTGGGACGCTCGGGCCGGAAGGTTCGCCGACTGCACCGTCCCCTCTCCGGCCTGTCTCTGGCGCGGTGGAGCGGCGGCGATTTCCCCCGGCGGACTTCCCCATGTCGATGAGGCCTCGCTCGGCTGGCAGGGGCAGTTCTTGCCATCGGCGCAGCTGGGCGCCGAAGCCACCTGGCGGCGCGCCGCCAACCTCTGGGCGGAACGGGAGGTCAATCTCCTCACCGGATCCGATGGAAGCTGGCTTGCACCGGTCGATGGGGTGTGGCACTCGCGACGGGTCCTCGCTGCAGACCCAAGGGCCTGGCGCCGGAGCCTTTCCCTGGCCGCCTGGCTGCGGGCCCACCCCGGGCCATTGGAAGTCATCGCCGGATGGCGGCTGGCGCGCACCGAGGGGACCGCGGCGGCACCTTTCGACGACTGGCTGGTCGACCCGCGCTTCGCCGCGTTCGTCCAAGGAAGTCTTCCGGACGACCACCGCCATCTCCTTCTCCTGGGGGTCCGCATCGCGCCCCACCCGGCGCTCGAACTGGGAGCCCGCCTGCGCTACCGGACCGGGGCTCCGCTCTGGGAGAGCTTCGCCATCCGCGATTCGGAAGGACGCAGGATGGTGCAGACGCCGCGTGGACAAGGGCTTCTCGGCGAGCGCACCGTGGCCCTGCGCGATCCCGACGTGGCGACGGTGGACGTCCAGCTCCGGGTGCGGCTGGGGCGGGCAGTCTCCCTGGGCTTCCCACGGCTGGACCTCGTGCTCGACGCGGTGCATGCAGCTGGAGGGAATGCCCCGGTGCACCTGTCGGCGAGCGCCGCTCGACTCGGTGCCGTCCTGCGACGCGAGGCGCCGTTCCATCTGGCGCTGGGGCTCCGCGCTGGAAACTGACCGGTTCTGCAGCTCCCAGAAGTCACGAGACGCTCGAGCCCCCACTGCGCTAGACCCCCCGGCCATGCGAAACCTGTCTGCTCTGGTGATCTGCTGCGCGCTGGGCTGCGCCTCCACGCCCACCACCACCCGCCCCTCAGCGACCGAGGTCACTCCAGCGGTCCGGGCCGCGGTGGATGCTCCCGATCGTTCCGACAAGGATCGGGCGCTCGATGCGCAGCGCCATCCAGCCGAGGTGCTCAGCTTCCTGGGCATTGCACCCGGGCAGCGCGTCGCCGAGCTCGGTGTGGGCAGCGGCTGGACCGCCGAGCTTCTGGCGCGGGTGGTGGGTCCAACCGGGACGGTCTACGGAATGAACCCCACTGCCTGGCGCGAATTCACCGAGGAGTCCTGGGGCGCCCGGCTCAAGACCCCGGCCATGACCCGGGTCGTTCGGGTCGACCGCGACTTCGATGATCCGCTTCCTCCCGAGGCCACCAACCTCGACGCGGTCGTCATTTCCTTCATCTATCACGACACCACTTACATGGGAGTCGACCGCGCTCGAATGAACCGTGCCGTCTTTGCGGCGCTGAAGCCCGGCGGGGTCTACGCAGTGCTCGACTCCAGCGCGCAAACAGGGAGCGGCGTCCGGGACGCGAAGACGCTCCACCGCATCGACGAACAGACGGTGCGCACCGAGCTGGAAGCGGCAGGGTTCCGGCTGGCTGGCACCTCGGACGTCCTCCGCAACCCCGCAGATCCCCGAGACTGGAACAGCTCGCCGGATGCAGCAGGTGCGCGCCGAGGAACCCAGGATCGCTTCGTCGACAAGTTCGTCAAGCCTTGACGTAGGCACACGTGGGCTCGGTCCTCCCTGTTCGGCTTGCCCGCTACAGGGCCGCCGGGCAAACATCGGACAGCAGTGAGAACCGGGCCGGATCGGGAGGGGAGCCGACGATGAAGAGCGTATGGCGGATGGCGGTGTGTCTCTCGGCGCTCGGGGCTGCCGGGGCATGGGGCCAGGAGCGGGGAACGACACAGGGCCCGGAGGGGTCGGAGATCGGCAAGGGCGGCTATGTCTCCGGAGGGGCAGGCGGCCTGGGTGGATTCTCCTTCACCCTTGACGGTGGCGGCGCCTTCACCACCCAGGGGGATCAGATCAGCCCGCCGCTCTTCGCCGGCGTGACGGCGTCGTACTGGAATCAGGAATGGTACCGGATCGACCTGAGCGGCTTTTACATTCCGGCCAGCAATTACAAGACCTGGGGCATCCTGCTGGGCCCATCGTTCCACACCACCACCTGGCCATTCGCCTTCAGCATCGGGCTCCAGGGGGGGGTGTACATCCCCAACGAGGGCAACGTGCTGTTCGTTCTCTCCCCACGGATCGGGTGGGACTGGATCACCGAGAGCCATTTCCAGCTGGGCATCGGCGCCAACTACGATTTGCTTCCCTCCAACATCGATGCTTCGGCCATCCGCGTCTACCTGAGCGTAGGGTACCGCTTCTGAGTGCAACATGATGACTCCGTCACTTCTCCTTCTGGCCTTCCTGGCCCAGCCCTTGGGGTCGGCCCCGCCACCGGCTCCCTTCCCGGCGGGGACCGGGGCGGCCCAGACGGTGGACATGAATCAGTGGGACGCCAACGCGCTTCCCAAGCTCTACGAGCGGAGCGAGCAACCCCCCCTCAACGACGAGGACCTCACCAAGCTCAGCCAGGCTGGCTTCCCTCCCGGGCAGCTGGTGAAGATGCTGGAGGAGCGGCGCTGCACCTGCGACGCCTCGGCCGAGGGGCTGATCAAGCTCAAGCAGGCCGGAGTGGACCCCAGCGTCATCCAGGCCGTCTCGCTGAATGCCCTCCGCCCCAACCGCGCCCTGAATCTAGAGGTGACGCTCGACTTCAGCGGTGAAAGCCGGCGAGCTCGGAATGCCTACCTCTACGTCTTCGTTGACGACGGGGACCTCACCCGCGTGCTGTCTGCCAACATCGACGACCTCCTCCGGCGGCCCAACGCCCACGAGACCACCGTGGACAACAGCGACTTCCTGATCGCCCGGACGGTCCGACGCATCGTCCTCCCCGGACAGCTCACCCTGAAGACCTATGGCCGGCACACCTTGCTGGTGGCCTCCTCGGCCAGTCCCGGCCTCACCCATCCCTCCCAGCTCAAGGCCGCGGACCGAGCGGCCGCTCAGGCGTATCAGCTCGACTATCCCCGCTCATCGCTGCAGAGCCTCTGCCGTCTTACCGCCGGCTATCGCCGGGACGTAGAGATCGCCGACAAGTGGCGCTTCCTGGGAAGCCGCTTCGAATGCGAATGGAACTGATCATGAACCGAACCAAGCTTTACCTTCCCCTGCTCGCTGCCTTGAGCCTGGCTGGCTGCGCCACCGAACGGGCTTTCACCAAGGGCGAGTACACCGACCCCAACGAGATCGATCTCCTCTCCGACGAGTGGGCACCCAGCGATCTGCAACTCATCGCCAAGAAGATTGTCTCCGACCTGCAGCAGTCCCCGGCGTTCGCCCAGATCCAGGGCCGGCCGGTGATGGTGGTCGGAAAGCTGAAGAACAGCACCTCCGAGCACATCGACATGCAGAGTCTGGCCGACAAGGTTCAGACCCAGCTGGCCAACACCGGCAAGTTCGCCTTCACCGACCGGGCCAGTCGCCAGGACGTGGCCGAGGAGTACGAGTATCAGGGCAGCGGCTACGTCCGACCCGACCAGGCCAAGGGTCCGGGCCAGCAGATCGCCGCCGACTACATCATGACCGGCGAGCTGGCCTCGATTAAGCAGCGGGTGGGGAGCGACGAGTTCATCTATTACAAGATGACCGCCAAGCTCACCAACCTCCGCACCGGTCTGCTGGAGTGGACGGACGAGAAGGAGTTGAAGAAGAAGTTCCAGAAGCAGGGAATCCGTCCGTAAGGAAGGTGGTCTCCCCCGCCCCGATCTCGCGCTGGCCGGTCCGGTGGCCGGTCCTGCTCGGCCTGCTCTGCGCTGCGGCGACGAGCGGTTGCGCCGGGGACTACGTCGCTCGCACTCGAGGGTACCGGCAGGCCTACGAGGCATACCGCTATCCCGACGCCGAGCAGGGCTTCGCCTCTGAAGTGACCTCCGGTCCGCAGATCGACAAGCTCCTGGCGTTGATGGACGAGGGAATGGTGCTGCATGCCGCCGGCAAGTACGAGGAGAGCATCAAGGTCCTGGCCGAGGCCGACAAGCTGAGTGAGCGCCTTGATTTCACCTCGGTGAGCGAGGAGGCCAAGGTGCTCCTCAGCAACGAGCGCGAGCGGGCCTACCGGGGCGAGGACTTCGAGAAGTTGATGATCTCCACCCTCCAGGCCCTGAACTACATCCAGCTGGGCAAGGAGGAGGATGCGCTGGTGGAAGTGCGCCGAGTCAACGAGCGCATGCAGCGCATGATCAACGAGGAGAAAAAGCCCTACCAACAGCTGGCCATTTCCCGTTACCTGAGCGCGGTCCTCTGGGAGGACGCGGGCCACGACGACGATGCCTTCATCGATTACATGGCCGCCAATCAGCTGGCCGGCGACCTGGGCAGCCTGGCCGAGCCCCTGGTCCGCTTGGCCAAGAAGACCGGGCGCGACGAGGCCTACCGCGCGCTCAAACGGCAATACCCCTGGGCGACCGCTCAGCCTCTCGTCAAGGACGAGGGACAGCTCCTGGTAGTGCTGGAGGCCGGGCGGGTGCCGGAAAAGACGAACGGGACGCGGTCCGGCGGGCCCAAGCTGGAGCTCATTGCCGTCCCTGTCTTCCGGGATCGGCCCTGGCATCGCGAAACGTCCGTCTCGGTCGACGGCTCGCAGCCGGTCCGGGCGACGCCGGTGACCTCGCTGGAGCAAGTCGCCAAGATTCACCTCGACCATCGAGTGGACGGACTGATCGCTCGGCAGTTTGGCGCTCTGGCGCTCCGGGCCGGAATCGCCGCCGGTGCCGGGGCGGCGACCAAGAGCGAGGCGGTGGGCATCCTGACCTTCCTGGCCTTGAGTTACGCCAATCAGCCCGACTTGCGGAGCTGGATGTCATTGCCGGCTGCGTTCGAGCTGGCCCGCTTCCGCCTTCCGGTGGGGGTCCATCAGCTCAGCGTCGTCGCCGGTGGCGGGACGCGGCAGCTGCAGGTCGACGTGCGGCCGGGGCGGGTGACGCTGGTGGTGTTGCGGAGCTACTGACCCGCTTGCCGCCGAGCATCTCTTGAAGCCGGGTCAGAGCCTGGACCAGGTCCGGGGGCTCGCCCAGCACCCCCAGGAATGGATCCTCTCCCAGTCGCTCCATTCGCTCGGGAGCGTCGAGCGCGGTGAAGGCTCGGGGGTGGAGCGCCGGGGTCACCTCGCTCCAGTGCAGTGGCATGGACACGGGCACGCCCGGCAGCGGCCTGGCCGAGAAGGGAGCCACCAGGAGCTTGCCCCGGCCATTCTGAAGGTAGTCGACGTACACCTTCGAGCGTCGGGCCCGCACCACCCGTTCGGTGGTGGCGATGTCGGGGTGTTGCTGCACCAGCGCCTCGGCCAGCACCTGGCCGAAGCTGACCGCCGCGGCGTGCTCGAGCTGCCGTCCCAGCGGCACCAGGACGTGCAGCCCCGAGCTCCCGGTGGTCTTGATGAAGCAGGGCAGCTCCAGCGACTCGCACAGCTTCCGGGCGGCCAGGGCCAGGGTGACCACGTGCGCGAAGGGGGCCGACTTGGGATCGAGATCCAGGATGCACCAGTCGGGATGCTCCAGGTCGGCGACCCGGGCGCTCCAGAGGTGAAAGGGAATGGTGCCCAGGTTCACCAGGAAGGCCAGGGTCTCCACGTCCTCGCAGACGAACTGGCGGACCGGGCCCTCGTCTCCCTCCATCAGGACGGTGCGGACCCAGCTGGGAATGTTGGGACCGGTCTGCTTCTGGAAGAAGCTGTTGCCGTAGATGCCGTCCGGAAAGCGGGTGAGCATCAAGGGCCGGTCCCGGAGGTAGGGCAACATCCATGGGCCGATGGCCTGGTAGTAACGGACCAGATCGCCCTTGGTGAACCGGTCCTCCGGGAACCACAGCTTCTCCAGATTGACGAAGGGGACACTACGCTCCTCGGCCTGCCAGGGGGGACGACAGTCCTCCGGCCGCTTGTCGTCGCGGAACCGGCAGAAGACCGGAGCACGTGGCGAGCCTCCCCGCTCCCATTCTCGGTAGCGGACCTCCGCCACCAGTCGCGGCTCTACCCAGAGCAGGTCTCGATCCCTCGGAGCTTCTCGACAGGCCGGCGTGCTCCGGCGCAGCGAGGTCAACTCGCGCTCCACGCGAGAGGCTTCCCGGCCGGTCAGCCCGCTTCCAGCCCGGCCGGAATAGACGAAACCCGAGCCGTCCCAGGTGGCCAAGGCCAGCGAGGTCATCCCCTCGGTGTGCCCGACCACGGCGAAGTCGCCCACCTGATTGATGACCACCTTCTGCCAGTCGGGACCGTGGCCAGCATGGTGAAGCGCGTCGGCCCGTTTGGCCACGATGCCTTCCAGCCCCATCTGTTTCACCGCCTCGAAGAAGGCCTCGCCCTGGGTCTCCACCGGCTCGACGCAGCGAATGCGGGGGCTGTCCCGGAGCAGCAGGCGGAGCAGATCGCGGCGGGTCCGCAGCGGCAGCCCGCGCAGGTCGCGCCCCTCGCAGGCCAGGAGATCGAAGGCCCAGAAGGTGACCGGAGGGGCGCCACGCGGCGGCCGCTCGGCCTGGGCCCGGGCCTGGAGGAGCGAGAAGGAGGGCCGGCCGTTCTCGTCCTCGACCACCGCCTCTCCATCGAGGATGTACTCCCGGGCCGGGAGCGCACTCAGGGCCTCCACCAGGTCGGGGAACTTCGCCGACGGATCGCCCCCGCCCCGGTAGCGAAGACGAATGTGGCGTTCCCGGCGCTCGGCCAGGATGCGGTAGCCGTCGTACTTCAGCTCGAACCACCAGCCGGTGCGGGTGAACGGACGCGGCGCCCGAGTGGCCAGTTGAAAGTCGACGTCGGCCAGCCCCACCACGCGCTCGGGTGCGGCGGAGCCCACCAGGGCTTCCCGGAGCGGCGTGGCTGCCACAGACCTGTTGCGCGGGCGGCTTGTGCTGGCGGCCATCCGGAGGTGGATCTAGCTTAGGCGGCCATGGCACCACGCGCGATCGGCTCGGGGGTCATTTCCTTCGGCCTGGTGAACATCCCGGTGAAGCTCTACAGCGCAGGCGAGAGCGCAGCCCAGATCTCGTTCCACCAGCTCCACGACAAGTGCAAGAGCCGGATCCGGCAGCAGCTGTGGTGCCCGGTGGACAACGAGATCGTGCCGCGCGAGCACATCATCAAGGGGTACGAGTTCGCCCGTGACCAGTACGTGCTCTTCACCGCCGAGGAGCTCAAGGCACTCGAGGAGGCCTCGACCAAGGCGATGGAGATCAGCGAGTTCGTCCCGCTCTCCAGCGTCGACCCGCTCTACTTCGAGAGCGGATGGTACCTCGGGCCGGACAAAGGGGCCGACCGACCGTACCGGCTGCTGACCGAGGCGCTGGAGCAGGCCCAGCACGCGGCCATCGCCAAGTACTCCACCCGCGGCCGGGAGGAGCTGGTCCTGCTTCGGCCCTACCAGGGTGCTCTGGTGATGCAGACTCTGCGTTATGCCGACGAGCTGCGGCCCATTTCCGAGGTCCCTCGTGGCGAAGGAGAGGTGAAGCCGGCGGAGCTGGCCCTGGCCAAGCAGTTCATCGACCAGCTGTCGACCGAGACCTTCGACCCCTCGAAATACGAGGACACGTACCGGAAGAAGCTGCAGGCGGTCATCGACTCAAAAGTGGCCGGCGAACCGGTGTCCATCGCTCCGGCCGAGCCGCCGCGCGCCCAGGTCATCGATCTGATGGAAGCCCTCAAAGCCAGCCTGGCACGGCGCGGGGGGCCTGCCGAGAAACAGGCCGAAGCGCCTGCCGAGGCCGCCGAACGCAAGCCACCCAAGCGTGCGCCGGCCGCCTCTGCCCAGCCGGCAGCCGCTCGGAAGCGCGGTGGGAAGCGCTGACCGCGCCCCACCCACTCCGTTTCTAAAAGCGGTTGTATGCGTCGCGCATGCACACTCTTTGCCGAGATAGGTCCGTCCGGGACGCATACATGTGTTTTAGAACGGGCCCCCCTCCGGTCCCGCCGCGGGCGTCTCGGCCGGCACCGGGGCCTCTAATCCTGTGGGATGGCGGCGCGAGCGCCCATCGGATTGCGGCGGCAGGCCTCCCAGCGCTCGACCGGGATGGACATTGGGCCACCCGCTGGACTCAGGTCAGCAGACGGAACGGGAACTGGATCTCCAGCTCGCCGCTTCCTGGGACTGGCACCTCCCGCTTGGCGCCCCGGAGAGGATGCCCCTGCGCCGCCATCCAGGCCCGGAGCGTGGCGTAGCCTTCCTCGGCCGCCTCGTCTTCGTCCCGGGTCCGGACCACGGCCACCTCCGCTGCGGGGAGCTCGCCGATTTCGACCCGTCCCCCGCCTCGCACCCGCCGGGGGATGACGATGTATGGCTCGGCGGTCAGAGGCCCGTCCTCATGACCGCAGCGGTGCCAGAGGACTCCACGCGCGCCCAGCTCAGTCCCCACCAGCCCAGCCTGCAGCTCGAGAAACAGCTCGGCGGTATCAGAGGCCCGCTCCACCCGGTCACGGACGCTGGCCATCCATTGTGCCGGCTCGCGGCGAACGACGACCTGCAGGCCTCGCAGCGCCCCGAGTCGCGCGCGAACATCACTCAGTTGAGCGGACTGCAGGGCGATGCTCCGCTCCAGACGCGCCGCGGCCTCCTGGAGCAGCAGCTCCCGCGGCGTCTCCCGACGAAGCGCCTGGCCGATCTCTTCCAGCGAGAAGCCCAGTCGGCGGAGCTCGGTGATGACGCGGGCCTTCCCCAGTTGTGCCGAGGTGTAGAGCCGGTAGCGGGTCTCCGGATCCACATCGGCCGGCACCAGCAAGCCCAGCGCGTCATAGAAGCGCAGCGTCCGGATGGACAGACCGGTCCGGGCGGCAAACTGGCCGATGCGCAGAGGACGTGACACGGGGCGAGTCTCAGCGGGGACCATAGATCATCCCCACCAGCTTCCACTCACGCCCGACCTTGAGCAGCGACAGATACTCGACTCCGGTCTCGGCTCCCAGGCCGCTCGCGACCTTGACCAGGGCAACATCCGCCGCCAGCTGGATGGACTCGATCCGCCGGTGCAGGGGATTCGACTTCCCCAAAGCCTTTGCCTCTTCGGCCCGCGCCTGCCATTCCGTGAACGGCACCGCCACCAGCTCACCATCCTCGACCGAGTAGCTCATCGCCCTGGGGAGGTACGTCCGACTGACCCCCACACCGTCGTTGTCGTCCCGGGCCCGGAAGTTCTCCTGGAGGAGACGGGTGATGGCCTCTCGGTCCGACTCGACGGCCGAGGGATCCGGAAGCGGTGCATCCGCCGGGGCGCGCCGGTGAAAGAGCTTGAGCACGATGCGCCATCGACCTCCGATCCGAACGAGGCTCACGAAGTCCTCGAAGTGGTGGGTAGAAAATTCGGAATGGAGCGCCGCAGCTGCCAGGTCGCCGGTCAGGTCCACCTGCTCGATCCGCCGGAGAGCGGCTCTCTGTGGAGCTCCAGCGGATGTGAGGCGATTGGCCCAGGCAGCGCGGCTGAGTCCGTGCGCGACCCCATCGGGGGTCACCCAGAACATCCCCAGGGTGGCATGAAAGGCCGCCTTCAGCTCGGCCGGACTGTTCTCGTCGCCGGCGCGAAAATAGTGGCCAATGGTCACCTCGATGGCGGTGCGGTCGACACCGGGCGGCGCAGGGGACGCCGCGCCCACGAGAACGGCCGGAACGCTGGCAAGCAGGATGGGTGACATGTGGGGGCACCTCCGGATTTCGAGTCGAGGTCGACCCTCGACCCTCCAGCAGCTGGAGGGTCAAGAGCCGCTGGCCGAGCCACCCGTCAGACCCCGCTGGTAACTCTTTCACCAGCGAGGGAGGACATGGCGCGCACCCAGGTCGAGACGCGGACGTACACGATGGCCGATGCGGCGGCGATTCTCGGAACGAGTGAAACAAGGGTGTTGCAGCTCCTCGACGCCGGTCTTCCCGAGCGGGCTCAGAGCGCTCGCCGGCCCGGGGCCCGGGTTCTGACCTTCCAGGATCTGGTCCTGCTCCGGAACGCCAAGCGGCTGGTCGATCAGGACGTCGCCCCGGCACGGGTGGTCGATGCCCTCCGTCAGCTGCGGGAGCGACTTCCGGCTGGAACGCCCCCCAGCGCAGTGCGTCTGGAAGCAAACGGGGGCGAGGTCGTGGTCCGGCACGGGACGTCGAGGCTGCTCCCTCGGTCGGGCCAGGTCCTGCTCGACTTCGGTGAGCTTCCGTGGGCGCGCCCCGCGAACGCTCGAAGCCCGGACCCCCGGGGGGCGGAGGCGCTCTTTACCCAGGCCCAGCAGCTCGAGGACGGCGACCCGGCGCAGGCACGAGCGCTTTACGCCCAGCTCCTGGCACGGGTGCCCGACCACGCCGATGCCCACGTCAATCTGGGGCGGCTCCTCCACGAGACAGGTCGGCTGGGCGAGGCACGGACCCACTACCGGATCGCCCTGGCCCTGCGGCCCAGCGACGCCACTGCGGCCTACAACCTGGCCGTGGCGCTGGGGGATGAAGGCCGGACCGCCGAGGCGGTGACGTGGTACCACGCGGCGCTGGAGGCCGACCCCCGCCTGGCCGAAGCCCACTACAACCTGGCTCGGCTGCACGAACGACGCGGCCAGGCGCTCCTCGCCCTGCGGCATTTCAAGGAGTACCGCCGCCTGGCAGGGTGAAGCCCTCGGGCCCGGGCGCGGGCCCCCCCCCGGGGCACCAAAGCGGTCCTCGATGCGCTGCATGCGCCTCAGCGCCGAGCATCGTGCTAGGTCTGCGCTCCGCCAACCGACTGGAGGCTCTCCGCATGCGTCCTCTCGCCGCCCTCGCCCTCTCCGCGCTGCTCCTCGCCGGCTGCAAGCGTGAAGCGAAGGAAGCCGTGGCCGAGGCCAAGGGCGCGGCCGAGCAGGCCAAGCGCAGCGCCGAGGAGGCCGCCACCCGAGGCAAGGCCGCTGCCGACGATGCTGCCGCTCGGGCCCGCATGGCGGCTGCCGACGCCAACGCCCGGGTGGGCCAGCTCGGCCAGTCCATCCAGCAAGGGGTGCGCGAGCTGGGTGCCGGCGACGTCATCGTTGGCACGCTCACCGAATCCACCGCTTCGCAAGTGTCCGTCCGGATTGCCCAGAACCACACCGTGCCGATTGCTACCGATGCTCAGACCCGCTGGGTGCTGAGAGGGGCATCGGGCGGCCAGGCCGGGATCCCCACTGGCTCTTTCGTGCGCATCACCTACATCGTCCGCGACGGGCAGAAGTTGGCCACCCAGGTCGAGACCGCCACTCCTTGAGGGATCCAGGTGACGCTTCCCGTCCAACCGCCGGTGGCTCCCATGCTCTCGCGGCTGATCCGCGAGCTCCCGCCAGCCGGCGAGGTCATCTACGAGCCCAAGTGGGATGGATTCCGGACCATCGTCTTTCGCGACGGCCCATCGGTGGAACTGGGCAGCCGCAACGAGCGGCCGATGACGCGCTATTTCCCCGAGCTCATCGAGCCGCTGCTCACCTCGCTCCCCGAGCGGTGCGTGGTGGACGGGGAGGTGGTCATCGCTGGGCCCAAGGGGCTCGACTTCGATGCGCTGCTCCAGCGCATCCACCCCGCGGCCTCCCGGATTCGGAAGCTGGCCCAGGAGACCCCGGCCTCGTTCGTCGCCTTCGACCTGCTCGCCCAAGGCGATGAAGATCTGCGCGGCAAACCATTCGAGGAGCGCCGGCGCCGGCTGGAGCAGGCACTGCTCAAGGCCCACCCCCCGGTACATGTCACGCCCGCGACACGCGACCGGGTGCAAGCCGAAGAGTGGTTCCGTCACTTCGAGGGCGCTGGACTCGACGGGGTGATGGTGAAGCCCCTGGGGCTCCCCTATCTCGAGAACAAGCGCGAGATGCTCAAGGTGAAACACGAGCGCACCGCCGACTGCGTGGTGGCCGGTTTTCGCTGGTACCGCGATGGCGGGTCCGAGGGAGTGATCGGCTCACTCTTGCTCGGGCTCTACGATTCGAGCGGGTCCCTCCAGCACGTGGGCATCTGTTCCGGATTCACCGCTGCGCGTCGCCAGCAGCTGGTCGGGGAACTGGAGCCGTTGCGGACGAACGCGCTGGAGGGCCATCCCTGGCGAGAATGGGCCACCGTGGGCGGTGAAAGTGAGCAGCGCATGCCCGGCACCCCGAGTCGCTGGAACAACAAGAAGGACCTTTCCTGGGAGCCGTTGCGGCCGGAGCGCGTCGCCGAGGTCAGCTACGACCACCTCCAGGGGAACCGATTCCGGCATGCGACGCATTTCCTGCGTTGGCGTCCGGACCGTACACCGGGGTCCTGCACCTACGATCAGCTGGAGTCGGTCGTCCCCGCGGAGCTCCAGCAGCTGTTCGGCCGCAGCGCACCATCCGCCTAGCGAGGGCCGCTCCCGCCGGAGTCCACGATGTCCACTCTCTCCGCTCTGTTGGTCGCCTCCCTCGCGCTGACACCCGCCACCCCGACCGTCAGCTTCGAGTACGACATCCACCAACCGCTGGACGTCAAAGACGAAGTCATCGAGGACACGCCCGAGTTCGTGCTCCACGACATCACCTACGCCAGTGCCAACAACCAGCGCGTCGCCGCTTACCTCGTCGTTCCCAAGCGCAAAGGGCCACTGGCACCCATTCTTTTTGGGCACTGGGGCAATGGGACGCGGGCTGAGTTCATCCCCGAGGCCAAGCTCTACGCCAGGGCGGGAGCGGTGTCGCTGCTCCCCGACTATCCTTGGGACCGCGCCGACCCCTACCGAAAGACCACGAGCCATTTCGACAAGCCAGAACTCGATCGCGATGCCTATCTGCAGGCAATCGTCGACCTTCGGCGTGGGATCGACCTGCTGCTCGGCCGGAAGGACCTCGATCCGAAGCGGCTCGCCTACGTAGGGCACAGTTACGGCGCGCAGTGGGGATCGATTCTCTCCGCAGTGGATCGCCGCATGAAGACCACCGTCCTCATGGGAGGGGTGGGCGAGCTCGCCGACATCATGCTCAAGAGCACCGACCCCAATCTGGTCGAGCTCCGAAAGAGCCTGCCGCCTGGCGTCATCGAGGGCTACCTCCGGGTCCTGGGTGAGCTCGATGGAATTCGCTTCGTCGGAAAGGCCGCCCCGATCCCCGTCCTGATGCAATTCGCGAGGTTCGAGCAGTATTTCGGCAAGGAATCGATGGAGCGTTACGCCGCCGCTGCCAGTGAGCCGAAGAAGGTCCTCTGGTACGACACCGGTCATGATCTGAACGATCCACAGACCCTGCGCGACCGCTACACCTGGTTGGTCAAGCATGTGGGGCTGAAGGCCGGAATCACGCCCTGAATGCGGGCGGTCCTGTCAGCGGGGATGCTAGAAAGACCGTCCGTCGAGGAGCCGGATGTCCAGGGCGAGGGGGTCCAGCTCGTCGATGCACCCGAGGTTCACCCGGTAGTGACCCGGCGTGGTGACGACGTCGTGGAAGGGGTAGATGCCGCAGGTCCGACAGAAGTAGTGATTCACCTCACGGTCGCCGAATCGATAAACGCTCAGCGAGTCGGCTCCCTCCAGCTCCTGGAAGGGCTGGTAGCTCGAGGACATCACCGCGCCCCCATTCGCCTGCAGATCGAGCAGTTGCATCGACACCCGGTGGTGAGCTCCTCGCTCTGAAAGCTGAAGCGCACGGCTCCGCAGTGACAGCTTCCGCGGTAGCTCTTCACGGCGAGTCCTCGTCGTCCTTCCGGGCCTTGCTCGGCTGAACCCGCTTCGGCTCACCCCGCTGCTTCGGGAAATGCGGCGGCCAGGGCGCGTCGCCCAGACCCTCGGCCTCGTCCCGCGCTGCCAGGTGGAGCAAAGGCTCGAGGGAGTAGGCCACCTCGTCGATCCCGGCGTGGACGTCGCCCAGTTTCTGGAAGCGCGAGGGGACCGTGGCCAGGGTGAGGTCGTGGGGGTCGACGCTCTCCATCTCCTCCCAGCTCACCGGACAGCTCACCCGGCCCTCCGGGTTGGCTCGCACCGAGTAGACCGAGGCGATGGTTCGGTCGCGAGCATTCTGGTTGTAGTCGAGAAAGACGCGGGTTCCCCGCTCCTCTTTCCACCACTTGCTGGTGGCCAGGTCCGGGAGCCGCCGCTCCACCTCCCGGGCCAGGGCCAGCGCCGCCCGGCGCACTTCCAGGAAATCCCAGGCCGGCCGGGTCCTCACGTAAACGTGCACCCCCCGCGACCCGGAGGTCTTCGGCCAGCCGACCAGGCCCAGCCCGTTCAGGACCTGCTTCACCTCCACCGCCACCCGGCGCACGCTGGAGAAGTCCACCCCGGGTTGGGGGTCCAGGTCGATCCGAAGCTCGTCCGGATGGTCCACGTCAGCCCGGCGCACGGCCCAAGGGTTGAGGTCCAAGCAGCCAAGGTTGACTGCCCAGATGAGGTGGGCCACGTCGACCGGACAGAGCTCCCGCGCGCTGCGCCCGCTCGGGAAGGTGACCGTCACCGTCTGCATCCATTCGGGGAGCGGGTCGGGGACCCGCTTCTGGTAGAAGAACTCACCGCCCGCGCCATTGGGGTACCGTTTGAGGACAGTTGGCCGCTCGCGAACCCCGCGGAGTGCCCCTGGACCCACGGACAGGTAGTACCGGACCAGGTCCAGCTTGGTCTCCCCCCGGGCGGTGAAGAACACCTTGTCCGGGTTGGAAATGCGGACGCTGCGTCCGTCGACTTCAATCTCGGTGTGCGGAGTGGCCAAGATCGCCGCCAGGTGTGATACGGGCTAGTCCAGGGATGAGACTGGGGAAGTACCAGCTGCTCCGGAAACTCGCCACCGGGGGGATGGCCGAGGTTTTCCTGGCCAAGACCGACGGGCCCATGGGCTTCGAGAAGCTCCTGGTCATCAAGCGCATCCTGCCGCATCTGGCCGAGGACCCGCAGTTCGTGGCCATGTTTCTGGGCGAGGCCAAGGTGGCGGCTCAGCTCAACCACCCCAACCTGGTCCAGATCTTCGACTTCGGTGAGGCCGAGGGCAGCTACTTCATCGCCATGGAGTTCATCGACGGGCCCAACCTGCGCCTGCTGGTGGCGCGGTCTCGGCAGGTCCAGACGCCCATCCCCTTCAGCCTGGCGGCCCGCATCGTCTCTCAGGCGGCAGAGGGGCTGGCCTACGCGCACGACGTCCGGAGCCAGCTGACCAACGAGCCGCTCCACTTGATCCACCGGGACGTGAGTCCGGACAACATCCTCCTCAGCCGCAGCGGGGCAGTGAAGCTGGTGGACTTCGGCATCGCCAAGGCGCGTGGACAGAGCCACCACACCGAGGCGGGAACGGTGAAGGGGAAGGTCGCCTACATGGCGCCGGAGCAGCTCCGTGGCGAGCCGCTCGACCGCCGGGTGGACCTCTATGCCCTGGGGGTCGTGCTCTACGAGTTGTGCACCGGTCGCATGCCCTTCGAGGCCAACAGCGAGGCCAGCATGGTGCGGGCTGTGCTGTACGACCCGGTCATTCCAGCCGTCGAGCGCGTCCCCAACCTCCCGGTGCAGCTGCAGAACATCCTGACGCGGCTGTTGGCCAAGAAGCGCGAGGATCGGTACGCCGACTGTGGTTCCCTGCATGCCGATCTGGAGCTCTTCATCCAACAGAGCGGCGAGCCGGCCACGGGGTTCGTGCTTTCGCGCCTGGTGGCCCAGTTGTCGCCGCCAATTCCGGCTCAGCCCATTCCGGCTCAGTCGCTGGAGCAACCGGTCTTCACCGCCTCGGCCTTTGCCGCCACCGCCCCGGTCGCCTCGACCGAGCCGGTGGTCCACACTCCGCCCCCGCTCGAGCTGAAGAACGTGCTCCAGCCGGGACGACCCGGGGCGACCCAGCGTGCCGAGCCGGTCCTGCAGGCGCCACCGCCAAGACAGCTGGAGAAGGCGTCGAAGGCGGGGCGACCGGGGGCAGGTCGACGTGGGGGGGCGGTCCGACCCGAGTCATTCGTTTTCCCCACCGCGCTGGGGGAGGAGGAGGCGGGGGAGCCGGTGACGCTCGGTCTCCAGCGCACCGACGCGCGACGAATCACCGCCAGCATGACCGCGCGGGGCTCGGGCCGTGCAGGCAAGGTCATCCTCACGCTGGCGGTGTTGCTGATCGCCGGGGCGACCGGGGCCTGGTTCGGAGGCCTCCTCCCCAGGGAACACACCGCCCTCGCCACCCCACCCGAGGGGGCGCGCCCCGACCCGGGTGCGCCTGCCGTGGCCGCACCCGCCCCTACTGCTCCGGCCCCCGGATTGCCCGCGCCGGCGGTGGCCGCGACGCCCTCTTCGCCGACCGGCCCCGCCGAGCTGGCCCAGAGGCGTCCGGGAGCGCCAGGCGATCGCTCGGGAGCCACCCCAGCGGCGGGGGTCCCAGCGGCGGATGCACCTCGGCCCGCCGCAAGCGCCCCAGCAGTGGCCGAGGCACCTCGGCCGGGCGGGGGCGCCGCTTCAACGCCGGAGACCTCTCGGGCCAGTGGCAGTCCGCCATCCCCAGGCGGATCGCCTCCATCCGGCGGTAATGCCCCACCCGCCGAATCGCCTCCGCCCGGCGGAACTGCCGCCTCGACGGAGGAGACCTCTCCAGCCGGTAGCACTGCGGTGGCGCCAGCGGAGGCCTCTCGGACAGCCAGCCGCTCCGGAAAATCATCCGCAGTCCCCGCCGGCGGCACCGCCCCGGCCACAGCGGCCCGAGGAGCCGGGACTGCGGTGGCCGCCGCAGAGCCCTCCACGCCACCCTCCCGCAAACCCGAGCCCCAGAAGAGGGAGAACCGGGAATCCGACAAGGACCGGCTCCTCGGCGCCTTCGCCGAAGCACAGGCGGCGGCCGATGCACCGGCAACCATCCGCCTGGAGAGCACTCCTCGGCTCAGGGTTCGGATGGGGGATCGGATTCTCGGCACGACGCCCCTCACCGTTTCGCTGCCACCTCCCGGGGGACCGGTCGACCTCGAGCTGTTCGACACCGGCCTCGGCCTGTCGCGCACCGAGAGCCTGGTCCTCAAGCCCGGCGACAACGGCCGCCATGTCGTCTCCATCCCCAAGGGCACGCTAGAGCTCAAGGTGACCGAGGGGACCGAGATCACCGTGGACGGGAAATCCGTCGGGACGGCTCCGCGCGATCCGGTTCCGCTCTACGAAGGTCGCCACCAGGTCCAGCTTTCCAACGGCGACAAGAGTGAGCGTCGCCTCATCACCATCAAGGGCGGCGAGGTGGAGGTGCTGGAGTTCGAGTTCCAGGAGTGACGGCAATGACCTCAGCGCAAACTCCGGAGTGGCGAAACCATGGAGTTCGCGTGGGGACGATGTCCACCGCCCGCCCGGGCACTGAGCACGCGCTCCCGAGCTGAGCCCAGCGGTCGAGTTCTTGAGCCCCGCGCACAAGGCCAGAGGGTCGGAGACGACCCCCAGAAAATGCTCCCCGCGCTGGCGGCCGAGCTTCATTTCTGCTTCATTCTTTTGCCCAGGACGTTCCCTGCATGGGCCAACTCACCACACCAACAGACATCTGCAGCCACTGTGGCATTGCGTGGCGAGTTGGCTGGACTTCCTGCCACCGCTGCGGTGCCCGAGCGAGCCTTCGCCAAGACGCGCTGGCTGACCAACCGACCTTGAGCTCGCCATCGGGACTGGAGCTCGACGAGCGGGCCCTGGCACACGCGCGCGCCCGGCGGACCGAGCCGGCCGAGCCTCCCCCGCTCCCACAGTCGGAGGCGCCAACCCGCGAGCTGACGCCGGAGCCGCCCGCTCCGGTCCTCGGCGCCAGCCCCATGGTGCGAGCGAGCCAGGTGCTCGCTGGCGGGCTGGCGGTGCTGCTGATCGCCCAGGTGATCTGGCCGAAGCACCTCCCCGCGCTCACCACCTTGGTGCTGGGAGGTTTCAACGGCACCCGGCCCGGCGCCTGGGAGTGGGCTCTGGCAGGTGCGCCCTGGGCCCTGACCGCGCTGATGCTCGCCGCAGCTCTGGCCGCTTCAGAGCGCGCGCTGGGACGAACCTTGGTCCGCTCCGTGGCATTTGCCGCGCTGATGGCCGTCGTTCCGGTGGTCCTGCTCTGGGGCTGGGAGAGTCTGCACGGGCATTTGGCATCGGCGCTGATGAGGCGCGGGGCACGACGGAGGGCCTCGTTGTTGCTCGGGTGGAGCCGTGCCGTCCTGGTCCTGCTCGGCGCTGAAGTCTTGTTGGCGACCTTGCGAGCGCTTGGATTGGCCCAGCTTCCGCCCGAGTTGCTGGGGGCAGTGGGAGCGCTGGCCTTGGGCATTCGCCAGGGGCACCTGTGCGCTCTGTCCACCACTCTCCCGGCGGTGCTGCACCATTCGTCCGCCGGAGGAGCTCCGCTGCCCAGCCGGCTCCGCTGCCCGGACTGCGGCGAGAATGCTCCGACGTTGCTGCGCTTCCGGGAGGGGCTGGTCGGAAGCGCCTGCCCGCAATGCTCCGGGGCGCTGCTCGGGCCAGGGCAGGTGACGTCGCTGCTGGCCCTGGCGCAGGTCGAGGGGGCAGCCTACGAGCGGGAGGTGCGCCTGGGCGCTCCGGGGATGCGGCCCATTGCTTGCCCACAGTGCGGCACCTCGACGCGTCAGGTTCAGCTGCGCTCGGTCGTGGCGCATGGATGTCCGGGCTGCGGGAGCCTGTGGCTGGCCCAGCGAGGACTCCCGAGGCTCACCGGTGGTCGCGCGGTGCCCTTCGCAGGGACGGCGCTGGCGCGCACCGAGGCGCCGGTCCCTGGAACGTGGCCGGCCCTGGTGGCAATGGTGGCCTTGTTGCTCGCGCTCACGCCCTGGGCGGCGACTCGCGCCGGGTGGTGCTTGCCCGGACAAGGGCCGTGCTCCTCGGTCCCGGCCTCGGCCACAATGGAGTGATGGCCATTCCCAGGGCGGTGGGGCCAGTCCTCGTGCTGTGGGTCATCGCGGCTCGGGCCGCCGAGATGCCGCCACCAGCCTTCCAGGATCCAGAGCGGAAGCAGAAGCTGGAAAGCGCCTATCCAGCGGTGGACGCGGCCTTTCGAGATGCGGTGGAACGGGGCGAGACGCCGGCCGCAGTGTGGGGCGTCGTGGTGGACGGAGCGCTGGTCCATGACGGCGCCGCCGGTCTGCGGGACGTCCCCGGCAAGGCCCCGGCCGAGCGGGAAACGGCCTTTCGCATCGCCTCGTTGACCAAGAGCTTCACCGCGGCAGCAGTGCTGCAGCTCCGGGATGCCGGGAAGCTTTCGCTGGAGGACCGAGTGGATCGCTGGATTCCCGAGCTGCGCGGCTGGCCTCGCCCCACGCAGGACGCCCCTCCCCTGACGATTCGGATGCTGCTCACCCACGGCGCTGGATTTGCCGAGGACAACCCCTGGGGCGACCGCCAGCTGGCCATCACCGATGCGCTCTTCGGAAGCTGGCTCAAGCACGGACTGCTGTGGTCGACCTCGCCGGGGACGGCATACGAGTACTCCAACACGGGCTTTGCCCTCCTCGGGCGGGTGGTGACCAGGGCCTCCGGCCGCCGCTACCGGGACTGGGTCGACCAGAAGCTCCTTCGGCCACTGGGGATGGGCTCCACCCATTGGGCAGTAACCGATTTCGTCGAGGCCAAGCGCGCGCACGGCTACCGGAAGGAGGACACCGGTTGGGAGGAGGAGGCGTCGCTTGGCGACGGGGCCTACGGGGCCATGGGGGGGTTGGTGACCACGATCCCCGATCTGTCCCGTTGGGTGGCCTTCCAGCTCTCCGCCTGGCCGCCTCGGGACCAGGCCGACCCTGGGCCGCTGCGGCGCTCGTCTCTGCGGGAGATGCAACAGCTCGCCCGGGCGACGCCCATCAC
>JBKOYI010000047.1:0-7495 GCA_046725335.1 Myxococcota bacterium | reverse complement strand
TCTCGCATGCCGCATGGTCACGCAGATCTGGGGGCTGACCCCTTGATCCGTCTTCTATGCGCAGGGCGGTTCGGCCGCTTGTTTCCGACGCTCCCGCCGATTGCGGCCGACACCAAGCTGACCCACGAGGCGTTGAGCTCGGCGCGGCCAGTGTGCCGATGGATCCAAATGACGACCTGTCCCACCCCAGTGACGCTGATCGCCGACCCGGCCGAGAGCCTGCACAACCCCACTATCACGCCGGGTTCATGTCCTGGGCCACGACATCACCTCGACCCGACTCGAGCCTGGCCACCGCCCCAAGATCCCGAGTCGATCCGCAACTTCTGCATCCCCCGTCCTGGACCTGGAAAGCCTCTACGGGCGGCCCCGGCGCCCTGCCGCACTGTACGACTGGATCATCGGCACCGCCGCATGCGTCGTCGCCACTGCTGGCCCCCGGGCGGCACGGCGCCGGTTGACGACCGGCCGGACAGTTGCGTACCGATGTCGGGCGTCGTGGAGGTTCGCTTGGGTTGGCGAGAGATCGGCCGCTGGCCTGGCGCGCTGCGCATGGCCCCGGGCGACGACCGCGACGAGGTGCTGATGGTCCTTGAGCCGCTGTGATCTCCTGCTGGCCGGCGTGACGAGGACGCGTTTGCAATCTCGGTCGGCGACGCGGGCAGCACGGCGGGGCGGAGGCGTCGGGTACGATCGCCGGTGATCGACCACGTCGCGTCGTCGTACGCCGTTCGCAAGGCCTCGGCAGGTGATCTGCTGGCCGTCGTACGGCTCTACTAACGGGCGCCAGACCTGGCGGCCGATCGCCTGTCCAGCCGCCAGTGGGCGATGTGGGATCGGATGATGGCGACCAAGGACCTCACGGTCTATGTTGCCGAGACCGCCCAACAGGCCGTGGGCACACCGACGCTGCTGGTCATGCGGCACATCACCTACGACTGCTGCCCGACGCCTTCATCGAGGCGATGATCGTCGCCCAGGCGAATCGCCGGCGCGGGGTTGGCCGCATGCTGCTGGAGCGGCTGTTGGCCGATGCCCGGGCCGCATCATGCCGCAAGGTGCAATTGCTGTCGCACAAAGCGCCACGTCGGCGATGGTGCCCACGACTTCTACCGGTCGCTGGGATTTGCGGCCGAGGCCGAGGGCTTTCGGCTCTACCTTGACGCGCGGGATCTTGGCAGCCCGGTCCAGCCATAGCAGCACCATCGCAGCGATGGTGACCATCGCCAGAGAGTTCACCTGGCGCTTTTTCACGCCGGTAGCGCAATCACCTGCGTGCCCGGTCGCAAGGACGTACAGTCACGACATGCGGGTCGCGGTCCTCGCCGACATTCACGGCAACCCTCCCGGCGTTTGAGGCGGTGCTTCGCGACGTGGAGGCCGCCGGGGTCGATGCGATCGTGCTCCCCGGCGACATGACCGTCGGGCCGCTGCAGGCAGAGACGCTCGACCTGCTTCCCTCGCTTGGCGAGCGGGCCGTGCGGGTGCGTGGCAACTGTGAGCGCAACCTGGTCGAGGTGTTCGACGGGACCTACGCGACCACTGGCGGCGCCCACGAGAGCGGGACCATCTGGGCAGGCCGGCAGCTCACCCGGGAATGGCGCGACCGGCTCGCCGCGCTGCCGCTGACCGTGCGCCTGGACGTGGACGGCCTCGGCCCAGTGCTGTTCTGCGACGCGCCCGCCCGCGACGACGAGGAGATCGTGCTGGTCGACAGCCCCATGGAGTGGTTCGCCGACGGGTTCGCCGAGGTCGAGGAGGCGACGGTGATCTGCGGCCACACCCACATGCCGTTCGACCGGCTCGCCGGCGGCCGCCGCATCGTCAACCCCGGCAGCGTCGGCCTGCCGTACGGCCCGCCCGGCGCGGCAGCCTACTGGGCCCTGCTCGGACCGGACGTGACCCTGCGCCGCACACCCTACGACGCCCACGCCGCCGCCGAGCGGATGCGCCCGAGCGGCCTGGCCGGGCAAGGCGGCGTTCATCGACGAGAACGTGCTGCACGGCCCACCGACCGACACCGAAGCGTTGGCGCTCTTCACCCAATGGGCCAGGCAACGCCGCGGGCTCTGAGCCGCTGACCTTGGAGGCGGCACCGCCGCCCGGACCTCGATATACTGCGGCAGGCCTCCCACTGTGGTGTGGTACCGAGCAAGTTGTTGAGCAGTTTGTTGACCGCAAGCTCCCACCCGCACGGACACACCAGCGCATCGCAGAATTACCTGTTCGCCTCGATCGGCTCGTCAGGACGGAAGCTGGTGTGACCGTCCCAGCTCACGCCCGCGCTCGTCCAGGGCGATGACGACGGCGCCGTTGGTCTGGTCGACGAACCCGCCGAAGGCGCGCCAGGTTCGCGCGCCCGGGACGGTGAACACCTCCAGCCGCACCGCCGGCCGGCCGCCGGGTGGCTGGCAGAGGACTCCAGCGGTGGCCCGGCGCACGACGCCGAACACGAACCGGTCACCCCCGGCGGATCCCACCAGCAGGTCTGGCTGTGGCACCGGCCAGGTCGGCTCGCGGTTCATGCCAGCAAACCCCCACGGCTTGCCGGGCCCGTCGCGCCACTCCCATTCCAGCCAGATCAGCCCGTTGGCCGCCTGCCAGCCGAACTGGTAGTCGCCGCCGTTGCGCTGCCCCCGCAGCAGCGCCCGCAGGTCTCGCGACGGGTAGATCGTGTCCCGGACGCGGTACCGAAGCCCTCGCCCGTCGGGCTTGTCCAGCTGCAGCTCCTCGCCGTCGATCGCCCAGCGCACCTCACCCTGCATCACGGCAAGAAACGCCTCCTCGACGGCGCGCCTCGTGCCGCCGCAGCCCATCAGGGTGCCGATCATCTGCCCGATGTGCAGGACGTCGCCGTCGATCCGCACCGGCCCGCCGTAGTGGTTGCACGCCGTGGCGCTGAAGTGGCCCTCGCCGTCGAAGCGGAGCACAGCGTCGACCTCTGGCAGCGGGCTCCAGGTCCTCGACGGTCCCACGACCCTCGTCAGCTGCCACTCCGTACCGACCAGCGACTGGCCCGAGCGGTCCTGGCGCACCTCAGCGACTCCCCCAGACGCCGGGCCTGCCTGGCTGGCGCCGCCGCAACCGGCCGCTCCTGCTACCAGCGCCACGACAACCGCGCCACCACCCATCCGCGCATACCCCTTCGACGTTTGCCGCCGTGGCGGCGGTTCCCGACAACAAACGAGAATAGAGCGCGACCTGTCTTACCGCCTCCGTCAGACGAGGACGCCTGCCTGGCGGCCGCTCACCATGACGAGCCTACCTCCAGCTCATCCCCACGATGAGTGATACCTCAGGGTGCCATGGGAAGCGGCGCACCGCCCGTTATCTCCGCAAGCTCGTCCGTGAGGGCTGGACGGTCCTGCACGACGTCTCGGGTTCCGGGCAGTAGGGCCAATGGCGACCACCTGCTGATCGGCCCGCCTGGGGTGTTCCTGGTCGACTCCAATGCCTGGCACGGTCACATCGCCATAGCGTCGGACGGGTCCGCCTGGCACAACGGCCACCCCATGGACGGCGCACTCGACACCGTGCGGTGGGAGGCCGAACAACTCGCCCAGGCGCTGGACGCGCCGGTGCTGCCGATGCTGTGTGTGCACGACACCCGCCTGCCGTGGGGCGAACTGTACGCCGCCGGCGTGCCTATCGTCCGTGTGCTCACGCCCAGCAGGTTGATGGCCACCCTACGGGCACTGCCGGCGCACCTGGACCAGGTCGGGGGTCATGCTGGTGGCGAGCACGCCCGCCGCCAGCTCCACCCCGCCACCTGAACCGAGCATTCTCCGGTCGATAGTTGGCCCTTCGGACCATAGTTGGTTCTGCCGTGACTGATCGCGGTCAGGCGGGACCATCGGCGGCAGCCGCGCGGGCCTGGACGCGGGCGGCCTCCACCGAACGGGTATTGACCGCCGGCAGCGCTAGCAGTGCCATCACCGCTAAGACCACCCCACCGAACACGAGGGGTGCCCGCAGACCCAGCGCGCGGCCCAGTAGCCCATCCAGCAGGGCGCCCACCGGGGCCGGGCCGAACCCGACCAGCCGGAACGCGCTTATCACCCGGCCCAGCAGCCGGTCGGGGATCAGCACCTGCCGCAGCGACAGCTGCGCCACATCCCAAATCGAGCCCACCAGCCCGACGACCACCAGCGCCGCGGCGGCCGCCCACGCGGTGGGCGCCAACCCCACCCCAAGCCACGCGACCGCCGACACCAGGTCCCGCCGATCAGCAAGGTCCCGGCCTGCAGGCGCCGGCCGACCGAAGGGGCCAGCAGGTTGCCGGGCAGAGCGCCCACGGCCAAGGCGGCCAGCAGCAGGCCGAAGCCGACGCTGCCAAGCCCCAGCTCCTGCGGGGCGAACAGCACCAGGACCGCGACGGCGGCCATATACAGCAGCGAGTATGTACCGACCATCCCGGCCAGGGCACGCAGCACCCGGCGGGCAAGCAGGAACCGCAGCCCCTCGGCGATTTCGCCCGCAGGCTCGATGCCGACCCGACCTCGGGCCGCTCGGCCGCGAACCGGCCGCGCGAGCTGGCCACCAGCGCGGCGCTGGCCGCAAACGAGACCGCATCGGCCCCGAACCGCAACCAGGCGGCCACTGTGAAGACCACCCCGCCGACGGGCGGGCCAGCTGCTGGCCGACGGTCATCACCGCGCCAAGGCGGCCGTTGGCCCGCTCCAGTCGTTCCCGATCGCGGGAGACCAGTATGGGGATGATCGCCAGGACCGCGCTGTCGAACAGGGTCTGCCCCACCCCCAGCAGGAACCCGACCGTGCCTAGCAGCCAGATGCTCGCCCACCCCGCCAGGACCACGACGGCGAGCGCAGCGGCCAAGATCAACGGTCCACAGCAGCCGGCGGCGGTCCCAGCGGTCGACCAGTGCGCCGCTGACGAGGGCGACGAGCAGCCAGGGCAGCCAGCTTGCGAACGTGACCGCGGAGACCGCGAGCGGGTCGCGGGTGAGCTGGGCGGCCAGGAGCGGCAGGGCGCCCAGGTACATGCCGTCGCCGAGGGTGGAGATCGCCGTCGCCGTCCACAGCTTGCGGTACTCGGGCCCCAGGCGCGCCCGGACTGGGTGCTGCGATGGTCTCGGCATGGCACAAGGCTCGCCAGCGCCCCACGCCACGTCAAGGAGGTGCAAACACCCCTCCGCTGGCGTTCGTTTGCGGTCATGCTGGTGGCTGCCACCGGCATGGGGTGGCGGGTGAAGGAGGCGGCCGGATGCGGTGGCGCGGAGGGCGCGGCTGGAGGACCGGGCTTGCGGTCCTGGCCTCGCTGGGCGCGCTGATGGTCGCGGGGAGGCTGCTGGACTTCACCGCCACGCCACCACCATCCCAGCCGTCCAGCACACCCCCCACATCGTCGCCCGTGCCGGCCCGGCCAGCATCCAACCCCGCCACGCCACCACGAACCTTCCCCAGAGCGCTGGCACGGCCCCTGCGGCTGCCCAGCCCGCGACACGACGGCTCCTGCCCGGCCACACCACCAGCCCGCAGTCGGCACATCTGGGGCAACAGCCCACAGGCCGTGGCCTTGGGCGACGGGCCGGTCTACCCCATGCTGTTCCTCACGCCGGGCGGTCTGCCCGACCAAACCTCCTCGGTGTACTGGGTCGCCCCCAAACCCCTTGGCGGCGTGGCGATCGTCCGCGGCCATCGGCTCGGCATGCCACACGATCGTGTCCGCTTCCAAGCCGAGAACCATACGGTGGGCGCTGTCCAGGTCCTCGACCCCGCCACCGCCGGGCAGACCGACAATGGCGGCTCATGGTGGCTCACCTTCTTACTTCGGGTGAGGGTGGGCTGCTACGGGTTACAGATCGACAGCGCCAGATTCAGTGAGGTCGTCGTGGTCGACTTCCGGGCCTGTTGCCGGCCCCACCGCTAGGTGCCCCAGGCACACCCGACACCCACCTGCAACGACCGCTGCACGCCCCTGAACAGTTACCGCGGTTCATCCCGTGACGCTCGTAATAAGTCCCAAGAGACGAACCCGGTTCTGCAGCACGCTTACAGCAGTTCGCGCTTCCCGGTGAGTGGGGGCATTGGCTCACCATGGGCTCATTGGTCGCGCTCATCCATGCCAAGGCGGGCCCGAAGCCGCGCCCGATCGCGGCGCCAGTCCTCCAGGTACGGGATGAGATCGGTCACCGCCACCAGCTCGACGCCCGCAATTGGCCATCGATGGGCCTGCAGGATGATCCGGTGGTCCGGCAGGTTCAGCTCCGCGACCTGCGCCTCGCCCTCCTCAAGAAGCGTGAAGGTCCGCGGTGCCCGGTCGATCGGCACGACGACCGGCCGCTCCGCTCCGCCGACCTCCTTCCGCTTGGGTACGGAGATACGGCCTACCCTCCACCTTGGTCGTCGCCGACTCGCCAGCATCTCCATCGCCACGTGTTCCCAGAGGTAGTGCCGCAGTGGCGTTGGCCGGCGGGGCGGTTCGGGGTGTTTGGAGGTCGCCACGATCAGGAATTGCAGCGGCCGCTCAAGGCGGCAGCCGTGGATGATCTGATAGCGCACCCTGTCGGTGTCGACGTCCCGGAACCCACCGCTACAGCGATCTGCCCTGGTACCTGGAGCAGCTGCCACCACCGCCAGTGCCCACCCTGGAGGCCCTAGCCGCCCACTGGTGGCGGCTTCGGTGAGCTGATCGCACGGCCGCTCCCCGACCAACCGGCCGCCTCGCCCGGGCCAACTCCACTGCGAGATGTGGGCCAGAACCAACTATCGGTCGAAGTCACAGCTTCCTAGCGCGGCAGCTCGTCCAGTGTCTTGCTCACCGCGTCGGCCGCCTCGTCACGGCCGGGAGCGACGCCCTTGCGGACCGTGCGGCCCTCCAGGGTGATGAGCCAGGGGTACACAGCCGGCCGGTTGGCGTCGATCCGGATGGCATAGCGGCCGTAGCGGCCCACCCAGAACCTGTGGCCCGCGTTCTCCTTGGCCTCGTATCGCACCGCCCGCATGCGTGGGATCGTAACCCTGCGGGGCGCCCCCGGTGGCCGACGGTCAGTGCAGCGGCCATTACAGGACTGAGCCGGACAGCAGAGCGCCTCGGGAGAGGCATGACCTTCCCCGAGGCGCTCAACGCGGGCGGTTCAGAACGGTTCCTCTGTATGTTAAGCCTGGTAGCGCGCTGAGGATCTGGACTAGTGCTACGTTCCTTAGATCCGGTAGGTGAAGGCGAGGCGTCGTTGGCGTGGGAACGGTGGCGGACGGCCCCACACCCACGGGCGGGCGCGGCCGTTGAGCTTCAAGGTCGCGATCTTGGTGGCCGGCGAGGGCTTGGCGGCGAAACAGCCGCCACCAGCCCTCCTGGAGGTTGAGCCAGCAGGCCCTGTTGGGGATGAACAGCTGCGGATGCGGGGATGATCCAGTAGCCAGGTGCGGGTGCTGGCGCTGTTGTGGCTGGAGAGGTTGTCGGTGATCACCACGATGTCTCCGGCGGGGTTGGCGGCCTCGACTGCGGTCAGCAGCTGCTGGTAGCCGGCGGAGTT
>JBKOYI010000090.1:0-19234 GCA_046725335.1 Myxococcota bacterium | reverse complement strand
CCGGTACGGCGAGTGGGCGATGGCGTGATAGGCCAAGGGCAAGGCCAGCAACACCGAGCCCACCAGGTAGGAGAGCCGGGTGCCGGCGGCGAAGAGCAGAATGAAGAGCAGCACCAGGAGCTCCACCGAGCTGCCGAAGTCCGGCTCGGCCATGCACAGCGCCACCAGCACCCCTCCCAGGAGCAGATGCGGCAGGAACCCCACCGAGAAGGTGGCCACCTTGTCGCGTTTCTTGGCCAGGGAATAGGCGAGGTAGACCACCCAGCTGAACTTGACGATTTCTGCCGGCTGAAGGCTCACCCCCGGCAGGCGGAGCCAGCGGCGAGCGCCGCCGACGACCGTGCCCACGCCCGGAAGAAGGACCACCACCAGCAGGGCGATGCTGACCAGCAGCAAGGGGAAGGCCAATCGAGCCAGCTTGCGGTAGCCCAGCTTGATGGCCGCGGCCATCGCCACCAGGCCGACCCCCGCGGCCAGCACCTGCCGCTCGAGGAAATAGAAGCCGTTGCCCTGCTTCTCCGCCGCGGTGACCGCGCTGGCCGAATAGACCATCACCAGCCCAAGGGCGACCAGGGCCAGCACCGCCCCCAGCAGAAGCGGATCGAGAGCGACCCGGACCGGCTGGGCCCGGCCGTCCGGCAGCTCCGCGGAGGGTAGGGTCCGACGGCGGCTCACTTCAGGGCCCCCACCAGCGCTTTGAAGACCTCGCCCCGGTGCTCGAAGTTGCGGAACTGATCATACGAGGCGCAGGCCGGCGAGAGCAGCACCACCTCGCCAGGACGCGCCAGCTCCCGCGCACGGAGGACCGCGCGCTCCAGGGTTTCACAGGGGTGGACGGGGCACACCGAGCCGAACTCCCGTTGCAGAAGTGGACCATCCTGCCCAACCGTGAGGAGGCCTGCGACTTTTCCAACCGATGCCCGGACCAGCGGGCCATAGGGGGCCCCCTTTCCCTTGCCCCCGGCGATGAGCCACAGCTGCTGGCCTGCTGGGAAGGCGGCCAGCGCAGTGAGGACCGCATCCACGTTGGTGGCTTTGGAGTCGTTGATCCACTCCACTCCCTCGAGCACCCGCACCGATTCCAGCCGGTGGGGCAGACCGGGGAAGCCGTCCAGCCCGGCTTGCAGGGCCTGGGGTTTCACTCCGGCATGGAAAGCCAGCAGCGTGGCTGCCATGGCGTTGGCCAGGTTGTGTCCGCCCCGGAGCGCCCGGTTGCTCAACCGGAAGGAGAGGCCAGCGAATCCGAGCCGGAACCCCTCGGGCGTTGGCTCGGCGAGCCCTCCCAGCCCGGGCGGCGGCGCCAGACCGGGCCGAAGGGTGAAGCCGAAACTCGCGCTCCTGAGGCCCTCGATCATCTGCAGCGTCCAGGGATCGTCGGCGTTGACCACCGCCACATCGCCCGGCTCCTGGTTGCGGAAGATGCGGCCCTTGGCCGCAGCGTAGGCCTGGAGCGAGTCATACCGGTCGAGGTGGTCCGGGGTGAGGTTGAGCACCGCGGCAGCATGGACGCGAAAGGCTTCGATGCCTTCCAGCTGGAAGCTGGACAGTTCCAGCACGTAGGCCCCTGGGGGAGGGCCGTCCACTGCATCGCAGAGCGGGGTGCCGAGGTTGCCGCCCACGAAGGGCCCCAAGCCGCCGCCCCGGCACAGCTCACCCAGCAGCGCGGTGGTGGTGCTCTTGCCGTTGGTGCCGGTCACTCCCAGGACCGGAATGCCCGAGGGGAGCAGGCGGCCGCCCAGCTCGATCTCCCCCCAGACCACACAGCCCCGCTGGCGCGCCTTCTGGATGGAAGGCAGGCTCAGGGGAACCCCGGGACTCACCACCAGCCAATCCGGCCGGCCCAGCTCGACCTCGCCCAGCGCCGTCCCCGCCTGGAGCACCAGGCCCGTGGCGGTCAACTCCGCCAGCTCGGGAGCGAGCGCCGATTGCTCTCGCTCGTCCCACAGGGTGACCCGGGCTCCCCGCCGGAGGAGCAGGCGCGCCGCCGAGGTTCCGCTGCGGCCAGCGCCCAGCACCGCTACCTCGCGCTCCTCGAGCTGCAGACTGGACATGAGACGCTCTTGGCTCAGCGCAACTTCAGCGTCATGAGCGCCACCGCGCCGAAGACGATGGAGACGATCCAGAAGCGGACGATGATCTTCGGCTCGCTCAGCCCCTTCAGCTCAAAGTGGTGGTGGACGGGAGCCATCTTGAATACCCGGCGGCCGGTCATCCGGAAGGAGGCCACCTGGATCATGACCGAGAGGGCCTCGGCCAGAAAGACGCCGTTGATGATGGCCGAGGCGACCTCGTTCTTGCTGAGCACGGCCAGTCCGCCCAGCCCCCCACCCAGCGCCAGCGAGCCGATGTCCCCCATGAAGACGGAGGCCGGGTAAGTGTTGAACCAGAGAAAGGAGAGTCCAGCCCCCACCACCGCGGCGCAGAAGACGGCCAGCTCCGCGCCGCCGGGAACCTGGGGAATGCCCAAATAGCGCCACAGCGGTGTGCTTACCAGCCTCTGTCCCCCGCTGGCGGTCTCCACCAGGTCGGCGATGTGCAAGCCGCTGCCGGCCACGTAGCAGAGGATGGCAAAGGTGGTGGCGGCGACGATGGTGGGTACGATCGCCAGACCATCGAGCCCGTCGGTGAGATTCACCGCGTTGGACGTTCCCACCACCACCACCCAGGCGAAGACCAGGTAGACCCATCCCAGGTTGGGATTGAAGTGCCGGGTGGGGACGAAGGGCAGGGTCAGCCGGGTGTCCAGGAGCAGATGGGGGCGCCCCCCGTCCCAGGTGCAGAGGATGCCCAGGACCCCGATCAGAAAGAAGGCAGTTTGCAGCGCCAGCTTCTTCCGCCCAGCCAGCCCCTTGCTGTTGCGCTTGGAGAGCTTGAGCCAGTCGTCGAGGAAGCCGATGAAGCCGTAGCCGAACGTCCAGAGGAGGGCTGCCCACACCACCCGCGAGCTCAGGTCTGCGAAGAGCAGGGTGGCCGAGCCGATGCACACCAGAATCAGCGTGCCGCCCATGGTGGGAGTGCCCTTCTTGGTCTGATGCCGGTCGGGCGTGTCTTCCCGAATGTTGTTCTGGCCATGCTGGGTGATTCGCAGCTGCTCGATGAACTCCCGACCCCAGAGCAGGCCGATGAGCAGGGCCGCCACACCCGCGGCGACGATGCGAAAGGTGGGGTAGCGAAGGAAGTTGAGCAGGCGCTGCGCGTGGGAGTCGCGGAGCAGGCCGTAGAGCAGGAAGAGCACGGTTGGGCGGCGGTCAGTGTCCCCCGGAAGCAATCACTCCGGTCAGTTTTTCCACCACCCGCTCCAGGCGCATTCCGCGGCTTCCCTTCACCAGCACCACGTCGCCCGATCGGAGCCTGGGGAGGAGCCACTCCCACAGCGGTTCGATGGCCTCGAAGTGCGCGGCTTCGATGCCTCGGGCCGCGGCCAGGGCCTGGCTGCTGCGCGGGCCGAAGAAGGCCGCCAGGGAGGCAACCTGCGCCACCTGACCGCCCAGGGCGGTGTGCTCCCGCAACTCGTCCGGTCCCAGCTCGAGCATGTCTCCCAGCACGGCCACCACCCGTCCACCTGCGGCCAGGCTCTGGGCGGTCTGCAAGGCGGCGGCCATCGAGGCGGGGTTGGCGTTGTAGCAGTCGTCCACCACCGTCCACCCTCCCGGCGTCTCGGAAACGTTGAGACGGCGCGCGTAGGGCCGAGCGGCGGCCAGTCCAGCGACGCATTCCTCGGGCCCGTAGCCGAGGGCCAGTCCCAGGGCAAAAGCTCCCGTGGCGTTGAGGGCGTTGTGTGCCCCGACGAAGCCCAGGGTCAGAGACCATTCCCGGCTTGCGGCGGCCAGGCTCAGCTCGAGCCCGTTCCGGCCCCGAACTCGGCTGTCCAGCAGCCGCACCTCGGCGCCGGGCGAGCGGCCGAAGGTCAGCCGTCGAGGCCCGCAAGCGCGCTTGCTCTGAGCCACGATCTGCGGATCATCCAGATTGACCACGGCGGTGGCGGTCGGTCCGAGCCCGGCGAACAGCTCGCCCTCCGCCGCCGCCACGCCCTCCAGGCTTCCCAGCCCCTCGAGGTGCTCGGGCTGGATGGTGGTCAGCAGCGCTGCTTCCGGTTCGGCGATGGCGCAGAGCCGCCCCATCTCCCCGGGATGGTTCATCCCCATCTCCACCACCGCCGCTACATGCTCGGGGGCGAGCCGGAGCAGGGTCAGGGGGAGGCCCACCTCGTTGTTGAGGTTTCCCTCGGTCTTGAGGGAGGGCCCACGCACGGCGAGGATGCTCCCCACCATCTCCTTGGTGGTGGTCTTTCCGTTGCTGCCCCCCACCGCCCCCACCGGCATCCGGAACCGCCGGCGGTGCCAGCTGGCCAGGCTCCCCAGGGCCACCAAGGTGTCAAACACCTCGTAAAGCGCAAAATTTTCAGGGACTTGGGAACGGGGGTGGCCCGTCTGGACGACCGCGCCGCGGGCCCCCCGGGCAGCCACCTCGGCCAGGAACTGATGGCCGTCGAATCGCTCACCCCGCAGGGCGACGAACAGCGTGCCCGGGGCGGCGGTCCGGGAGTCGGTGCTCAACCCTTCGAACGCCGCGGCCGAAGTGCCCGAGGCCTGGGCCCCGGTGGCGGAGAGAATCTCCTGGTGCGTGAAGCGCGGTGCCGCGGCCGTCACCCTCCCAGCTTTTCCAGCGCCGCCCGGGCCTCGGCCACATCATCGAAGGGCCGCTTCTCGGTGCCGATGATCTGCACCGTCTCGTGTCCCTTGCCGGCGACGAGGAGCACGTCCCCTTCCTTGAGCAAGGAGGCCCCCAGCTCGATGGCCGCTTTGCGATCGGCGTCGACCAGGTAGCCTCGCTCGCCGCTCTTGGCCTTCCCGGCGCTCATCCGCCGCAGCCCGCCCTTCTCCACCCCGGCGGTGATCTGGGCCACGATCTCGTCCGGGTCCTCGTTGCGCGGATTGTCACTGGTCACCACCACCAGGTCTGCGTTCTCCGCTGCCACCTGCCCCATCAGCGGGCGCTTGCCCCGGTCCCGATCTCCGCCGCACCCGAAGACCACCACCACCCGGCCGCGGGCCAGTGTTCGGGCAGCCTCCAGGGAACGCTTGAGCGCGTCGTCGGTGTGGGCATAGTCCACCAGGGCCACCCGCCCGCCGGACTCGATGCGCTCCATCCGCCCCGGCACCCGGGTTACCCGGCCGATGCCGTCCTGCACGTCGCGACGGCCGAAGCCCGCCCCCAGGGCCATCCCGGCGGCGGCCAGGATGTTCTCCAGGTTGTGTGGACCGACCAGGGGCGACTGGATGGGAATGTCGCCCGCCGGGGTCTTGAGCGTGGCCTTGATGCCTGCCACGGAGTACTCCACTCCTGCCGCGGAGATCTCTCCGCCGTCGCGGCTGAACTTCCAAGCCATCCGCTTGCTGGAGCGCACCTCGTTGTAGATGCGGGCCGCATAGGTGTCGTCCCCGTTCACCACCGCCACCCCGCCCGGGCTGAGGTTGTCGCTGAAGAGCTTCCGCTTCGACTGGAAGTAGGCCTCCATGTCCGGGTGGTAGTCGAGGTGTTCCCGGCTGAGGTTGGTGAAGGCCGCGGCCCGGAAGATGAGCCCGGCCACCCGCTCCTGATCCAGGGCGTGGCTGCTCACTTCCATGATCACCGTGTCGGTGCCGGCGTCCAGCATCTCCCGGAGGAGCGCGTGGAGGGCCAAGGCATCCGGTGTGGTGTGGGTGGGCTCGAGCGTCCGGCCAGCAAACTTGGTGTCGATGGTGCCGATGCGACCGGTGGCCGCTCCCCCGGCGGCGCAGATGGCCTCCACCAGCCAGGCGGTGGTGGTCTTCCCATTGGTCCCGGTGATGGCCAGGAGCATCAGCTCGCTCGCCGGCTTGCGGTAGAAGTTGGCGGCGATGCCGGCCAGCGTCAGCCGGGCGTTCTGGACGGTGAAGACCGGGCCGTCCACCTGCACCGGTCGCTGGGCGACCACCGCCACGGCGCCTTTCTGCCTAGCCTCGGCGGCAAAATTGGCCCCATCCACTGCCGCCCCCGGCAGGGCCACGAAGAGATCGCCCGGTTTCACCTTGCGCGAGTCATGCGCGACGCCGGTCACGTCCAGCGACGCGCGCGAGCCGGACTGCTGCTCGGCGCCCACACCTGCCAACACATCGGTCAACTTCATCCAGGATTCCTTGCCATCAGGGCGCGGAGCCCAGCTCCAGCGTCACCCGAGCGCCGCGCGGTACATGCGCGCCCGGGGCGGGAGACTGCGCCACCACCCGTCCACTGCCTTGCAGCCTCGGCTCCAGCGACACCTTGAGGAGCCGCACCACCGCGTCACGTCCGATCTGTCCTTCCACGTTCGGGACCGAAACACTCCCCTGCTCCAGCCGCTCGGTGACCGGCTGGGCCGCGGCGGGTTCTTCCTTTACCTGCATCGGGGCCTGAATGGGAACCTTCTTGGCGGCTGCCAGCACGGAAAGCGACGGAGGAACTCCGAGGTAGGGAAGGGAGGCCGCGGCGATGTCCTTGAAGGCCGGGGCAGCGACAAGTCCACCGTAGACGTCCGTCTTCGGCTCGTCCACCACCACGTAGATGACCAGCCTCGGGTCCTCGGCTGGCACCACGCCGACAAAGCTGGCGATGCGCTTGTCGGAATACCCCCGTGCCACCGGATCGGCCTTTTGCGCAGTGCCGGTTTTTCCGGCCACCCGGTAGGCTTCCAGCGCCGCCCTGGGGGCCGTGCCGTCCTTCTGCACCACCGCTTGGAGCAGGTGGAGCACGGTGTCCGCGGTCCGCTCGCTGACCGCACGACGCACCGGGGTGGGCTGGTTTTCGAGAATGACCACCCCGTCGGGATCGGTCACCCTGGAGACGAGGTAGGGGCGCAGGAGCACCCCCTTGTTGGCCAGCGCTCCGTAGGCGGCGGCGACCTGGACCGCGGTGGCGCTCAGCCCTTGGCCGAAAGCCTGGGTGGCCAAGGTCACCTCTGCCTTCGGAAAAGGAATGCTGCCTCGGCCTTCCCCGGGGAGTGCCAGACCCGTGCGCTCGCCAAAGCCGAAGCGCCGGGCCGCCCGCATCATTCCCTCACGGCCCAGCCGCTGCCCCACCTTGGCCGCACCGATGTTCGAGGAGACCGCCAGGATGCGGGCCAGGGTGAGCTGAGCGTGTGGGTGGGTGTCGTGGATGACGTGGCCGCCCACCTCCCAGCTCCCGTTCTCGCAGTCGAAGCTGTCCTCCGGACGGACCAGCTGCTCCTCCAGCGCCTCGGCGGCGACGAAGGCCTTGTAGGTGCTGCCCGGCTCGAACAGGTCCAGGGCGGGCCGATCGCGAAGGGCGAGGGTCGGGACGCCGCCGGCGGCATTGGGGTTGAAACGGGGGGACTGGGCCAGCGCCAGCAGCTCTCCGGTGCGGGGCTCCAGCACCACCACCATCCCGGCCAGAGCCCGGCTCTCCTCCACCGCCCGGTCCAGCGCCTTCTCCGCCACGTACTGGATCTGCCGGTCCAGGGTCAGGGTCACGGTCGCACCTTGTCGGCCGGTGCTGTCGGGTGCGCCTTGAAGGAAGAGGCTTCGTCCTCGAGCGTCGCGCGTGCCCTCGACCTTGCCCGGCTGACCGGACAGCTCGTTCTCGAAGGCCAGCTCCAGCCCTTCCAGGCCTTGCCCGTCGGTTCCGACCACGCCCAGCACCTGGGCCCCCAGCTCTCGTTGCGGATAGAAGCGCTTGGGCTCCTTGGTGACCCCCAGCCCGGGAATGCCGAGCCGCTCCACCGCGATGAGCTCCTGAGGCATGACCTGCCGCTTGACCCAGGCGAACCGGCGGGCGCGCCCCAGCCGGGCCTGCAGCTCCCCGGCATCGAGGTGGAGGACCCGGGCCAGATCCCGAGCCGCCCTTCCCAGATCTCCCACCTGGGAGGGATCGAGCCAGAGCGAGTCGACCTCCACGCTCTGAGCCAGAGGGATGCCGTGTCGGTCGTAGATGTCTCCCCGGCGGGCCGGAATCTGCATCTCCCGGACCGACTGATCGGAGGCCAGCGAGGAGAGCCGAGCGCGCTGCACCACTTGCAGACTCACCGCCCGCACCAGCACCGCCGACAGCCCGGTCAGCAGAAGCGCCGACATCAAGGCCACCCGGAGACGCGTCCACCGGGTCAGCTCGGCCGGCGGCCGGCTTCGATCCCCGCGACGGGGAATCATCGCGGCGAGCGGCGGTCGGCCAGCACCCGTCGGCCCTCGGGCGCGGGCCCCGGTGCCGGGGAGCGAGAGGCCAGCGAATTCACGACCGAGGCCTCCGGTGGGGCCATGCCCAGCTGGGTTCGAGCCAGCGACTCCAGCCGGGCCGGGCGCTTGAGGGTGGCCAGCTCCAGCTTGAGCCGGTCGTTTTCCAGAGTCAGCGTTCGACTCTGCGATTCCAGATGGCTGAGCTGGTAGGCGGCATCCACCACCCGGCTCCGCGAGGCCACGTGCAGCACGCCCACTGCCGCCAGCAGGCCCCAGCAGAGCACCACCGGCAACATCTGCCCCAGCACTCCGCCCAGCGAGGCCCGTCCTCTGGCCGCCTTGCGCTTCATGCCACCTTCTCCACCGCCCGGAGCCGGGCGCTGCGAGCCCGCGGATTGCGCTGCTGCTCGGCGGGGCCGGCCTGCACGGCTCGCCTCGTCAGCAGGCGGAAGGTCCCCTGCGCGCCGCAGACGCAGACCGGAAGGCCGGGCGGGCAGGTGCACCGGCCCTCCAGAGCGCGAAAGGCCTCCTTCACCTTCCGGTCCTCCAGGCTGTGGAAGGCGATGATGGCCGCTCGCCCTCCAGTCCGGAGCAGGCGGGGAAGGGATTCCAGAGCCCGCTCCAGCTCCCCCAGCTCATCGTTCACTGCCATGCGCAAGGCCTGGAAGGTGCGGGTGGCCACGTGGATGCGCTCGGGCCAGCGTTTACGGGGCACGGCGCGCTTGACCGAGGCCACCGCTTCGAAGGTGGTGGTCGGACGGTCCTCCTTGAGCGCGCGGGCGATGGGCCGGGCGAATGGCTCTTCGCCGAACTCTCGCAGCACCCGTGCCAGCTCGGCCTCGGACGACCGACCGATCAGCTCGGCCGCCGTCTCTCCGCCTTCGCCCATCCGCATGTCCAGCGGACCGTCGAGCTGGAAGGAGAAGCCCCGGGCGGCCGACTCCAGCTGGGGGCTGCTCACCCCCAGGTCGAGCAACACTCCGTCGACCGGCAAGAGCCCCAGCGACCCGAGCAAGGATTCCAGCGCGCCGGCGCGACCCTGCACCGCTCGAAAGCCGGACCAGCGATCCAGCCGTTCAGTGGCCGCCCGGATGGCGGCGGCATCGCGATCGACGCCGATCACCTCGGCTCCCCCTTCGAGCAGGGCCTCGGCGTGCCCGCCTCCGCCGAGCGTCGCATCCACCAGGCGCTTGCCCGCTGCGGGATTCAAGAGCTCCACCACCTCGTCCCGAAGGACGGTCGCGTGAACGAAATCCAAACCCGCCTAGTGCAGCCAGGCGAAGACGCCCTGGGAGAGCGCCTCGCGCGCATCCGCCGCGTCCTCGTACACCTCGAAAGCGTCGTGGGCGCCAGCGGCCCGGAAGATGGCTTGCAGGTACCGGGAGAGGCCGGCGACCTTCACATCGCCCCCCCGGCGGCGGAACTCCTGGGCCTGGGACACCAGCCAGGGCACGCCCCGGTAGTCCAGATGGCTGACCTCGGTGAAATCCAGCACCAGCCAGATACAGCCCTGATCCAGCAGCCGGACCATCCGGTACCGCACCGCCTGCAGGGCGTCCCGATCCAGCTCCCCCATCAGCGTCAGCGTGCTGTGCTTGAGCTGCAGCGACGCCTCGGCCTCGATTCGCTTCGCCTCCTTGGCAGCCTTCATGGCCTCGTCACTCCCTCCCGTGCCGCAGCTCGGTGAGCACCCGCATGACCTCGGCGGAGTCGGAGACGGAGCGGGCTTCTTCCTCGGCCCGGCGCCATCCCTCCCGGCTCCACAGCTCGATGACCTTGACCATCCCCGCCCAGACCACGTCCTTCTCCAGCGAGGCGTGGCCGCGCAGCGTGGGCGGGATCAGAATCCGTCCCAGTTTGTCGATGGGACACTCCTGGGCCGGGGCCACGTAGAGACGCATCAGCGTCTTGACCCCTGGCTCCATCGGGTTGCGCGTCGCCAGGGCCGCCTCCAGCAGCTCCCACTCCCGAACCGGGTAGGCGTGCAGGCAGGGGTCGAGCGCGGTGGTGAGGATGAGGCGCTCGTCGTAGGCGCCCAGCAGCGTCTCCCGGAGCTTGGCCGGGAGGCTGGTCCGTCCCTTCGCGTCGATCTGGTGCTCGTAGACGCCCCGAAACACACGATGGCCTTGGTGCTGGAGATCCCTGCTGATCCACTCCATACCACTTCTTTCCACGGAAGGGCCAGAAACAAAGGGGAGCGGGGGGCCTTGTGGGTGGGGGCCCTTCACGGGCAGGTTCGTCGGCCGATGAACGTTCCCGGCCTCGGCGTGGCAGCCCCTGTCCGGCTGCGGATCTCGTACCGAAGCCCCGAGTCGCTCCTGCAGGCGTTCACCAAGAGCGTCGGCAAAGGCGGCGTCTCCCTGCCCAGCCAGAGGCCGCTGGAGCGGGGGACCCGTTTTCTCTTCGAGCTCACCGCCGAGGCGGTGACGGATCCGGTGGAGGTCCTGGGGGAGGTGGTGGACGTGCGGCGGGCGGCCTCCGGGGAGTACTTCCTCAACATCCGCTACGTGCCCGGTCGGAGTCGGAAGGGCCTGGATGCGGCGCTGATGAAGCTCTTCGAAGCACACCGCAACGAGAAGAGCCGCCGCTACCCCCGCGTCCCGGTCCACCTCAAGGCGGCCGGCCAGACTCAGGTGTGGAGTGTGCGCGACCTCTCCCGAGGCGGGGCCGGAGTGGAGCTGGAGTCAGGCGGGCTGCCCCGGGATGCCCGGCTCGGGGTGCCGGTGTTGCTCGAGCTGGCGCTCGACAGCGGACGTCTTCTGCTTCACGGCGCGGTGGTGTGGTTGACGGGCGGGACCACCCGCCCCAGGACAGCCCCGGCGCTCGGTGTGGAATTTGGCCGGCTGGGACTGGAGGCGCTCCGCGCCCTCGACCGGGTGCTGGTCCTGGACGGCTTCCCTGCCGGGCCCTGGAAGGCGGAGCTGAACTTTGGGATGGACGCGGTCGGACGGATGCCGTAGCGCCGCCCTGGGGCTGCTCCTGGTGGTGACGGCCTGCGCGCCGGTCGTGCGGGTGCAGCGGCCACTGCCGGCCACGGTCGACCTCGGACCCCGAGCACGGATGCTGGCGCTGGTGCGGGTGGTCGGGCCGGGCAACTCACCCACCGCAGTGGTGCACACCTTGAAGGGCCGGGCCCATCGCCAGGGGGCCTTTCAGATCCAGGCCTGGAGTCCGGGGGAGGCGGTGGAGGCCAGCGGCCGGACTGCCTACCTGGCGCTCGACGTCGTCGAATGGAGCTACGCCGAGGAGCACCGCCCGCATCAAACCCAGCCGCGGGCCCGGGTGCGGGTGGACCTGCGGGTGGCCCGGACCCCCGAGGGACCTTGGAGCGAGCCGTACCAGACCGGGGGGTCGGTGGAAGGCATCGAAAGCGACTCTGATCGGTCGCCAGCGCAGGCCGAGCAACTGCTGGCCGAGGCCTGTCTGCGTGCGGTGGATGACCTGCTCCGGGCGGTGGCTCCTCGCCCTCGGATCGAGGAGGTCGAGTTGGACGTCGACGATGACCTGCTCCGTCCGGGGGCCTCATTCGCCGAACGGGGAGAGCTGGACGAAGCACGGGGCGCCTTCGAATCGGTACGGAGCCGACATCCGGATTCGGCTGCGGCGGCCTACGACCTCGGCGTGGTCGTCGAAGCCCTGGGTGATTGGGAGCAAGCGGAGAGGCTCTATCTCGAAGCGGTTTCCAGGAAAGACGATCGGTTGTACCGCGCAGCGTTGAACAGCGTCCGGGCCCGGCTGCACCGGGAAGCGACTGGTTACGCCCCTTGAGAGAGCGTTAAGAAACAAGAATCGTGCCCAAACCGGACTGTTGTGCTATTGGCCGGATTGCTGCATTCATCGCCTGCACCGAAGGAATTGGAAATGTCCGAACTGAAGCGAATCCTCCGTGACCTCGGCCGCGAGATCGATCGAATTTCCGGCCGGAACGCGGTCCTGGAAAAGAGGCTGCAGACCATCACCGGTGCTTTACAAGGAGCGGCGTCCGCGGCCTTGCCTGTCTTCCGCTCGAGATTGCGGCGGCGCGGCGGCAAGCAGGGACGGCGTGGCGCCCCTTCCAAGTTCACCGATGAGCAGGCCGCCCGCCTCCGAAAAGAGTACGACCGGGGTGCGACCAGCGCGGAACTGGCAAAGAAGTACCACGCTGCTCTCCCCACCATCCTGAGCACGCTGCGGCGGGCAGGAACGACGCTCCGCCGTGGACGCCGGAGCAAGAGCCTGGTCCGTCGGGCCCAGCGAAGCGCCTAGGTCGGCGCCAGAGCAGTTCCATGAAGCTGGGGCAGGGCCGCCCCAGCTCCCGATGACAGTCGGGCCAGTCACCCCATGGTGTTGCGGCTGGTTCGCGCCCACCGGCCGAGGTCCTGGGGCGAGGCTCAGGCCACTGCGGCCGGGTAACCGGCTGCCGACTCAATCCCCCGCACGACCGTCTCGCGCACCTTGGCTGGATCGAACGGGCGGAAGGCGAACAGCGGGGAGATTCGCGTTAGATGGCTCTCCACGGCGACGGACTCGGACGAGGCGCACAGCGCGCGCCGGGCCCGCTCGGCGCTCCGGGCCATGGCATCCGCGGTCCAGACCTGGGTCATCGCCACCCGGACCGGGTCCAGCGCCCCGCCGGCCGCCGCCTGATGCGTCCGGACGACCATCGAATCGACTGCATAGGCGTCCATCACCACGTCGGCCACCTGGGCCATCACCTCCTGATGCTGCTCGATGGCTGGTCCGAAGCGCTCGGCGGCCGTCTTGAGCGTGTAGAGCGCCGCCATCTTCAGCGCCTCGCCGTCGCGGGCCACTCCGGCCAGAGCATCCCCGCCAGTCACGACCGGGAACTGCTTGGCGGTCAGCGCTCGCTCCACCGCTTCAGCCTGGGCGAAGAGCGGAAGTTGCCCCTTCAGGGCCCGTTTGAGCAGCATCCCGGTGACCAGCATCCGGTTGATCTCGTTGGTCCCCTCGAAGATGCGATTGATGCGCGCGTCCCGGTAGGCGCGCTCCACCGCGTAATCGGCGATGAATCCCGCCCCTCCATGGATCTGGACCGCCTCATCGACCAGCGTTCCCACCGCCTCGCTCCCCATCACCTTGAGGATGGACGCCTCGATGGCGAATTCCTCGATGGCGGCGATGGTCTGCGCATCGTCCTCGCGCCCGGCGCGGTCCTCCTTGGCCAGCAGCGCATCGATGAGCCCGGTGGTGCGGTAGCACATCGACTCGACGGCGTAGATGGAGCTGGCCATCCGGGCCAGCTTCTCGCGGATGAGGGGAAACTCGGCCACCGGAGTCTTGAACTGTTTGCGTTCCTGGGCGAACTGCAGCGCCTTCATCAACTGCTGCTTCATCCCACCCAGGACGGCCGCCCCCAGCTTGAGCCGCCCCAGATTGAGGATGTTGAAGGCGATCTTGTGACCCTTGCCGATCTGCCCGAGCAGGTTCTCCACCGGGATGCGCGCGTCCTCGAAGTAGAGCGGGCAGGTCGAGGACCCGCGAATGCCCATCTTGTGCTCCTCGGGGCCGATGGTGAGCCCGGGCGTTCCCCGCTCCACCACGAAGGCGGTGAATTGCTCGCCGTCCACTTTGGCGAAGACCACGAAGACGTCGGCGAAGGCGGCGTTGGTGATGAACAGCTTGCTCCCGTTCAACACCCAGGCCTTTCCATCGGGAGACTTCACCGCCTGGGTCTTGGCTCCCAGGGCGTCGCTTCCACTGCCCTGCTCGGTGAGGGCGTACGCGGCCACCAGCTCTCCCGTGGCGAGCTTGGGCAGCCACCTGGCTTTCTGTTCCGGCGTTCCATACCAGGCGATGGGGAGGGTCCCGATGCCGGTGTGGGCGGCGAAGGTCACGCTCCAGCTCCCCATGAGGCCGTTGGCCTCGGCCACCAGGAGCGAGGTCGTCTTGTCCGCACCCAGGCCGCCGTAGGCCTCGGGAATGTCGACCATCAAGAGCCCCAGCTCTCCGGCCTGGGCCAGGAGGCGCCGGAGCAACGCGTTGTCCTTCTTCTCGATGGCCTCGGCCTGCGGGAGAACCTGCTCCCGGCAGAACTGAAGCGCGGTCTTGAAGTGCAGCCGCTGCTCCTCGGTGAACGACTCGGGGGTCATGATGGGACCGCCGGTCTGCTGAAAGAGGAAGGCGCCTCCCTGGGGGAGGTCGGCAGCAGGGACGGGCTCGAGAATGGCGGCCATCGGGAGGACCTCGGGCGGCTGGACTGATTTCCGAGTCAACCCATAACCAAATCGCCCGGCGCTTTCCAGCCCGGAACGAGCTAGCGAGGCCGCGGGTAGACGAGGCAGATCGACTCGAAGAGGGAGTCCTTCGGCTCGGCCCAGAAGGCGCTCAAGGCCGTGGCCACCAACCTCAGCTCCGTCCCGAAGGATGGAACGAGGCAGACATCGGTCGCAGCGGGGAAGCGCTGCCGCAGCCGCTGCAGGCCCAGCCGGGCGGTGGCCACATCGATGCGTCCTCCCCGCACCGGGACGGTCGGGCCGTTGGGGTCGGGGCCGGGGAGCTTGCCGATTCCAGTCACCAGCTCCAACCCATCCTGCCGCTGGATGACCCGGATCTTCCCCGGCTTCGGCTCGTCCAGCCAGGCATCGAAGGCCTTCTCGTCCCGAAGCAACAGCTTGAAGGCCACCGCGCCGGAGGGGTGGAGGAGCCAGACCGTCGTCCGGGCATCGTCCAGTGCGGCAAGCAGCGGAGCAACCTGGGCCAGATAGGTGTCCTCGTCAGGCACGAGCAGAACCGCGCGCCCGCCCAGCTCCGAGAGCAGTGGGGTTGAGCCGCCGTCCACCGAGGTCGAGTGACGCCGTGCCCCCAGCTGCATCTCGGTCCCACGCAGCTGCACAGGCACGGCCTCGGTGGGAACGGGTGCGCCCCACACCGGTGCCGGAGCGAGCCGGTGAAGGTCCGACCCTCCATCGACGGCCACCCCCCCGAGCGGCTCGAGCGGCCGCGGGGCCAGCGAGGTCAAAGGGGGCGCCTTCTCCTCCTGCCGGCACCCAGCAGTGAGCACGGCAGCGCACAAGGCCAGCAGGCGGGACGTTCGGCTCACGGCAGCACAGTGGCTCGGAGCATGCACCACCCGGGTTGCCCGCTGGGACAGAATCACCGGTGCTAGCCTTCGGAGCCGAGCGTGGCCCCCTCCCCGGCGGATTTTGGAAAGTACGAGCTACTGGAGCGTCTCGCGGTGGGCGGGATGGCCGAGCTGTATCGGGCGCGTTTCCACGCCGTGGCCGGGGTGACCAAGCCGGTGGTCATCAAGAAGATCCTCCCCGCCTTCGCCGACAGTCAGGCCTTCGTCTCCATGTTCGTCAACGAGGCTCGCATCGCCGTCTCGCTGAGCCACGGCAACATCGCCCAGGTCTTCGACTTCGGGGCGGTCGAGGGGGAGTACTTCCTGGCCATGGAGTACGTCCACGGCCAGCCGCTGAGCCGGGTCCTCCGCCGGGCCCACGCGCTGCAGTTTCCGTTTCTGCCCGAGGCGATCGCCCTCCAGATCGCCATCGACATGTGCCGGGGGCTCCACTACGCGCACACCCGAACCGACGAAGCAGGCCAGCCGCTGCACATCATCCACCACGACGTCTCGCCCCAGAACGTCCTGGTCGGCTACGCCGGCGAGGTGAAGATCGTCGACTTCGGCATCGCCCGGGCACGCCACGCCACCAACACCGAGATGCAGACCACCGGGGTCAAGGGCAAGTACCCCTACTTCTCGCCGGAGCAGGCGCGGGGCGAAGCGGTGGATCTCCGCACCGACGTCTATGCCACCGGGGTGGTGCTCTATCAGATGCTGTGCGGCCGGTTGCCCCACAAAGGGCCGCTGGTGCAGACCATGCAGAGCATCGTCCGCGGCGAGTATCCCCCGCCCCGTTCCCTCAATCCGGGCTTGACGCCCGAACTGGAGCGGGCGGTGATGATCGCCATGGCCTACCGGGCCGAGGACCGGTTCGCCACCGCCCTGGCGCTGGCCGATGCGCTCTCCGCCGTGCTCCATGGGTTGGGGCCGCGGCCTCCCACGGTCCGCGACTTCATGGGGTTCCTGTTCGAGCCAGAGCTCCTCGCCGAAGGGGCCGACGTCAAACCGTCACGAGCGGTCCTGGAGCTGGTGCCGCAGTGGCGCAGAGGCGGTCGGCCGATGAGTGTCCCCGACAGCGTCCCCTCCGACACCACCGCCTCGGTTCGCCGGCTCCCCCTGGCCCATGGCCGCCGCTGGGCAGCGCTCGGCGTCGGGGGAGTGGCGCTGCTGGTGGGATTGCTGCTCGCCGCCAGGCTCGGCCGGTCGCCAACGTTCGATGTCGAGCTGCGCTCCGATCCACCCGGAGCCAGCGTGGAGGTGGACGGGCGGCCGGTGCCAGGTGCGACGCCCCTGCGCATCCACGGTCTGGGCACGGGGCAAGGTCACAAGATCCGCGTCCGGATGCGCGGTCGGCAGGATTGGACCAGCGAGGTTCGCGGGCTGTCGGGAACGACGGTTCGCCTCCAGGCCGACCTGGCCGAACCCCCCGCGCCCCCCTGAGCGGGGCGGCGAGTTGCTCGCGCCCGGACGCCGGATGGTGTAGGCCCTGGCCCCCGAAATGCCCGAGACAGCCCCGGCGGCCCTCACACTCGCTGTGGGGGACCGCGTCGTCTACCCGAATCAGGGCGTCTGCCGCGTGACCAGTGTGGAGTCGAAGGAGGTCGCCGGACAGACGCTGACCTTCGTGACCATGAAGCGCGAGGAGGACGGCGCGATGGTCATGGTTCCGGAGGCCAAGGTCCGCTCCATCGGCTTGCGCAAGGTGGCCAGCCGGCCAGAAGTGGAGAGGGTTTTCGCCTTCCTCCGCTCCGACAGCGACAAGGCCAACCTCGACTGGAAGCAGCGGGCCCGGACCAACGTCGAGCGGATGAGCCAAGGTGGCCTGCTGGGCCTGGCCGAGGTGGTGAAGGGATTGCAGGTCCTCAGTGAGCTCCGACCCCTCCCCACGAAGGAACGCGAGCTGTACGACAACGCGCGCCATCTCCTGGTGGCGGAGCTGGCGGCGAGCCTGAACCAACCCGAGGTGAACGCCGAGGACTCGGTGGACCTGGTTCTCTTCCCGCCTGGGAGGGAGCGGCCCAAGCGCACCGCCGAGGAGTTCCGCACTCCCACCGGTGAGGACGAGGAGGGGCTGGAGTTGAGTGAAGACTTGCTCGGACTGGGCGGCGAGCTGGACGTCGTCCCCGAGGAAGCGACCGAGGCCGAGGCGGGCGAGGGTGAAGCCGAGGCCGAAGAGCCCCCCGCCGAAGAGAAGAAGCCCGCTGCCAAGGCTGCGGCGACAAAGAAGCTCGCCGAAAAGAAGAAGCCGGCCGCCAAAGCTGCCCCTCCGGCCAAGAAGGCGGCTCCGGCCAAGCCGAAACCCCAGGCCAAGGCCAAACCCAAGCCGAAGCCGAAGCCAGCCAAGAAGCCGGCCAAGTCGACCGGAAAGAAGCGGTAGCGCAAGGTGCAGGGAGCCAGGACGTGATCCGACTCGTGACGCTCGAACCCTACGACCCGAAAGTCATCGACCGGCTATGCAAGGTGCTTTACACCGCCTTCGGCGTGGGCTGCGAACACGCCGGAGAGATGCCGGTCCCCGCCGGGCAGAGCGAGCCCTTCGATGCCGAGGCTTTGCTCCGGGCGCTGCCCGCCCCGCGGGCCTACGCCGACGACAAGGTCCTCTACCTCACCCACCGAAAGCTGAAGCCCCGCACGGTTCTCTCCGGGGAGGTGCCGTCTTCGGGGTTCGCCTTGCAGAACGGACCGCGGGCGCTGGTGTCCACTGCCGGAGTCAAGGATCTCGAAGCCGGGCTGAAGATCATCGCCCGACAAGCGATGCACCAGCTGGGGCACACCTGGGAGCTCCACCACTGTCTCGACCCGCGCTGCGCCATGTACCCGCCCTGGACGCTGAATTTCGAGGGCGGCGACACCTTCTTCGACACCTTCTGTCGTGACAAGAGCGAGCAGAAGATCCGGCTCGCCAAGTCCTGATGGTGCAGACGGTCGAGCCTCGACCGCGATTGCTGCTGGCCCTGCCCGCCGGAGCGCTGGCGCTGGTCGCCCTCTACGGCCTTCTCTTCCAGATCGAGCTGCCACGGGCCTTTCCCTCGGAGGACGACTACCGGGCGCTGGCCGGAGCTCTGAAGGCGGCCCGAGCACCGGGCGACGTGGTGCTGCTCCATCCTTGGTGGACGGAGCGGGCCCGGCTGTACCTTCCGGCGGACCTCCCCATCGTCGGCTATCTCGGCGACACGGCCGATGACCTGATCGATCACCCGCGCATCTGGGTCCTGGCCAACGAGCGATTCCCGCACACCCCGGATGCCGACTTCCGGGCGCACTTCTTACCCGATCGCTCGGCGGTCGCCCCCACCCAGCGCTTCGGGGCCTTGACCCTGACACCCTACCGGAACGGCAGAGCACGCAAGGTCCTCTTCTCTGCCGCCGAAGCGCTGCAGCGGGCCGAGGTCTCCATCGAGTCGCCGAACGCGGCACCAGGTTCCTGCAACCGCTCCGGGTCCGCTCTGGCATGCGGCGGCGGGGCCCGAGCCGAGGTCGCCTGGCACGAGGTGCTTTACCAGCCGGTTCGCTGCCTCTTCGTCATCCCCCCGCGGGGCCCATCCCGGCTGGTGCTTCGCTTCCCCGACGTCCCAGCGGCCCCGGAGATCCTCCTGGAAGCAGGCATCAGCTGGGAGCACGCCTGGAAGCGAGAGCGTTCTGACGTCCGGCTTCAGCTCTCCGGGTCAGCGGGCGTGCTCCACCTGCGCATCCCCGCCGGTCACGAGGGCTTCGTTCAAGGCACGGCTCCGCAGCCGACCGCCGGGCCAATCACCTTGACGCTCCAGACCGACGATCCCCACGAGCGCGAGGTGTGCATCCGGCTGCGCGCGCTGGGAGGGACCCCCTGAGCTCGCGGGCTTCGACTCAGGCGGACCGCCGCCTCGCGCTCGGCCTCGGCCTTCTGGCCTTCGCCATCCTGTGGGCCACCGAGCGCCCCGTCGGCTTCGTCCGCGACGAAAGCGTCTACTTCGCCGCCGCCGAGCAGTTCGCTCGCTGGTGG
>JBKOYI010000082.1:0-10713 GCA_046725335.1 Myxococcota bacterium | reverse complement strand
GCTCCAGGGCCGCCAGTGGCTCGCTGCCCCCGGCCACCAGCGTGCACAGGGCCAGGAGGGCGCTCCGGCCCACCCCGGCCTGGCAATGGATGAGGACTGGATCGCCCCGGTCGAGCCGCTGGCACACCCATCCCACCCCCTCGTCGAGCATCTCCCTCGAGATTGCCGAGCCGTCCTCGGTGGGGAGGTGGAGGAACTCGATCCCGTGCCGCCGGAGCAGGGCCTCGTCGTCTCGGTCCTCGGCCCGCAGATCGACGATGGCCCGGATCCGCTCACGCCGAACGAGCTCATCGACGGCGTCGAGGGGCCACCGGCCACCGATGGCCAGCCGATCGTTGACCCAGTCGAAGTTGAGGTTTGTCGGCGGATTCATCGGGGGCCACCAACACTAGGCACGGAACCCACTTGGCGAGAGTGAGGGTCTCGCCTCTCGAGGCCGAGACGACTCGATGGGCCGCCCCTGTCCGGCCACTTGGGCTCAGCCCTCGAGGTGGGCAGCGGACTGGGCGCCCTCGGTGTCGAGCGTGGATTCGAAATCCGGCACCGGGGACAGCGCCGCCAGTCGCCGGGCCACCGCCACCCCGCGCCGGTCTCCGCGCGAGACCAGCCACTGGGCGTGCTCGGCGACCAGGGCCAGCTGCAACGCTCGCCCGATGGCCAGAGCGAAGGTCCGGGCGCCCGCCTCCCGCTGTTGTGCGCTGGCGGCCCGAAACCAGGCCAAGGCTCCCTCCAGCAGGGCATCCAGACGGCTTCGCAACGGCGCCAGCCCGGCCTCGGTCGCGTCTCGCGCCGCCCGGCCGATCTCCTCCTCGATGCGCTCCAGCCCCGATTCGGCCGTCAGCGCACGCAACAGATCGAGCGAGAGGACGTTGGTCGTCCCCTCCCAGATGCTCAGGACCTGGGCATCGCGGAGAAGCGCCGGAAGCCCGGTGTCCTCCACGTAGCCGGCTCCTCCGAAGGCCTCCAGCACCTCGCTGGCGTGGGCCACCGCCTGCTTGGCGGTGAGCAGCTTGGTCACCGGCTGCAGCGTCCGGACCAACTGCCGCTCCGCCTCACTGGCCTCCCCCGCCTCCACCCGCCCGAGCAGTTGCACCAGCCGGAAGGTGAGCAGGAACGCCGCCTGGTACTCCACCTCCAGATCCGCCAGGGTCTGCACGTGCAGCGGCTTCTCGGAAAGCAATGCTCCGAAGGCCTTCCTCCGCCGGGCGTAGTCGCGGGCCAGCGCCACTCCGCGCCGCATGGAACACACCGCACACAGCGCGTTCCAGGTTCGGGTGATCTGCAGCATCGGGGCAATGGCCCGGACCCCATCGGACAGGCCGGCCACCGGCACCGCCCGCGCTCCCTCCAGCTCGATTTCCGCAGTGGGGAGCATCCGCGTGCCCAGTTTGTCCTTGAGCCGCAGCAGCCGCATCCCGTTGGGCGCGCCGCTAGAGTCACGGAGCTCGAGGTAGAAGAGCGCCAGTCCCTTTCCGCCGGAAGGATTCCCCTCCGGCCGGGCCAGGGTGAGCGTCATCTCGCTGGTGGTGGCCGAGGTGAACCACTTCGTCCCGTACAACCGCCAACCGTTGGCGTCCTGCACCGCAAGGGTCAGGCTCTGCCCGACGTCCGAACCTCCGGTCCGCTCGGTCATCCATTGCCCGCTGGTCCAGGCTCGGGCCGGATCGCGACTGGTCAGCCTGGGCACCGCTCGCTCCACCAGCTCCCGGTTGCCGTGGGTCAAGAGCGTGGTGGCCGCGCCGTCGCTCATCGCCAGCGGACAGGTGTAGACGGAGCTCGACGGACCAAAGAGGTGGACCAGGGCCGCCTGGCGAATCCGAGCGAAGGGACCCTCCTTCCGCTCGTAGGGAATGGCCACCAGCCCCCACTCCGCGGCCACCAAGGCATAGCGCTTCCAGGCCTCGGGAACGCGGACGTAGTCGATCCGTCGTCCCCAGGGATCGAATGAGACGAGCTGCGGCTCCTCCTCCCGGCTTGTCCGAGTCAGGTCGAGCAAGGTCGTTGCCGCCAGCTCCCCCATCTCCCGCAGCTCGGGCTCGACGGTGCGTCGAATCTCCGGAGGAAGAGCCCGCTCCACCCAGAGACGGAGGACGGTGTCGGAATCGAACTGGTTTCCCAGCCTCGGTCCGTCCTGGAAGAAGTCGGTGTCCGCCACGCTGGGCGATCCTACACCTCGATGAGCGCGAATCGCTGTTCGGGGGTCGTCTTCGCCAGGAGCGGCATCGCGACGTTGAAAACCCGAATGCCGCCCGGGGTCTTCCCCTCGCGCGAGCCGTGGTGGGAGTGCCCGTGGAAGACTGCCTCCGCGCCGTAATGGTCGATGGGGTAGGACAGCCGGCTCGTGCCCAGGAAAGGCATCAGCTCCGGCTGCTCACCGACCAGCGTGTCGGGAATGGGGCTGTAGTGGAGCACCACCACCTTCTTGGGAGTGTCGAGCTGGATGAGCGCCGCCTCCAGCTTCAGCGACTCGGACACTCCCTCCTGAACGAAGGCCTTGACCGGGCCCTCGCCGAAGGCCTGGAGCGTGGCCCGCCCAAAGCCACCTCCGAATCCCTTGACCCCGGCCACCCCCAGCGCCTTGTCGAAGACATAGTGGTCGCCGTCGAGCATGTGCACGGTGGCTTTGCCCAGCTCGGCGCAGACCTGCTTGGCGGCGCCGGCCTCGTAATCGTGGTTGCCCAACACCCCCACGCAGGGGATGCGCAAGGCGGAGAGGTCCTCGGCCAGGACCTTGGCCTCCTCGGGGGTTCCCCGATCGGTCAAATCCCCGCACAGCAGCAGGACGTCGGCAACCTCGTTGACGTGCTTGACGAAGTTGCGAAAGCGCCCGTGCTGATCATCGCGGCAGTGCAGGTCACCCGTCGCCGCCACCCTGATCTTCGAGTTCGGATCCCGTGCCACGTTCTCCTCGTTTCTGCTCGTCCCAGACCCGGCCGTCGAGGTAGCCCCAGGCCTCGATGTCCAGCCGGTAGTTGACGGCGGAGAGGAGGTTGCCGCGACAGATGCGCTCCTCCTCGTTTCCCTGGCGCAGCGTATCCACCGCCCGGGAAAGCAGCTCGGTGAGCACCGGGTCGGGAATGTTGTCTCGGTCCGAGGGGTAGGCAAAGCGGAAGAGCACCAGCTGGGCCAGCAGGACCTCCCAGTACCTGTCGAACCTCCGCATCAAACGCGCCCAATCCAGCTTGGGGCCCAACGACCGGAGCAAGTGGTTCACGTCGGCGCCGTCGAAGCGCTCTCGTTCCATCACGAAGGCCTTGCTCCAGATCATCTCCTCGGCCGCAACCAGCAGGACCGGCTGGCCGAAAACGTGGGCCGGGACCCCATGCTCGAACCAGGTGTCCTCCACCACGGCCACACCGTTGCCCGAGCTGAAGATCAGGTCGACGTAGTATTCGCCCTGGTAGCACTTGTCGAGCCAGCCCTGCGGATGGCGCTCGGTCCGCCAGCCGTCTCGTCCCAGCGCCACCATGGCCCGCTCGGCGTCGGGGGGACGGACGAAGAGGTCGAGGTCCTTGGTGTCCCGGTAGATGCCGGTGTAGTGGGCAAAGCCATAGGCCCCACCCACCAGGAAGGGGATGCCCAGTCCCTGCAGCACCTGGATGGCTCGGGCCCGGGCCTCCAGTTCCTGGCCAGCCCGCAGCCGCTCGGCCTGGGCCGGCTCGGTGCTCAGCTCGCCGGGATGGTTTGGGTGCCGAGGCTCCCCCATGACACAAGGTAGGGCGGCCGCCCCCCGCTTGACATCCCCCTCCGGCCCCCGTTAGGTCCCGCCCCTTGCCCCGGGGGGCGCCGCCCCCGGCCGGGGAGGAAAGACATGGCCCGCGTTACCGTCGAAGACTGCCTTCCGCTCGTGGACAATCGCTTCGCCCTGGTGCTTCTCGCCGCCAAGCGGGCCCGTCAGCTGATGGCCGGAGCCCGCCCCCTCATCGAGACGTCCAAGAACAAGCCCCCGGTCCTCTCGCTCCGCGAAGTCGCCACCGGGAAGGTGAAGTTCGATCGGGACGTCCGCGAGACGCTCTCCGGCAAGTACGACCCGCCCAAAGCCGCTTCGCTGTAACCCCAATGGCTGCGCCATCAGGCTGGGGGCGCGCTCAGCGAGACCACCCCCCGGCGGATGAGATCGCGCAGGACCTCCTCGAGCTCGATCGGCGAATCGTCCAGTTGCGCCAGCACCTCGCGCGGCGGGAGCCCCTGCTCGCACAGCAACCGCGCCGCGGGAAGCCACTGCTTGGGCCCGTTGCGGACGTAGACCTGGTAGAGGTCCGGGTTGACGTGGATCTCCAGCGGGTTGACCATCAACCCGTCCCGGAGCTTGCGGGCGTTCTCGTTGAGGAGCTGGGCGGCCCGGGCGAGCAATTCCGGCACCGGAAGCATCAACGTCTGGCGAGTCCCGAAGTCGCCCGGCTCCCATCGGGCCTCGGTGCACCGACTGGCCACGAAGGCGTTCAGCGCCCGCTCGCCCACCGCCTGGTGCGAGCCGGTCTGCGCCAATGCGTGCAACGCGGCGCCCCTGGAAAAGACCACCTCGTAGCTGGCCCAGCTGTCCCTGGCCCGTAACCGTCCACTCAGACCGGCCGAGGCCAGCTCGCGGAGCACCCACTGCACTCCCAGCTGACCGACCGGCACGGTGCTGACCCTGTCGGCGACAAGGAGGATCCGGAACTCCACCCGGGGCTGGAGCAGGGTCCCCACCTGCCCCACCAGCACCTCCAGCCGGAGGGTCTTGGGAAAGTAGGCCTGGGCCCCAGCGTCGAGGGCCCGGAGCGAGTCCCGGTAGTCGTCCTGGCAGGAGAGCATGGCAAAGGGGAGCTCGCGGGTGCGGTAGTCGTCCCGGATCAGCCGCAGCAGCCCCCAGCCATCCATCTTGGGCATGTTGAGGTCGGCGATGAGGAGCGCGAAGTCTCCCTGGACCGCCGCCTCGTAGCCGGCCAGGCCGTCCTGGGCGGTGGTGACGTCGAAGCCCTTCCGTCGAAAGAGGCTGGCGAACATCCGGCAAAGCTCCTCGTCGTCGTCGACCAGGAGAATCGGGGTGTGCGGAGGCGGAGGAGTGGGCGTCACCGGCTCCTCCAGCAACAGCTCCTCCCCAGCCTCGTCGCTGATGGGCGAGTCGCCCTCGGCCAGGAGCACCTCCTGTCCGTCGTCGGGAAGGATCTCGTAGTCCTCGTTCTCCTCCCCACCCGAAGCGGGAACCACCGTCGGCTCGTCCAGCTGGAGGACGACCCCGGTCCCCTCCCCCGACTGTCCGCTCAGCTCGATGAAGGCCCAGGGGGCCCGGGGGAGTGCCAGCATCGCCGCCAGGGCCGTCTCGCCGCGGGCCTCACGGTGCCGGGCATCCCGGAGGACCCCGTTGGCGAAGATGGCCAGGCTCTCGTGGGGGGTGCCGGGGTTCAGCTTCAGCGCTCCGGAGCGGAAGGTGCGCTGGAGGTGCTCCACCATCCGGATGGCCTGGAAACCCACCACCGTCCCGGTGCGCTCGGGCAGCTCGGCCAGCACCTGCCGCACCCGGGCCGGGTGCTCGAAGGCGGAGAAGGGCTGGGACAGCAGCTCCACCACTCCGGTGCGCAGCTGGGAAACCAGCGACACGTCGACGGGGTTGTTGCCCAGGACGAAGACCGGGACGCGGGCCAGCCCGGGCTCCTGGACCAGGGCCGAGAGCAGCTCGTCGAGCAAGGGAGTCCCCAGCTCGCCCACCGCCAGGACGGCGTCGACCGCCTGCGAACGGAGGACCGCCAGCGCCCGGCGAACCTCGGGCACCGCCCGAAAGCGAAAATCCGCCCGGGAGAAGCCCTCGGCCAGGGCACGGGCCGAGCGGACGTCGGGGTCCACGGTGAGCAGGAACGGCTTGTCCGTCACGGAGCCCTCAGCTTACCTTGCCGCGCCGTTAGGCCGCGCGGGCCAGGTGCTGGAGCTTGGCCTGGGCGCCGAGGCGGTAGGCGTAGCGCAGAGCTTCCAGGACCCGATCCAGCCGGCGGGCCGCACAGTGCACCAGCAACCTGGCGGAAAAGGCTCGGCCGAGCCGGTTGGCCTCCCGGTATCGCCAGTGCTCGGCTGCCTCGAGGTGGGCATGGTAGGAGACCGCGTCGAAGAGCTGGGCATGCAGCGCTCGAGCCCCCGGGCCGGTCATCGACGGCCATCGATGGAGCAACAGGCTGGCAAACTTGTCGACCTCGCCCTGCGCTTCCATTTCCAGGAGCGAGAGGCGCCGCCCCAAAGAAGCGCTGCGGACCAGGTAGAGGAAATGGCTCACCCCCTCGGCCACCCGGCAGTAGGCGTCGAGGGAAGGCTCCAGCCAGCCCGACTCCCGCAGTGAGCGGTGGCCGATCCGCGCCCGGAGCTGGGGAGCCAGGTAGAGCCCGATGTCGAGGGCTCCGTCCGACTCGTGGATCCACAACTCCTCCTCGACCCGCGGGGCCCGCAGCTGATTGGCCGCGTCCGGGTGGAGGAGGAACTGGGCGGCCCGGGGACATTGGATGTCGTAGATGGCCTCCAGCTGGTCCTGGACCTCGTCGACCAGGGGGAGCTCGGAGGCGCTCAGTTGGGGAGCCCCCGCTTGGGAGGGAGCAGCCCGGCGTCGACCAGGACCGTCTCCAGCGCCTCGTTGCCGGTGCGCCGCCAGGACTCGTAGACCCGGAGTACGCCGCCGGCCGAGCTACGCGCCGTCGCCCGCGCGGCGATGCCCTCCAGCACGTCGACCAGGGGACGGAACTTCCGCCCCAACTCGTCGTAGACCGAAGCGAACCCGCCCCGGGCCAAGGCCGCCACCTGTCCGTAGGCGGTGCCTCCCATCTGGATGTAGTAGCCCTGCCCCACCGTGCTCTCCCGCACGGCCCCGGCGAAGAAGCCGGCCTTGTAGAGCGAGACGTCCCCCAGCCTCCGAAGCATCCGGATGCGCTGCTCGCGCTCGGCAGCCAGGGCCCGGTGGTAGAGAAGGGCCAGCGGCTCCTCGTCCGGGCGCCCGGCCTCGTCGGGGGTGAAGAGGCGGTCGGTGGCGGCGTATTCGGCCAGGAGATCCGCCAGGTAGAGCTCGGTGACCTGGGCAACGTCCACCCCGGTCCGCGCCAGCGCCTCGTCCAGGAGGCCCTTGAAAAACTGTTTCAGAGAGGTGACGGCCAGAACTTCCATGGCTGCCCGGCAAGGCTAACAACCCCCGCCCACGCCGCGCACTCCTACACCTGAAGGATTTCGCGGGGTTGCGCTGGCACTCAGGTGCCCCGGCTGCCAGAATGGCACCCCGCTGGCACCTGGCGCAGCAGGGCGTGTCGGCCGGGTCGCCGGGCGAAAGTCGTTGTGGAAACGGGCGGTTTCGGGCCCACCAGGGTGCCTTGACAGGCCAGGCTCGCCGGTTATTGTGCGCCGCGACTTGGACTTAGCACTCTCGTGGTAAGAGTGCCAAGTCCCCGCACACCACACCCGCAACCGATGAGGGCTGAACCATGAAGATTCGTCCCCTGCAGGACAGGCTGATCGTCAAGCGCGTCGCCGAGGAGAACAAGACCAAGGGTGGGATCATCATCCCCGACACCGCCAAGGAGAAGCCGCTCGAGGGCAAGGTCGTCGCCGTGGGCAACGGCAAGATTCTCGAGGACGGGAAGGTCCGGCCTCTCGACATCAAGGCCGGTGACACCATCCTCTTCAGCAAGTACGCCGGTACCGAAGTGAAGATCGAGGGCGAGGACCACCTCATCCTCCGCGAGGAGGACGTGCTCGGCGTCATCGAGAAGTAGTCCCCCCTTTCCCAAATAGAACCCAGAGAGAAGACCCAAGATGGCCAAAGACATCATTTTCGACGTACGCGCCCGCGAGGCGATCCTCCGCGGCGTCAACACCCTGGCGGACGCGGTGCGAGTCACCCTGGGGCCCAAGGGCCGCAACGTGGTGCTGGAGAAATCGTTCGGCTCCCCCACCATCACCAAGGACGGAGTGACGGTGGCCAAGGAGATCGAGCTGGAGAACCGCTTCGAGAACATGGGGGCGCAGATGGTGAAGGAGGTCGCGAGCAAGACCTCCGACGTGGCCGGCGACGGCACCACCACCGCCACCGTGCTGGCTCAGGCGATCTTCCGCGAGGGCAGCAAGCTGGTCGCCGCCGGCCACAACCCGATGGAGATCAAGCGCGGCATCGACAAGGCCGTGGAGATCGTGGTGGCCGAGCTGAAGAAGCAGGCCAAGCCGACCAAAGGAAACAAGGAGATCGCCCAGGTGGGCACCATCTCCGCCAACGGCGATGCCACCGTCGGGCAGATCATCGCCGATGCGATGGAGAAGGTGGGCAAGGAGGGCGTCATCACGGTGGAGGAGGCCAAGGGCCTGGAAACCACGCTGGAGGTGGTCGAGGGCATGCAGTTCGACCGCGGTTACCTCTCCCCCTACTTCGTGACCGATGCGGAGCGGATGGAGGTCGTCCTCCAGGACCCCTACATCCTCATCCACGAGAAGAAGATCTCCTCGATGAAGGATCTGCTTCCGCTGTTGGAGCAGGTGGCCCGCTCCGGTAAGCCGCTCCTGATCATCGCCGAGGAGGTGGAAGGGGAGGCCCTGGCCACCCTGGTGGTCAACAAGATCCGCGGGGTCCTCAACACCTGCGCGGTGAAGGCCCCCGGCTTCGGGGACCGCCGGAAGGCCATGCTGGAGGACATTGCCACCCTCTCCGGCGGCAAGATGATCGCCGAGGACCTGGGCATCAAGCTGGAGAACATCACCCTGGCCGACCTGGGCCGCGCAAAGCGCGTCACCGTCGACAAGGACAACACCACCATCATCGACGGAGCCGGCAGCCAGAAGGACATCCAGGCCCGGGTGCAGCAGATCCGCGCCCAGATCGAGGACACCACCAGCGACTACGACCGGGAGAAGCTCCAGGAGCGCCTGGCCAAGCTGGTGGGCGGAGTGGCGGTGGTCAACGTCGGTGCCGCCACCGAGACCGAGATGAAGGAGAAGAAGGCCCGCGTGGAGGACGCACTCAACGCCACCCGGGCGGCCGTCGAGGAGGGCATCGTCCCCGGCGGTGGAGTGGCCTTCCTCCGTTGCCTCAAGGCGCTGGAGGGTGGTTCCTTCTCCGAGGGCGAGCGGTTCGGGGTGGAGATCGTCCGCCGTGCCCTGGAGGAGCCGCTGCGCCAGATCGTCGGCAACGGCGGCCTGGAGGGCTCGGTCATCGTCAACAAGGTGAAGGAGGGCCAGGGGAGCTTCGGCTTCAACGCGGCCACCGGCATCTACGAGGACCTGCTCGCCGCGGGCGTCATCGATCCGGCCAAGGTCTCCCGCTCGGCGCTGCAGAACGCCGCCTCGGTGGCTTCCCTCATGCTCACCACCGAAGCCATGGTGGCCGAGCGCCCGAAGGACGAGGACGGCAAGCCGGCCGGCGGGGGAATGGGCGGGATGGGCGGCATGGGCGGGATGGGGATGTGAGCCGAGGCCGGGCGCTGGTTGGTCGGGCGCCCTGAAACCGTCGGCCCTCGTCTGGCACCTCCTGGGGGTGCCCGGCGGGGGCCGCGCCGTTTACGCATGCCGGCGACCACCCTGGTTGGTCGGAAGATCGCGCCGCAACGGCGGCAGAGATCAAGGAGCGCCGCAGCGGAGCGTGGCCCGAGTCACGTGAGCGGAGGCGCGACGCAGAGATCGGCCGCCAGGGCAAGCGAGAAACGATCAACCAGGGTGGTCTCCGGCATCAGGTCACGGCCGCTGAAGCGGCCCGGGCGCCGGCAAGGGAGTCCCACTTGGGCTCACTCCAAAGATGCGGCGCAGCTCCTCCGGGGCATCGGTGAAAGCCACCCCCATGCGCCCGCGCATGTTGAGGCGAAAATCGCCCTGCTTGGCCCAGGCCACTCGACCGGAGAACTCGAAATCCCGACCTTCCACCAGCAGGGTTCCCTTGACTGCGGTCCCCTTGGGGAAGACGCGCATCAGCTCGGCACAAAAGCCCCCCGCAGACACGTCGGTCGTGAAGCCGGAGGCGGCTCCCATCTGTACTTTGAACCGGCGGCGTTGCCGGCCCAGGACCCGCGTGTTCTGCACGTCGACACGCTCCCCCACGCAAGGATGCAATTTCCGTGGCGCTCGCCCCGGTCCAGCGACATCAGCATGTTGGTGACATGCCATCGGATACTTCACCATGCCGGGGCACGAGCGTCCAACCGGAGCGACATTTTTCGTGCCTGAAGTGACCCTCTACAGCACGGTGAGTTGCGGCTTCTGCCTCCGAGCCAAGCAGTATCTCCGCTCCCGGGGCATCCCCTTCCGGGAGGTCGACGTGACCGGGGACGAGGAGGCGCGGTCTCGGCTGGTGGAGCGGTCCGGAGGCCAGAGGACAGTGCCCCAGATCTTCGTCGGGGATGCTCACGTGGGGGGCTACGTCGACCTGGTGCGGATGGACGCCGAGGGGCGCTTTTGGCCCGTGCTCCAGGACCCGGGCCTGCCGTCGGCAAGTAACGATGGCTAGCTTTTCCCGGTCGCTCTCGGGGAGCAGCCATGAAGACACGCGAAACAGAAACCCACTTCCCGGACCCGTTCAACGACCTGGTGGGCACGCTCTACCACGCGCTCAAACAAGCGGCCGCCGCCCAGCGCCATGCCGAGGATGCCCGGGCCGGCGGCGATCTGGAGCTGGCCGGCTTCTTCGATGAGCTCCAGGAATCTTCGATCGACCTGGCCGCCCGCGCCAAGACGCTGTTGAGCGCCCGGCTGGGACAGCGGCTCTCCGCCCAGGAGAAGGTCCAGGAG
>JBKOYI010000002.1:0-6226 GCA_046725335.1 Myxococcota bacterium | reverse complement strand
GTTCGACCCTCGTCCTCAAGGATTTCGGCGTGGTGGTGAAGTCGACGAAAGTGCTCTTCGCGGAGGTCACCGTGGGCGACGCGGTGACGGTGACCTACGACCTGAAGCTCCTACCGGACGGTTCCTGATGGCGCGGGCCATCCTGGTTGATGCCGGGAACACCGGCGCCTCGCTCGGCTGAGCGAGTCCGAGCACCGGCGGTCGAACGGCTCTGGCCAGCCCTCAGAAGCTTCCCGCCACCGCGATTCCGTTTCCGAGGAACACCCACTGTGCACGAAGCGCTGGTTGAGGGCGGAGCCCGTCGGCAGCGTCGCGCGCCTTGGCCGGGTAGGTGAGCACCTGCGCCTCCCAGACGGCGCTCCCGCCGAACAGGGTGATCAAGGCGCGTGTCCCAAGGTGGTACCCGAAGTACAGGAGCGCCGCGATCCCGGCGTTCACCGTCAGGCCGATGACGTGATTGAGAGGCGAACGGTAGAAGCGTTCCTCCGCCACCGCCCGGTCGAAGAGAGCGCGCAGGGCTCTGTTCTTGGCTCGCCGTTCCTCCTCCGTTGCTTCTGGCAGCGCGCGAATGGCATCGAGGCCGAAGGCAGCCGGCGGAGGGCGCAGGACGATGGCCAGCAACCCGACGCTGCTGGAGGCGATGTTGACATAGGCGTTCGTCCTGGCCCCACTGTTGCCAGTGGTCGCGGCAATGGCCGTCTCGCCGACGATCACTGCGCTGTAAAATCCGGACCAGCCCCAGAACCACACCCGGGCGTGCCTCTCTTCGGCTTGGAGAGCTTCCCACTGGAGCTGGAGCGCCGGCTCTTCGTCTCCGAGAGTGGGCGGCGTGGTGGCGGTCCCCTGCCGCAGCGGAGCGGCGAAGGCCAGACGCGCCTCCGGGGGCCCCGAGGCCGAGAGGCAGAGGGCCAGCGTGGAGCAGACGGCTGTGGGGCCCATGGGGTGCTCCTCGGCAGAGGCTATGGCAGGTCGGGACGGTACCCCCAGTCCGGGACACAGGGTCCGTCGAAGAGCCGGGCCAACACCAGCGGGCCTTCCCGGGCGACCACCGAGCCCGGGGGAACGGCGAAGCCGGCGGTCAGCACGTAGTTGAAGTGACCCGACTCTCGGGTTGGTCCCAGATGCGAGTACATCGGGGCGTCGCGGTGAAAATAGGTGTACCCGCCGGTCCAGGCGATGTGGGTGGCCTCGACCTTGAGCCCGCACAGGTCGGCGCGCCGGCCGGCCACCATCAGCAGCCGGTTCACGTTGCCGAAGTCGTCGTAAGCGCTCACTGGGTCGCGCTGCCCCTCGTAGGCACCCAGCTCCCCAAAGGTCAGGGTGTGGAACCTCACCGCCGAAGCCACCGCGGCGAGCAAGGCCAGCCCGACCGGGACCCGCCAGCCGATGAACTCCGAGGCCACCTGCAGCCCGACGCCGGCCAGGGCCATCGCTGCTGGGAGCACCGGGAGGATGAAGCGCAGCTCCTTGTGAGGGATGGCCATGTGCGCAGCCAGGAAGGCCAGCACCACGAAGGCCAGCGCCGGAGCTCGCCGCGCCCCCAGCACCACCCCAGCGGCCAGCACCAGGGACACCCCCGACATCGAGCTCCACAGCACGCTGAGGTAGTACGTCCAGGGCGAGGCCCCAAAGAGCGCTCCCCGCCCCTCCACCCAGTTGTAGCGCCAGTAGGCGACCGCGGAGTGGAACCAGGCCCCCCAGGTCAACCGGTCAATCAGCCCGTACAACAGAGCCCACCCCGCCAGCACGGCCAGCAGCTGCACCACGGGTCGCCATCGCCTTCGAGCCAGCCAGACCAGCAAGACGGCCAGGCAGAGCAGCGCGTTCTGCAGCCGGAGCAGCACCGCCAACCCGAGCAGTGACGCCCCCAGAAATCGCCCGCGGCCGGTGCTGGCCGAAGGCAGCGCCAGGCACAGACCGAGCGTCACCGGCAGGGCGGACAGCGGTTCGGACAGTCCGCGGGGAGCGAAGTAGATGGCTGGAGCCGCCAGCGCCCACAGCACTCCAGCCGCCGCCGCGCACAATGCCTCCGCTCCCATCCGTTGGGCCAGCCGCGCCGCCGCCCAAGCGGTGGCCACTCCCACCGCGGCGAACACGCACTTGACCGCCGGCACGTACAGCTCGGGGCGGGAGAGGCCCAGCCCGCGAAACAGCTCGAACAGTCCGGTCACCAGCGCGGCCAGGGTCCAGTTGCGCAGTCCCTGGCGGAACTCCAACGCCACCCAGCCCTGGCCCCAGACCCAGCGGTGGGCTGGTTCCAAGGACTGGTAGATCTCATCGGGCCAGGCGATGCCGTTGTCGGTCAGGGCCAGCCAGCCGCGCAGCGCCGCGCCGGCCGCCAGCGCCGCGAGCAGGATCCACAGGGCGAGAGTCCTCCCGGGGGCGGGGGGCGGTGCGGCGAGGGAGTGGTCGAGCGGCACGGGACTGCTCTGCGTGATACATCACGGAAGCACGCCGATGGGCTCGATCAAGATTGCGCGACTGCTGGAGGACCGGGACTACGGACTCCAACTGACGCTCGTGGCCGGCGCCGAGGGCCTGTCCCGGGTCATCACCAGTCCCCGCATTCAGAAACCGGGGCTGGCCCTGGCTGGCTTCACCGAGCATCTGCATCCGGAGCGGGTCCAGGTCTTCGGCAACACCGAGATCAGCTACCTCAACACCCTGGACGAGGCCACCCAGCGCGAGGCGCTCAACAAACTGAGCGACTCCAACCTGGCTTGCGTGGTGGTGACCAAGGACCTGCCCGTTCCCCGGGCCCTGGTGGAAGCCTGCAACACCGCGCAGCTGGCGCTCATGAAGACGCCGTTGCTGTCATCCACCTTCATTCAGCAAGTCACTGCCTTCCTGGAGGAAGCGCTGACCGACTCGGCCAGCCTCCACGGGGTGCTGATGGACGTCATCGGGGTGGGCATCCTGCTCCTCGGCAAGTCGGGCATCGGGAAGAGCGAGATCGCCCTCGACCTGGTCACCCGGGGCCATCGGCTGGTGGCCGACGACATCGTGGAGGTCACCCGCCGCAAGCAGGACATCGTCTATGGAACCGGCAACCCGATCATCAAGCACCACATGGAGATCCGGGGCCTGGGCATCATCAACATCAAAGACCTCTTCGGCGTGGCCGCGGTGCGCGACCGGAAGAAGATCGAGCTGGTGATCGAGCTGGTGGAGTGGGACCCGCACCGCGAATACGACCGGCTGGGGGTGGAGGAGCGCTTCTTCAACGTCGTCGGGGTGGATCTGCCGCTTTCCACCATCCCGGTGCGCCCCGGCCGGAACATCACCACCCTGGTCGAGGTGGCGGCCCGCAACCACCTGCTCAAACTGCAGGGCCACCACAGTGCCAAGGAGTTCGCCGAGCAGCTCAACCGGGCCATCGCCGAGGGCGCGATGCGCAGGACTCTGGGCGAGGAAGTGGAGTGATGGGCGCCCCGGCCCGGGGCAGCCGGCGCATCGTCGTCCTCACGGGGATGTCCGGCTCGGGCAAGTCCACCGCCGTTCGGGCGCTGGAGGATGCCGGGTTCTTCTGCATCGACAATCTCCCGGTCCTGCTGGTGCCCCAGTTGACCGAGCTGGCCGAGCTGGCTGGGAGCAACACCCGGCTGGCCCTGGTGATGGATGCCCGGGAGGGGGAGATGCTCCGCCAGGCCCCCCGCATCCTGGGCCGCTTACGGGACGAAGGGCACGAGGTGCAGGTGGTGTTCCTGGACGCCTCCGACGACAGCCTTCTGCGCCGTTTCTCGGAAACTCGGCGCCGCCATCCCCTGGCTCCCGAGGACAGCGTTCCGGAGGGAATTGCCCGGGAGCGCCAGGCTCTGAGGGAGCTGCGTGACCTGGCCGACCAGGTCATCGACACCTCCCAGCTCAACGTGCACGACCTCAAGCGGCTGGTCACCACCCGGTTCGGGGACGAGCTGTCGATGGCACCCAGCCTGGCCGTCATCTCCTTCGGCTACCGCTACGGCGTCCCTCCCCAGGCCGACCTGGTCTTCGACCTTCGCTTTCTCCCCAACCCCTATTTCGTCCCGGAGCTGAAGCTCCTCACCGGGGAGGACCCCCGGGTCGCCAGCTACGTCCTGGACCGCCCCGAGGCCCAGGAGTTCCTGGACCGCATCGTCGACCTGGCCCGGTTTCTGTTCCCCCGGTACCAGCGGGAAGGCAAGGCTTACCTCACAGTTGCGCTTGGTTGCACGGGTGGGAAGCATCGGAGCGTGGCCGTTGCCAACGCCTTCGCCGACCGTCTTCGGGCCGATCACGCCACGACGCAGGTTCAGCACCGGGATGTCGAAAAAGAGTGATGGCGTCCAGAAGGCCGACCGGGGCAGGGCGCACTACACCCGGGTCGGATGGACGCCAGCTGGCCCACCCCCTGATGCCGTTTTATCCTGAGCTCGTGAAGATCCGGTGTGCCGCGTGTGTCCAATGGTTGCAGGCCGGGGTGGCGCAGGAGTAGGAGCCCGCGGCGAACGGGTCGAGAGGTGTCGAACATGGTTGGGCTTGTCGTGGCAGCCCATGGTCGTCTGGCGCAGGAACTGGTGGCGACCGCCGAGCAGATCATGGGGAAGTTGCCCGAGGTGACTTCGGTGAGCATTGAGCCCGGCACCCCGGCCGAAACCATCCGCCAGCAGATGCGGGCGGCCGTGAAAGAGATGGACCATGGCAACGGCGTGCTGGTCCTGGCCGACCTTTTCGGCGGCACGCCCTGCAAGGAATCGCTTCTCCTCTGCGGGAAGGAAAACGTGGAGGTCCTGGCCGGGGTCAACCTCCCCATGCTGATGAAGGCAGCCTCGCTCCGGAAGGAGCCCATCCCGCTCCACGACCTTGCGGAAGCGCTTCTCACTTACGCCCAGCGGAACATTCGTTTTGCTTCCGAGCTCCTGAGGGACGCGGCCGCTCGCCACGCGACGACCTGAAGTGGGCCTGCCAGGGGCGGGCCGGAAACGGACGCGTCAGTCCGACTCCCTACCATCCGCCGCGCTCCATGGCCCGGACTCCCGTGATCACATTCCTCCGCATTGACAGCCGTCTCATTCATGGACAGGTGGTGGAAGCCTGGCTTCCCGGCCTGGACGTCCAACGTGTGGTGGTCGCTGATGATGAGGCCGCCCACAGCCCGCTCATGAAAACCGCAATGGGGCTGGCCATTCCGCCGGAAATCGAGGTCCACATCCTGCCCTTGGCCGAAGTCCCCTTCGAACGGATCGCCAGCGATTCGGTCCGGACGCTGCTGCTGCTCCGGGACATCCCTGCACTGCTGCAGGCCCAGAAACGCGGGCTGTCCCTGCTCCGGGTGAACCTGGGCAACGTCCACCACGGACCGATGCGCCGGCCCGTCTCGACCAGCGTCTTCCTCACCGAGGAGGAGCTGGGGCAGCTCCGGGCGCTGCACAACGGCGGGGTGGACATCGAGGCCCGCGGCGTCCCCTCCGAGCGACCGGTTCATTTCACGGAGATGGTGGAGCGCTTTCAGAAGGGCTAAAGGGCCGCACCCATGGACGTCCCCTGGGGCCACGTCGCACTGGCGGGCGGCTGGGGGGCCCTGGTCTCCCTGGAGCGCCGTGCCTTCTTGCAGGCGATGTTCAGCCGGCCCTTGGTGGCAGCGACCGGGATGGGGCTGCTCCTGGGCGAGCTTGAGACTGGCCTTTACCTTGGAATGGTCCTCGAGCTGTTCTATCTGGGCACCGCCTCGCTGGGAGCAGCCCTCCCGGAGAACGACACCCTGGCGGCGACGGGAACGACTGCTGCCGCAGCCTCGATGGCCTTCGAGGGTGGAGGCGGTGGAACGCCGGCCCTCTGGAGCGTGGCCTTGCTGCTCTTCGCCGGGCTGGGCGTGCTGGGCCGGGGAATCGATCACCGGCTGGAGCGGCACAGCGCCGAGCTGAGCGTCCGCAGCCTGGGCCTGGCTGAGCGCGGCGAGCTCGAGCGGGCCGTCCGACTCAACCTCTGGGGCATCTGGCCCTACGCCCTGGCCTACTTCGCGGTGAATGCCGCCTGCGCTGCAGCCGGGATTGGCCTGGGAATCGCCCTCGGTCAGGCCCCCCTGGCCCTGCTGCGGGGGCTGGCCTGGGCCTTCCCGGCGATGGCTTGCGTGGCTGCGGCCATCGCCGCCCGCGGTTCCCACGCCAAGCGAGCAGCCTCCTGGGCCCTGGTGGGTGGAGTGGGGGTGACCGCGGCCACCCTGGTCCTGGCCTGGGTGGGCGGGGCGTGAGCTCGACGGGGACCCATC
>JBKOYI010000061.1:0-9362 GCA_046725335.1 Myxococcota bacterium | reverse complement strand
AGCCAGCGCACCGTGCAGCGGGCGCTCGACTCGCTTGCGGCAGCAGGCAAGGTGCAGTCGTTCGGTCGCGGGCGAGCGCGTCGTTGGATGACCCCGCCCGTGCCGGGATTCACGACGACCTTGTTACTCCCCGCTCCACTGCCGATTGAGTAGGGATGAAAGTATGAGTCGATCGACCGCCGAGATAATCCGTGAGTATGGACCTTTTCCGGGTGTCGACCACGTGGATGGAGTCACCTATGACGGTCAGAACGTCTGGTTTGCCGCTGGCGACAAGCTGAACGCCTTCGATCCTGCCAGCGGGAAGATCCTCCGGTCGATCGATGTCGCCGCCCATGCAGGAACGGCCTTCGACGGCCAGCACCTGTTTCAGCTCGCCGAGGATCGCATCCAGAAGGTCGATCCGCAGACCGGCCGTGTGCTCGCCACGATCCCGGCGCCCGGCGGCGGCGGTGACTCGGGGCTCACGTGGGCCGAAGGGACGCTCTGGGTGGGGCAGTATCGGGACCGGAAGATCCATCAAATCGATCCCCATACAGGGGCGATTCTTCGCACGATCGAGTCCAACCGCTTCGTCACTGGGGTCACCTGGATCGGCGGAGAGCTCTGGCACGGCACCTGGGAAGGTGACGAGAGCGATTTGAGGCGGGTCGATCCTCAGACGGGAGAGGTCCTGGAGAGGCTACAGATGCCGCCCGGAGTGGGCGTTTCAGGGCTCGAGTCCGATGGCGGCGATCACTTCTTCTGCGGAGGAGGCAGGAGCGGGAAGGTGAGGACCGTCCGCCGGCCACGGTGAGGCTCCGCGCCGGGCAGCGGCTCCGAGAGCCCGGTCGACTCCACGAGCTCTGGTCGTTCCGGAGCCCGATCACCAACCCCCGCGAGAGAGCCTCGCCCGGATCCTTTCCACCGCTGGGCTGGAGATGAGAGACCACGAAGCTCCGCCGCTGGTCGTGGAACCACACGCCCTCGAGCGCTCGCCCGACCGCCCGTGCTGCACAGCAGGTCGAAGTCCGGGACGTCGGTGACGAACTCTTAGGCGTCGGCCCTCCACTTGCCCTAACTTGCCGCCACCGAGGCGAGCCCAGACATGGATACGAACTCTCTGCTCCACGCTGAACAGCTGCTTCGCACTGCGGGCTGGATCTTCGGCGCCCTCGCGCTGTCTGCCACCATCGCCCGAGGTGAGCCCACCCGCGCTGCGGAGACGCAGGGCCGATCGATGGTGATCACCCGCTTCGGCATCGTCGCCACGAGCCAGGTTCTCGCCTCGCGAGCCGGCGCCCAGATCCTCGAGATGGGCGGGACCGCGGTGGACGCGGCCATCGCCGCGAATGCGACGCTCGGCGTCGTGGAACCGATGAGCAACGGCATCGGCGGCGATCTCTTCGCCATCGTCTACGAGGCCAAGACCGGAAAGCTCTACGGGCTGAATTCGAGCGGCTGGGCGCCGGCCGGAATGACGCTCGACTTCATGCGTGGCCGTGGGCTCGAGAAGATGCCCGAGGATGGGATTCTCACCGTCACCGTCCCGGGATGTGTCGCCGGATGGGATGCGCTTCACCGCCGGTTCGGGAAGCTCCCGCTCCAGACGCTGCTCGCGTCCGCGATTCACTACGCCGGGGAGGGCTTCCCGCTCACCGAGCGCATCTCGGCGGCCTGGAAATCCGCCGAGAGGCTCGAGAACGCGGACCCCGTCTTCCGGCAGACCTTCCTGCCCGGCGGGAGGGCTCCAGGCGTGGGTGAGATCTTCCGCGATCCTGACCTGGCGGCGTCATTGCGGCGGATCGCCGAGCGGGGGCGAGACGGGTTCTACCAGGGGCCGACTGCCACGGCGATCCTCGGGCTCTCGAGGCAGTCCGGCGGAGCGATGAAGCCCGCGGACCTGACCGAGTTCCAGGCGGAATGGGTCGAGCCCATCACCACCACGTACCGCGGATGGAAGATCTTCGAGCTGCCGCCGAACGTGCAGGGCATCGCCGCACTGATGATGCTGAATCTCATGGAGCAGTTCCCGCTGTCCGAGTACGGGCACAACAGCGCTCGCTCACTGCACCTCATGATCGAGGCCAAGAAGCTCGCCTACGCCGATCTCCTGAAATACGTGGCCGATCCCCGTTTCTCCGATGTTCCGGTCGCAGGGATGCTGTCGAAGGAACATGCGGCGATCCGGGCGAAGGAGATCGATCCCTCCCGGGCGAGGTCGTCTGCCGCTCCAAGCGCAGCGGCGGATCTGAAGGCCAAGCGCGCCGGGGACACGATCTATCTGGCCGCCATCGACCGCGAGGGAAACATCGTCTCGCTCATCCAGAGCGTCTACAGCAGCTTCGGCGCGAAGCTGGTCGCCCCGGGGACCGGCTTCGCCCTCCAGAATCGGGGAGCGCTCTTCAGCCTCGACCCAGGCCACCCCAACGCCCTGGCGCCACGCAAGCGCCCACTGCACACGATCATCCCCGCATTCATGCAGAAGGGGGAGGTCCGGATCGGCTTCGGAATCATGGGCGGATGGAACCAGGCCCAGGCGCACACACAGTTCGTCTCCAACGTCGTCGACTTCGGGATGAACATCCAGGCCGCCCTCGAGTCGCCGCGCTTCACCAAGCACACCTTCGACGGGCTGGACGTGGAGATCGAGCCCCGGATCCCCGAAGCCACCCGCAGCGAGCTGGCGCGCCTGGGTCACCAGATCCAGATTCTCGACGAGACCTTCTCTCCGAGGGTCGGCGGCGGCCAGGCAGTGATGAGCAATGGCCAAGGGGTGAATTTCGGCGCGTCCGATCCTCGCAAGGACGGCGCAGCAGATCCGCAAGGAGCGGTTGTGTCCGGGAAGGCGCGGGGCTCTCCAACTCGAGCTGTCGGAACGAAGAAGTAGAGCCGCCCGCCGGCGCCGGGCGTCACTGCAGGAGGGTTGCTCAGGTCAGGCTCATTCCACCGTCGACCGAGAGGACCTGGCCGGTCAACCAGGTCGTGCTCGGGTCGGCGATCGCCACCACCCAGCGCGCGACCTCCTCGGCGCTCCCCATACGCCCGAGCGGCACTTGCTTGACGAGCGCCTCTTTGACGGCGGGCAGCTCCGCGGGCGGAATGTCCGACTTGTCGAAGCCGGGCGTGTCGACAGGCCCCGGCGCGACCGCGTTGACGCGGATGCCCTCGGGCGCCAGCTCGAGTGCCCACGAGCGCGTCAGTGACTCCACGGCCGCTTTGCTCGCGGCGTAGTGCGCGCCGCCCGGAACGGGCTTGTGGCCGGCGGGGCTGCTGATGTTCACGATGGTTCCGCGGTTCGCGCGCAGAGCCGGCAGCGCCGCCTGCGCGACGAAGGTCGTGCCGAACACGTTGGCTTCGAACTGGCTACGGACGAGGTCTTCGGTCGACCGCGCGAGTGGCGCGAAGCGGAAGCCGCCGGCGTTGTTGACGACCACGTCGAGCCGGCCGGCCTCCCTCACCACGCTCTCGACAGCCGCGCTCACCTCCTTCGAGTTGGCGACGTCGGCGCGGAGCCAACGAATGCCGGGGTGTCGAGCGCGCGCTCGCTCGAGCGCCTCCTGCCGCCGCGTGATCCCGAAGACGGCCGCACCCGCCTCCTGGAAGGCGATCGCTATCGCCTCGCCGATTCCCGAGTTGGCGCCCGTCACGAGAACCACCTTGCCTTTGAATGCCTCTGCCATAGCTCGATCCCTTCCGAAGATGTTGTTGCTGTCCCAAGCGCTCAGTCACGTTCGGCCTCGCGTTTTGGCGACGCGCTGGACAGCTGGATTCTCGTACATCGAGAGCGCGAGGCGCACGTGCGTTCGAACGCAGTGTTTCGCAGTAACCCCCCAGCCGCCCTGCGCGTTCCCACGACCGACCGGGCCGGTTGGATGCGTGAGCCGCTTGCGTACGGCGCGAGGCTTCGAGCGTGACCGCCGGCCGGATCCGACCAGAGGCCAGTTTTTGCCGACGAGTGCCAAAGACGCGGCCGGGGGTCGGGGCTAATTGTTTCGCACCGCTCGATGCGAGCGTCAGCCGGGAAGTCATCCTGGCAATTTCAAGCCGGACTCACCAAGGAGGAGCCAACGATGCTGCGAAAACGACGACTCGGGACCACCGACCTGGAGGTCACCACAGTGGGCCTGGGTGCTTGGGCCATTGGGGGAGGCGGCTGGGCGTACGGTTGGGGGCCTCAAGACGACGCGGGCTCGATCGCCGCGATCCGCCACGCCGTGAGCCGGGGCGTGAACTGGATCGACACCGCGGCCATCTACGGCCTCGGCCACTCCGAGGAGGTCGTCGGCCGCGCGCTTCGCGAGATGGCAGCCTCGGAGCGCCCGTTCGTTTTCACGAAGGGCGGCATGATTCCCAACCGGGAAAGGCCTTACGACGAGCCCCAGCGCAACCTGCGCCCCGAGTCGATCCGTCGGGAGGTCGAGGCGTCGCTCCAGCGCCTAGGCATCGAGCGGATCGACCTTTACCAATTTCACTGGCCCGATGCCGTCGGCACGCCAATCGAGGACTCGTGGCGTGAGATGGCCCGGCTCGTCGACGAGGGGAAAGTCCGCGCGGCAGGCGTGTCGAACTTCGACGTGGCGTTGCTCGAGCGCGCCGAGGCGGTGCGCCACGTGGACAGCCTCCAGCCGCCGTTTTCGCTCATTCGGCGCGACGCCGGTGCCGACGTGATTCCATGGTCCGCCGCTCACGGGACGGGCGTCATCGTGTACAGCCCGATGCAGTCGGGTTTGCTCACGGACACCTTCTCGGCGAGCCGCGTGGCGGCGATGGCCGACGACGACTGGCGCCGCGGCTCGGCACAGTTCAAGGAGCCGAACCTCTCGCGCAATCTCAAGCTCCGGGACGCGCTGCGACCCATCGCCGAACGCCACCGCGTCACCGTGTCGGCAGTTGCAGTGGCCTGGACGCTCGCCTGGCCCGGCGTGACCGGCGCCATCGTCGGCGCGCGCAGCCCCGAGCAGGTCGACGGCTGGATTGCCGCAGGCTCGCTCCAGTTCGACGCCTCAGAGCTCGCGGCGATTGCCGAAGCCATCCAGACGACTGCAGCAGGGTCGGGGCCCCGTGCCGCCCCGCGGAAGGTGGCGGGATGAGCACGCGCGTCGCGGTTCTTGGAACGGGGCGTATGGGGTCGGCCATCGCCCGTCGCCTCGCTGAAACGGGCATCGAGTTGGTGCTCTGGAACCGAACGCGCACGCGCGCCGAGGGCGTCGGCGCCGGCACGGTCGTGGGGACACCTGCGGACGCCGTCGCGAAGGTCGACGTCGTCATCACGAGTCTCACCGGACCGGACGCGCTCCGCGCGACATTCGCCGGCCCCACGGGCGCGCTCGCGGCGGCCCGCGGACAGAGCTTCGTCGAGATGAGCACGGTGGGCCCCGACGTGCTCGAGGAGCTGAGGCCCCTCGTCGTCAGGACTGGTTCGACTTTCGTTGACGCACCGGTGATTGGCGCTCCCCCGGCGGTGCTCCACGGCGCTGAGCTCGTCATCGCTGGCGGCGAGCGTGCCGACGTGGAGCGCGTTCGGCCCATCCTCGAGCGGCTCGGCGAAGTACGCCACGTGGGCCCGTTTGGGAGCGGCGCGCGCATGAAGCTCGTCGCGAACAGCTTGCTCGGCGCCGTGGTTCTCATCGCCGCGGAGCTCGAGACCGCCGGCGCGGACGCCGGCCTTGATGCCGGGACGACCTTCGACATCCTCACGCGATTCGTGCCCTCGCTCGCGGTGCGCCGCGTCGGCTTCCTCGAAGATCGGCACGAGCCGACGATGTTCGCGCTCCGCGACCTGCGCAAGGACCTCGACCTCGCGCTGGGCGTCTTTCACCGGGTCGACGCGCATGTCCCGATGACGGCTCTCATTCGCGAATGGGTCGACGAAGCCGCCGCCAAAGACCCCGACCTCGACATCTCAGCCGTCATCCGGCGTTACCCAGGGAGCCCCGGCATCGGGACGCTGCCTGAGGGCGCTCGGCAGCCTCCCACGCGTCCGGAGGCTTCACCGCGCTGATACGTCCCGCGCCGCCTCGCCACTCCCAAGGTCCAGCGGCGCCGTACGAGCGCTGCGTTCCGCGCCATGGTTCGCCTGCACCGCCATCTCCGCGGCCAGGGCCTTGGTGCCGTTCCAGATGATCTGCACCCCGATGCACAACACGATGAAGGCCGACAGGCGCACCAGAATCACCATCCATCGCTGGCCCAACCACCTGTTGAGACGCCAGGCGTAGCGGTAGGTCAGGAGGATCGCCAGCGCGATGAGCCCGCTGCTGATCACCGCGGCTACGAGCTTCACCACCGCGCTCTGGATGCCGTGCGCGTGGTTGACCCCCACGGTGATCGCGACCGAAATCGAGCCCGGATCGACCGTCAGTGGCAAAGTGAGTGGATAGAGTGCCTTGGCCAGCATGTCAGGCACTCGCGCCGGTGTGGCCGCGCCCGCCGGCTTGGGGGCATCGTCCTGGTTCAAAAGCTTCCATCCCAGAGCGCACACCACTGCGCCTCCCGCCACTTGAACGATCGCTAGCGAGAGATCGAGGAGGCGGAGGACGAAAGAGCCGAGCAACATCGAGCCCAGCAGAAGTCCGAAGGAGTAACTCGCCACCCGAGTTGCCAGGCTGGCGCGTGCTGTTTGATCCAGGCCCTCGGTCATCTCCAGGAAGAGGGGCGCGTCCCCCAGAGGGTTGATGACCGGGAGGACCGCCCCCACGACCAGCAGGGTGGCGCCAACGAGCTGATTGACGTCAGACCAGAACAACGTCAGTCCTGTGTCACCGGGTGGCGTCCATGGCAGGGCGGGCTTCTAGCACGGAGGCCGGCCATCGGTGCGGTCGCCGAAGCGCGTCCGCACGCGGGGCCGAGGCTGATTCTGCTACGGCCAGAGGGGATGGTCGTTCGGATCGCCGATGACACGGCCCCGGGCATCCTCCTGCTCCCGGATCTGGGCGAACTCCCGACGCAGGCCGTTCAGGGTCGACTCCAGATCCTGGACCTGCGAACGGACGAGCGCAGCGTCGTCGGAGCTCGGCTTGGCGGCCGGGGAGCTGGAGGCCGTCGCGGCTGCGTTCGACGCGGTGAGGGCCGGTGCAGGGCTAGCGGCGAAAGCGAGCGGGGCAGCGGCGAGGGACAGCAGGAACAGCGATCGAAATAGAGGGCGCATCTTGTCATCTCCGGGTCTGGCCCCAGCAGGGCAGATGCCGAAGAGACTTCGACCCCCGGCCGTTGATTCCCTCGCCGCCACCCGGGCTCGAGGACGCGGTGCAGCGCGCCGAAGGTCTCCGGCCGGCTCCGGCAGGTGCGTCGAGGGGCGCAGGGAATAGATCGGGCGCGCGTCGAATCTGCTGGAGCATCGGTCCCGTCGGGCCGCCTCGTGGATCACGCCATGCACTTCAAAGATCTCGTCCGCTTCTTCACCCATCCTCCGATCTCCGGACCGAAATCGACGCTCGTCGTCCGGCTGATGGCGGGGGGCGTCTTCCTCTCGGAGGGCCTGCTCAAGTTCGCCTACGTGAACCAGGGCGTGGGCCGGTTCACGAAGCTGGGGATGCCAATGCCGGGAGCGCTCGCCCCTGCGATCGCGCTGCTGGAGATCGTCGGCGGGTTGATGCTCATCAGTGGCCTCGGGACGCGCCTGATCAGCGTGCCCTTCATCGTCGAGATGGTGGTGGCCGCTCTTTCCACGAAGATAGCGCTCTTCTTCGGGACATCCCCCCTGCCGAAGCCTGCGGCGCCCCCCTTCACGGGCTGGTGGGCGGTCCTGCACGAGAGCCGCTCCGACTACGCGCAGCTCCTGTGCTGCCTCTTCCTGCTCTTCAGCGGGCCGGGGCCCTGGTCGATCGATGCCCTGCTCAAGCGCTGGCCGAGCGCGCGCCGCGAGAGCCTTCCGCGTTCGACGAGACCCGCCGCTGCCATCTGTCGAAAGACGGCCGGGTCATCTGCGTTCGATGGGTGACGGGCCACAGAATCGAGGTGGGGTCGTGGGATCCCGGATGTGGCGCAAGCCCTGCCGACCCTTACGGTAGGGCTTTGGTGTTTCTGGGGGGCGATACACCTGACCGCGCCTCCTCCAGGTACTGCTGGAGTGACTGGATGCACCGGGAGCCTTCGCCGACGGCGGCGGCCACGCGCTTGACCGAGCGACGACGGACGTCGCCGGCCGCGAACACCCCCGGGATGCTGGTCTCGAGCGGAAGGGGCGGACGCTGAAGCGGCCAGCCCTCGGGGAGCTTGCCGTCGTGAACCAGGTCACTGCCGGTCTCGATGAATCCCCAGCGGTCACGCTGGATCTGCTCGGGAAGCCAGTCGGTGGACGGCACGGCTCCGATCAGGACGAAGAGCGCCTCGGCCCGGACTTGCCGGGTATCGCCCGACCGCTTGTCTCGAAGAACCAGGTGCTCCAGGCGCCCCGCGCCTCCGCCGTTCACGATCTCGACGTTGCCCACCACGGAGATGTTGGGGGTCGCCTCGATCTGCCTGATCAGATAGTCGGACATGCTCGCCGAGAGCGATCGCCCCCGGGCCAGGATCACCACGCGGGTCGCGAAACGAGAGAGGTGCACCGCTGCCTGGCCGGCCGAGTTCGCCGCCCCGGCGACGAAGACTTCCTTCCCCTTCATCGCCGGGGCCTCGGAGACCGCCGCTCCGTAGTAGACGCCGGCTCCGAGCAGACGCTCCAGGGGCTCGATGCCCAGCCGGCGGTATGACACGCCGGTGGCGATGACCACGGCACGACTGTGAATCTCGACGCCGTCGGAGAGCTTCACCACACGGTCGGTCCCTCGAACCCCCACCTCGATGGCCGGCCGCATCAGGTGAAACTGGGCCCCGAACACCGCGGCCTGCCGGAAGGCCTGCAGGGCCAGCTGGCTTCCACTGATGCCGCTGGGGAAGCCAAGAAAGTTCCTGATCCAGGAGCTGCTCGCCGCTTGCCCACCCATCGCCTCGCGCTCGATGATCAGCGTCCGCAGTCCCTCCGAGGCGGCATTGACCGCTGCCGCCAGTCCCGCCGGGCCACCCCCGATGATGGTGACGTCGAAGCGCTCTTCCAGGGCGTTGTCGACGTCGAAGACATCGGCGATCGCCGCGTTCGACGGATTGGCCATCGCCGGCCGATCGAGCACGATCACCACCGGAAGATCGGCGGCGGACATCCCCAGCGTGCGCAACTCCGCCTGGGCTCCCGGGTCGGCTGCATCCAGGAAGTCATGCAGCAGGCCGTTGCGGGTCAGGAGGTCCCGGAGCTCGTGCGAGCGTGCTGCGTTCGGCTCCCCGATGCAGCGGACCGCCTTGAACCCGATCCCCTGGAGCCGCGCCCATTCCGCCAGGAACCCGCTGATCGCGTGATGGAATTCTTCGTCCGGCTCGATCTTGGGCTTGAAAACAAAGTAGTCCAC
>JBKOYI010000004.1:0-7403 GCA_046725335.1 Myxococcota bacterium | reverse complement strand
CTGCTCCGGACAGTTCGTCCCCGGCACCACCATGTTCGGCTTGAGGAGCATCCCCTCGACGGACACGCGCTGCAGGTAGAGCGCGTGGAAGACACGCTCCAGCACCCTGCCCGTGACCGCTTCGGAGCGGGCCAGAGAATGCGTGCCGTCCATCAGAACCTCGGGCTCGACGATGGGGACGAGGCCCGCTTCCTGACAGAGCGCCGCATACCGTCCGAGCGCCTGCGCGTTCACCTCGACGCAGGTGTCGCTCGGAAGATGGTCGCTCACGTGGATCACCGCCCGCCACTTCGCGAAGCGCGCGCCCATCGCCTGATATTCCTGAAGCCGGTCGCGCAGACCGTCGAGCCCTTCGGTGACCGTCTCGCCGGGGCAGGCGGCCAGGGGTTTCGCCCCGCTGTCGACCTTGATGCCGGGCGTGATTCCCGCGCGGGCCAGGGCCTCGGCGAGGCGCTCACTTCGCTGGGTGACCTGTCGGATCGTCTCGTCGTGCATGATCACGCCACTGACGAACTTCGACAGCTCAGGGGTGGTGAACAGCATCTCGCGGTAGGCGCGGCGGGTTTCCGCTGTCGAGGGAATGCCGCGCCCGTCGAATCGCTTGCTGATCGTCGGCACCGTCTCGTCGGCGGCCAGAATTCCTTTGCCGCCGGCGACGAGTGCCCGGGCGGTCTCTTCGAGATTGTGCTTCATCACTGAACCTCCTGTTCATCGTGGGAGCGGAGCGTTCCAGACCTGCACCGCGGGCGACTCCCGGTAATCGGTGAGGACGCTCAACGTCGCGGTGTCGAGCAAGAAATGCTGGCCACCTTCGGGCGGAAGGCCGATCCACCTCGCGACCAGAACGCGAAGGAGGTGGCCGTGGGCGAACAGCGCCGCGTCGCCGGCGACGGCGCGAACTCGCGCGAGCACCCGGTCGACCCGGGTGCCCACCTGCCCGGGGCTCTCGCCCCCGGGGCAACCGTCGCGGAACAGCATCCAGTCCGGCGCCCTGGCCTGGATCTGTTTCGGTGTGAGTCCCTCGTACTCGCCGTAATCCCATTCCTTCAGGTCCGGCTCGAGCGCCGCGCGGGCGCCGAGACCGGCGAGCTCACAGGTCTCTCGCGCGCGGCGGAGCGGGCTGGTCAGCACCAGCGTGAACGACGGTTCGGCGAGAATCGGCCTGAGGCGTCGAGCCAGCGCTCTCCCGTTCTCGGTGAGCGGAATGTCCGTCACCCCGGTGTGCTGCCCGCTCAGGCTCCACTCGGTCTCCCCGTGGCGGAGGAGGTAGACCCTTTGCGCACTGGTCGCCATGAGCCGCGTGCCGACTGCTCAGAAGTCCGCGGCAGTGTCTCGGCGGGCGGATCCGGTTTCCTGGTCAGCCCCCCAGCGCCACTGCTCGATCTCCGGCATGTCCTCGCCGTGCCGGCAGATGTACTGACTGTGCTCGATCAGCTTGTCGCGGATCGCCTGCTTGGCGTACGCCGCCTTGGCCCGGAGCAGGGGCACGCGATCGATGACGTCCGCGACGAGGTGAAAGCGGTCCATGTCGTTTCGGACCACCATGTCGAAGGGCGTGGTCGTCGTCCCTTCTTCCTTGTAGCCGCGCACGTGCAGGTTGCTGTGGTTGGTCCGGCGGTAGGTCAGCCGGTGGATCAACCACGGGTAGCCGTGGAAGGCGAAGATGATCGGCTTGTCGGTGGTGAACAGCACGTCGAACTCGCGATTGGAGAGCCCGTGCGGATGCTCCTCGCGGGGCTGGAGCGTCATCAGGTCGACCACGTTGATCACCCGAATCTTGAGTTCCGGCACGTGCTGGCGCAGCAGCTGCACTGCCGCCAGGGTCTCCAGCGTCGGCACGTCACCGCAGCAGGCCATCACCACGTCGGGATCTCCGCCCTGATCGTTGCTGGCGAAGTGCCAGATGCCCAGACCGGCGGTGCAGTGCTTGATGGCCTGGTCCATGGTGAGCCACTGGGGTGCGGGCTGCTTTCCGGCCACGACCACGTTGATCTGGTTGCGGCTGCGCAGGCAGTGGTCGGTGACGCTCAAGAGACAGTTGGCGTCGGGCGGGAGATAGACCCGGATCACCTCGGCCTTCTTGTTGACCACGTGGTCGATGAATCCCGGATCCTGGTGGCTGAACCCGTTGTGATCCTGCCGCCAGACGTGGCTGGACAGGAGGTAGTTCAGCGAGGCGATGGATCGTCGCCAGCGGATGTGGTTGCACACCTTGAGCCACTTGGCGTGCTGGTTGAACATCGAGTCGATCAGGTGGATGAAGGCCTCGTAGCACGAGAAGAAGCCGTGCCGGCCGGTGAGCAGATATCCCTCGAGCCAGCCCTGGCACTGGTGCTCGGAGAGCATCTCCATCACCCGGCCGTCCGGCGCCAGGTGATCGTCGTCAGGCAGGATCTCGGCATTCCAGGCACGGCTGGTCACCTCGAGCACGTCCTGCCAGCGGTTGGAGTTGTTCTCGTCCGGGCTGAACAGGCGAAAGTTCTTGCTGCCCAGGTTCAGCTTCATGACGTCACGAAGGAATTTGCCCATCACCCGCGTCGCTTCCGCGTCCGTCGCGCCGGGGCGCGGGACCTCGACCGCGAACTCCCGGAAGTCGGGGAGCTTGAGATCCTTGAGCAGCAGTCCCCCGCTGGCGTGCGGAGTGGCCCCCATCCGTCGCGTGCCCTTCGGCGCCAGCTCGGCCAGCTCCGGCTTGAGCCGGCCGCTCGCATCGAAGAGCTCCTGCGGCCCGTAGCTCTTCATCCAGTCCTCGAGGACCTTCACGTGTTCCGGGTTCTCGTGCATCTCGCCCATGGGCACCTGGTGAGAGCGCCAGGAGCCTTCGGCCTTCTTGCCGTCGACCTCCTTCGGGCCCGTCCATCCCTTGGGCGTGCGCAGCACGATCATGGGCCAGAGCGGCCGGTCGGTGTGGCCGTCACGACGGGCGCTGGTCTGGATGGCCCGGATCTGATTCACGATGGCATCGAGGGTGCTCGCCATCAGCTGGTGCATCGTCTCCGGATCGTCGCCCTCGACGAAGTGGGGCGTGTAGCCATAGCCCCGGAGGAGATGGTCCAGCTCCTCGTGGCTGATCCGGGCGAGCACGCAGGGGTTGGCGATCTTGTAGCCGTTCAGGTGGAGGATCGGGAGGACCGCCCCATCCCTTGCCGGGTTCAGGAACTTGTTGGAGTGCCAGCTCGTGGCCAGCGGCGCCGTCTCGGCTTCTCCGTCGCCGACGACGCAGGCGACGAGGAGGTCGGGATTGTCGAAGGCGGCGCCATAGGCGTGCGAGAGAGCGTAGCCGAGCTCGCCGCCCTCGTGGATCGAGCCGGGCGTCTCGGGCGCGACGTGACTGGGGATGCCGCCAGGGAACGAGAACTGGGTGAACAGCCGCTTCATCCCTTCCTCGTCCTGGGAGATGTTCGGATACACCTCGCTGTACGTCCCCTCGAGGTAGGTGTTGGCCACGAGTCCGGGTCCACCATGCCCCGGGCCCGCCACGTAGAGGGCGTCGAGGTCGTACTTCTTGATGACCCGATTGAGGTGGGCGTAGATGAAGTTGAGACCGGGCGTGGTGCCCCAGTGGCCGAGCAGTCGCGGCTTGATGTGCTCCTTGGTCAGCTGCTCTTTCAGGAGCGGGTTGTCGTAGAGGTAGATCTGCCCCACCGAGAGGTAGTTGGCCGCGCGCCAGTAGGCGTCGATCTTCTTCAGCTCATCCGGTGAGAGAGGTGCCTGCGGGCTCGCGGTCACGTCCGCGCGGGTCGCCGTTTTCGCCAGTAGCTTTTCCATCCTTGGACTCCTCACTTGCGGCGCGAATCGGGAAGTCGCGCTTGCCTGGTTCTGTGGTTTTTACCCGGCGGTCTGTTTCTTCCTGAAGTGTCCGCCGAGGGCGTTCCTCCTCGCCGCGGAAACACCCGACCGCGGCGCCGCGACCCAGCACGGAACGCCAAAGGAACCGCCATGTCAACGAAGCTTCCCGTCCGGGCCTGCAGCACCCTCACGATGCTCGCGCTCGCCGCCTGCGCGAGCACCGAATTCAAGAACACCTGGAAGGCGCCCGGTGCGGCGCCGCTCTCGGTGAAGCCGGGTGACGTGGTCGTCACCATGGTGATGAGCAAGGAGGAGACGATTCGCAGGAGCGGAGAGGACCAGCTCAGCGACGAGCTGCGGCAGCGTGGGCTCCGACCCATCTCCTCGTACACCCTCATTCCCACGCCCCTGGTCGACGACCGGGCGAGCGCGGAGGCGCTCATCCGGTCCTCCGGGGCGGTCGCGGTCTTCGTCGTACGGCCCATCGCGATCAACAAAGAGCAGCGCTACGTGCAGACCACGTATACGGGCCCGGGCCCCGGGTTCGGGCCCTTCTACGCCCAGGGGTGGGGTTCCGCGTACGGCGGCTACTACGTCACCGACACGGTGGTCAGGCTGGAGACGCTCGTCTTCGATCTGAGGCAGGGCAAGCTGATCTGGGCAGGGCAGAGCGAGACCACCAACCCCGACAAGCTCGAAGACTTCGTGCGGGAGCTGGTGAAGGTCGGCGTCGCCGAGCTGCGGAAGGAAGGGGTCATCGCCGGGGAGCCTTCTGGGCAACGGAGCTGACTGTCAGAAACGTCCGGGCGCCGCGCGGGCAGTCGCTTCGCCGCCGCTCCGCGGAGTCCCGAGCACTTCGCGCACCTCCGCCGCCTCCTCGCGCTGGAGCGGCGCGCAGTAGGAGCAGCGGCTCGCGGATGAACGGGCCGATGCGCACGCGGGTGAGGTACCCGTCGCCTGCTTCAAGCCGAGGCCTGGCGCGACAGTCACCGAGGCCGAGCTCCTCGAGTTCCGTGGACGCGAGGTCGGCGAGCGCGCTGCCTCGCCCGACACGCCCCCGCTGCTGGCAAACGACTGCGCCCGGGCCTGGACCCGTTGCTGGGAGTGGCTGCGGTAACACAAGTGACCGCTGGTGCTTCTCAGCCGGTGGGGCCAGCGGCCCCAGTCCTGGAGGTTCGAGATGGCGGATGTGAGGTGGCTGTGGGCAGCGGCGCTTGCAACGGGGTGCGCGACCACTCCCTCCATCGCCCCGACGTTCACCTATGCGCCTCGCACCGGGACCCACTACGTCCGGACGGTGAAGGTGGTGAATGAGACCAGCGTGATTGGGAGCCCGCTCCGGCAGCGAGAGGAGCAGGAATTCGTGTGGAAGGTGGCGTTCACCCGCCAGGGGGACCTCACCCTGGTCACGCACCAGCTCCAGCGGCTGACGCTCCGGGTCAACGACGCTGAGATGCTCGGCGGCGAGCGAGTGCCCAGGGAGGCAATGTCGGTCGACCTCCTGGTGAGCTCGGAGCCCCGGGTTCTCGAGGTCCGGGGCGCGGAACGGGCCGCCCAGATCCTGTCGAGCCTGGCCCCCGCGGCATCAGACGCGACCTCCGGGCCGGTCATAGAACCCGAGCAGGTGAGGCAGATCGCCGTGGCGCTGTTCGAGATGGCGGTGCGCGACGTGGTGGGCCATCCGACCACAGCGGGATCGACCTGGGTCGCGAGCGATCCCGACCCCGCAGTCGAGCGGAAGAGGATGAGCGTCGACCGGCTCGAGCCCTGCGGGGTTGCCCGGTGCGCCCGGGTCACGGCTCAGTACCAGATGAGCTCGCAGGGCGCGGTGCGCGCAATGCGCTCTGCGCAGGCGTTCCTGGAGCGAAGTGGGGTGAACCCTGCCGAGACAGAGGTGCTCGACGCTCAGCTCGACTACCAGGACGAGCTGCTTCTCGAGCCGGGAACCCTGGTGGATCATGGTGCCAGATTCTCCCGGATCACGCGGGTCACCTTCACCGGGCCGCAAGGCAATCCCATTCGGGTCGAGTTCCGCGCCACTCTCGAGCAGAGCTCGACGTTTCCCTGACTCGAGACAGGGCCGAGACGCATCGCAACCCCGAGGCGTCTCTCCTCCCTCGAAACGGCCTCAGGCAGCGAAGCGGCGAGACCCGGCGAGCACCCACCGGGCCTGCTCGTACACCACTCGGCGCAGCGCCAGCTGGCGCGGCCTCGTCGCCGTCCAGTCGATGGCCCGGGTGCAACCGTGCACGTCGCCCACGTCGGAGAAGACATGCAGCCGGTGAGCACTCCAGAACCAGGCCGTCACCTCGGCGTTGTGCGGCACCACCAGCTCGGGGTGCTTCACCAGATCGAGCGCCAGGGCCGCCCCGGCCGCTCGATAGTTCCGGAGGCCGGTCAGCTGGATCCACCCCCGACCGAAATAGGGTGTCAAGGCGCGGCGTGATCCGTCCTCCTCCTCGAGGCGAGTGAAGGAGTCCGACCTGACGGCGAGCTGCGCCACCAGCATCGCCGCCCGCAGGTCGGTGACACTCTGGGTGCGGGCCAGGATGACGTTCAGTGCCGCGACCGCGCCCGCAGGTGCGCCGGGACAGATGGCCCTGAGCTGGGCGGTGGTGAGCGTGATGGCCACGTCAGAGTTGTGTCGCTCTTCGGCTCGATGTTTCCGGGGGTCCCGGCCAGCCCCCGCCAGCGCATTCCGATGGCCGCTCTGCCGGCGACTCACGGCCTGGGGAAGCCAAGGCCCGCCGCCTGACCGACGGACGGGCGTCTCCGCTCTTGGGTCCCGCTGTGTCGCGGAAACGAACGGCAGCAGCCGTGACACCACCTGGATGAAGGGACCGGGCGGCGCGTCGCGCGCCGCGGCTCAGGAGAGTGAACGGACCAGTACGACGAAGGATTCATGAACGCTGACAGCTCGCAGACGCGCGAGCTGAGAACCGTCACACCGCACGAGTCCGTGCGTGATCGGGCAGGTGGGACGCCAGGACGGGACGTCGGGACGAGAAGCCATGGAGCAGGTCGATCTTGAGTACGGAAGAAGACCCGACGGCACCCTGCATGTCGCGCTGGGCGGCAACTGGAAGCTGGCGCGCGGAATCCCGGCGCCCCGAAGTGTGCTCGAAGAGATCGAGAAGCAGCCTCGTCCGCAAAGAGTCATTCTCGAGACGAGTGTCCTCGCCGGCTGGGACAGCGGGCTGCTCACGTTCCTTCTGGCGGTGCTGTCGCGATGCATGCAGCTCGGCGTCGAGGTCGATCGCCAGGGGCTGCCCAAGGGGGTGGAGCGGCTCCTCGCGCTCGCCACCGCGGTGCCAGCCAGGCGCAGCTCCCGAAGCCCGCGGTCGGAGTCCTTTCTCGCGAGCGTCGGCGATGCCGCCATCACCTGGTCACATGGGTGTCGGGACACGCTCGCCTTCATCGGTGAAGCCTTCCTCGCGCTGGTACGCCTCTCCACGGGAAAGGCCCGGTTCCGGCGTTCGGACCTGCTGCTCGCCCTTCAGGGCTGTGGCGCGCGCTCGCTTGGCATCGTGGCGCTCATCAACGTCCTGGTGGGAATCATCCTCGCCTTCGTCGGCGCGATCGAGCTCCGGAGCTTCGGAGCGCAGATCTACGTC
>JBKOYI010000117.1:0-7883 GCA_046725335.1 Myxococcota bacterium | reverse complement strand
CCCCATCAAGCGCCGCCGATTGACAGGGGCCCGGGCTACAGTCACCGCTGGACCCCATGGGCCAGAACGTCATCACCAACGATTTCAGCTGGTCGAAGAGCCGCCACGAGAAGTTCCAGGACTGCCGGCGCGCCTACTACCTCCATTACTACGGCAGCTGGGGTGGCTGGGAGGACGCAGCCCCGGCCGACATTCGACAGCTGTGGGTGATGAAGAAGCTGGCCAACCGTTTCAACTGGGCCGGCGGGGTGGTTCACGCCACCATCAAGGACGCCCTGCTGGAGGTACGGGCCGGTCGGGTGCCGGAGGCGGAGGTGGCCATCGCCCTGGCCCGCCAACTGATGCGGGAGGACTTCCGGCATTCCCGGGCCCGAGCCTACTGGCGAGGCCGCCAGCGGACCGAATTCATGGGGCTGATGGAGCATGAGTACGCCGAGCCGCTTCCCGACGCAGAGTGGAAGCGAATCTGGGACACCACGGAGGCGGCGCTCCGCTGGTTCTTCCGCTCACCGTGGCTGGAGCGGGCCCGGTCGCTCCAGCCGCAGCAGTGGCTGGAGGTGGACGAAAAAGCGGACACCAGCTGGTTCGACTTCCAGGGGGTGAAGATGTTCGCCATCCCGGATTTCGCCTTCCGTGACGAGTCCGGGCGCATCACGGTGGTGGACTGGAAAACGGGCGCTCCCCACGCCGGCTACGCCGATCAAGTGGTGGGGTATGCGCTTTACCTGGCCCACCGCCACCGGGTCGAGCCGAACGACATCCGCTGCCGGCTGGTCTTCCTCAGCGCCGGGGAAGAGGTGGATGTCCCGGTGGACTCCGGGGCGGTCCAGCGCTTCAGCGCCCATTTCCGCGAATCGGTGGAGAGGATGCGGGAGCTCCTTCTCAATGCCGCCAGCAACACCCCGGTCGACGCGGCGCAGTTCCCGATGACGGAGGATCTGAGTCAGTGCGCGCGCTGCGCCTTCCGGCGGGCCTGCGGGCGCGAACGGGTGACCTACAACGCTTTGGCCGCCTCGCGCGCGGCGGGCCAGGCGGACGCTTCCGGGCCGAATGCCTCGGCCGCGTGAAACGCGTTCGCTACTGCACCAGGACGATGTGGCGGTGCGCCGCCCGTCCAATTTCCCGTGAGGCGAGCAGCCTGGCCACGTCCGTCACTTCGTTTCCCACCGTGTCGAAGGCCGCGGCGATCAGCTCGCCAAGCGTGGTCTGGACATTTCGACCCCCCGCGTTACGGGTTCTGGGCTTCGATGTCTTCCGTCCTGTCGACTTCCGCATGATTGCCTCCGTGACGTTCAGCTGTCCCTGGTGGGAACTGTTAGCAGGCACCGTGCCGGTCCCGTTCCCGCAGCCATCAGTCCGGGGTTCGGCCGGATCCGTGACACCGGGAAACCGGTGGACTCGCGGGGCTGTCGTTCTTTCAGGACCAGCATCGGCCGAGTGCCTGGACGCTCCCCGGGACAGAAACTCCCCCAGTACGAAGGAACTCCCTCTCCGCGTCGCAGGGTGTTAGGCCCTGGGGCTTCCACATGCGGATGCACGTGCTTTTCCACGACAACTGCTTCGACGGGGCCGCCAGCGCCGCGGTCTTCTCTCGGTTCTACGGGGAGCGCATCCAGCCTGCGGCCGCTCTCAGCTACCACGGGTTGTCGCATCAGGCCGGAGGGGCTCCAGTCCCTGAATCGGCGTTCCAGGGTGACGAGAACGCCATTGTCGATTTCCGGTACAGCCAGTCGCCCAAACTCACCTGGTGGTTTGATCACCACGCCTCGGCTTTCCAGAACCCCGGGGATGAGGCCCATTTCCTCGCCGACCAATCCGGCCGGAAGTTCCACGACGCCACCCGGAAAAGCTGCACCAAGTACCTGGCCGAGGTGGCACGCACCCGCTTCGGCTTCAATGACCGCCCCATGCGCGAGCTGATCGACTGGGCGGAGCTCATCGACGGGGCGCAGTTTCCCAACCCGGCCATGGCCGTGGCGCTGCGGGAGCCGGCGCTCCAGCTGATGACCGTCCTGGAGGCCAACCACGATCCGGAGCTCATTCCCGAGATCATCCGGCTGCTGCAGACGCAGAGCCTCTCTGCAGTCGCCGCTCTTCCCATGATTCAGACTCCCTTCCAGCCGCTGCTGGAGCGTCACCGCCACAATGTGGAGGTGGTCCGCAGCAAGGCGACGCTCGACCGCGGGGTCGTTTTCTTCGACGTCGCCGACGAGGGGCTGGACGCGATGAACAAGTTCATCGCCTACGACCTGTACCCGGAGGCGCGCTACGTGGTCTGGGTAGGGCGGGGCGCCAAGCGATCCAAAGTCTCCATCGGAAGCAATCCCTGGCGGCCGGAGCTGCGGGCCCATGACCTGTCGGCCATCGCCGGACGGTGGGGCGGGGGAGGGCACCCGGTGGTCGCCGCGATGAGCTTCAAGCCCGAGGATCTCCCCCGGGCCCGCGAGGCCGCCCGGGCCATCGTCGAGGAGCTCCGCGGTTCCTGAGCTCGGCCGCCGCGCCTGGCGAGAAGCTAGAGCAGCGCTACCCCACGGGCCCGGAGCATCCGGACCACCCTCAGCATCGGGAGCCCCTGCACCGAGGTGCGGTCCCCCTCCAACTCGGAGATGAGGGCCTGTCCCCGGCCTTCGATGCGGTACCCCCCGGCGCAGCCCTGCCACTCGCCGGTGTCGAGGTAGCGTTCCAGCTCGCCCTCCCCGAGCGTGAAGAGGCGAAGCCGGACCCGATCCACTTCCAGCGCTTCCTGCCCCCCACCCACCAGTGCTACCGCGGTGAGAAGGTGATGCTCGCGGCCCAGCAGTCCCCGGAGCTGACGCCGGGCAGCCTGCCGGTCCTCGGGCTTTCCGAGGACCTGCCCCTCCACTTCGGCGAGCTGATCCGCCCCGAGCACCACCGCCTCCGGTCGCCGCGCGGCCACCGCCCGGGCCTTGCGCAGGGCCAGCATCCGGACTGCCTCCTCCGGCGTCGTCCCGGGCGGAACCTCCTCGGTGACCTGGGGAGCCTCGACGGCATAAGCGATCCCCAGGGCATCGAGCAGGGCGCGCCGTGCGGCCGACGTGGATGCAAGGAGCAGGGTCACGTACAGCCGCCGAGTCTGCCTCCATCCCCGGTCGGCCGGCGCACGCTTTCCGAACCGACTGAGAACAGGGGCTGCCGTCGTCCAACGGCCGAGCAGCTGGCGACGTTCTGGCATCGCGCAAACGGCGTTGACCCAGGTGGCTGAGTTGACCCAGGCGGCCGCTTCCCAACCCTCCGAGAGCAGGCCCTCTGCCGCGGTGGCACGGCGCTGGAAGTGTTCAGGCCCGTGCATTGGTGCGCCAAATCTCCTCCCCACACCCACCGGCGAGTGGGATGGCCGCGCGGCATCCACGGGGACCGGCCGCCCGGGTTCACCCTTCTGGAGATGATGGTGGCGGTGGCCCTGGTGGCCGTGCTTGCCGCCCTGAGCCTCAGTGCCTACGACCGCCTCACCTCTCAGGCCAACTTCTCCGGCGTGCTGGGAAACCTGGTCACCAGCCTGCGCCGCACGCGGGTCGAGGCAGCCGGCCGGGGAGTCGCCACCTCCTTCGTGGTCGACACCGCGAACAACCGCTGGTGGGGCATCGAGGCGCCCATCGGCTGGACGCTGGACGGCTTCGACCCCGCTGCCCCCGGGAAGGTGATCGTCTCCGGCACCTTTCCCACCGGCAGCGGTAAGACGGTCTTCGGCCCCGCGGCGGGGTACGGAACGGTCCTTCCCGCGCCCTTTGCCACCGTTCCAGTCACCTCCAGCCAGCTGGCGGCGCTTCCCTACTGCAGCTTCTGCAACCCGGAGGGCCGGGGGGCGATCGTCTTCCAGCCGAACGGCACGGCCTCCTTCAGTGGCGGCCCCACCGTCCCGCTCCCGCAGGGACAGCAGTTCACCGTCCAGAGCCCGATGGACGGACGCACGGTGCTGATTGCCGTCATTGCCCGGACCGGGCTGGTGGAGGTCTTCGAACAATGAGCTCCCGCCCGGTTCCGCTCCCTCGCGGCTCCACCCTGATCGAGGCCATGATCGCCTCGACGGTCCTCCTGGTCGCGCTGGCCGGGCTGCTCCCCCTTCAAGTCATGGGCGCCCGGATGAACCGCTGGTCGGAGCGCACCCTCGACGCCTCCGCCCTGGCCAACGACCTCACCGAGACCATCGAGAGATGGAGCTACACCGACGCCCGGCTCACGCCGCTGGCGACGGTGAGTTCGCTGGACGATCCGGCCATCGCTGCCACCTGGGACATGGGGACCTCGGCCACCGCCAGCCACAGGGCGCAGTATTCCGACTCGCCGACCTCGGATCCCAACGCCAGCACGTTTAATGCGCTGGGCACCAGCTACCAGGGCTTCTCCAGCGACGTGGACGGAGACGGCCAACCCGACTTCACCCGGTACTGGAACGTCTACACCGTGGACTCCGGTGGTGCCGGAAGCCCGAGCGGGAAGCTGGTGCAGGTCATCGTCCGCTGGAACGAGCCGAACGTCGGGTGGCACCAGATCGTGGTCAGCACCTTCAAGCGGAACCCCGGCGCTCTCTTCTGATCATGTCGAAGCGCCTCCAAACTGGCTTCACGGTCCTCGAGGTGATGGTGGCCTCGGCCATCTCGCTGGTGGCGGTCATCACCGCGGCCAACGCCCTCGTCGGCCAGTATGGCGCCCTTCAGAGCCACGATCTGAAGCGGATGGCCAATGGCTCGGCCCGGGAAGCCACGCAGTTCCTCGAATCCAACCTCCGGCTCGCCGGCTTCGGCATCGACCCGCGCTGGGGGCTCGACTTCTCCTATCACTGTGCCCAGCAGCCCTGTCGTGACAGCGCCACCGGCCCCGACGAGTTGGTGGTGGTCAGCCGGGATCCGAACTACCGCTACCTGGAACAGGGCCAGGGAGGCTGCACCGACGCTGGCGGATGCTTCGGCGGCGACAGCTGGCCCATCGCCGCCGCCACGACCAACCCGCCGTCGCTGACCGTGACGCTGGGCCCGGGAACGGTGTTCGAAGCCGGTCGGGTGGTGCTGGCTCTCTGCGCCGGGGCCCAGTTCCCGGTGATGCTCACCCTCTCCGCAGGCGTCGCCGTTGCCCGGTCCAGCCCCGCGACCAACGTGGTTCTGCAGCAGTTCAGCGCCGATCCCTCGCTCGGCGCCTACAACACCCCCGGCGGGCTTCAGCCGTGCCACAGCCAGCCCGGCGCTGCGCTCTTCCTGGTGGACCGGTGGCGCTTCTTCGTCCAGACCCTGAACGGGACGCCCTGGCTCATGCTCGACACGGGCCGCGACCTGAATGGCGACGGCGTCCTCCCGCCCGCCGACCAGGACGACCTCATCCCGGTGGCCAAGAACGTGGTGGACATGCAGGTCGCCTACGCTCTCGACTCCTGTCCGGGGTACGCCGGCGGGCCCGACTCCGACGGCGACTGGATGGTCGGCAACACCAAGGGAACGCAGGAGGAGCCGCTCCTGGTCACCAACCCGGCGGCCCCGACCTACGACACTCCCTCCGGGGTTCCGGCCCGCTGCACCACGCTGAGCCCGGCCAACGTGCGGGGGATCCGCGTCTCGCTGCGGCTCCGCTCCGACCGCCCCGATCACTCCCAGAGGCCAGGCTGGACGGGGGACGTGCTGAACAACGCCGAGAACCGCACCGGGACCCTCAATGTGCCGGCGTACCGGCTCTTTCCCGCCGAAGTGAGCGTGACCCTCCGGAACATGGCCTCCACCGCCGGCTTCCTCTTCTGATCATGACCTCCTCCTCAACTCGCGGCACCGCTCTCCTCAACGTGCTCATCGTGGTCAGCGTGCTCTCGATCATCGGGCTCGCCTTCCTCCAGAAGGGGAGCAACGACGCCGACGCTGCCGCGGCCCAGCGGGCCTCCATCCGCGCCTCGACCTGTGCCGAGGCCGGACGGGAGCTGCTGCTCAGCAAGTTCCGCGCATACGGCACTCCCCCCACCCAGCTGACGCTCAACTCGACGCTCAACGACCAGAACATCTCCACCGGCCACTACAACCAGTTCGCCGTCCAGTCGGTGACCGCGGTCAGTGGCGTCGGCTCGGCCGGGCTGGGGGTGAGCGACATGTCGAACCGCATCGCCCGGGTGGGAATGGGAGGCCAGGTCTACCGGATGGTTGTCGTCTGTTCCTCGACCACCGCCGGTGATGCCGGCGCCCATCAGAGCGAGGTCGAGTACCTCGTCCGCTTCGGGCTCTAGGAAGGCGATGTCCATGGAACGCACACTCATCCGCATCCTCTCCCTGGCCCTGGTGCTGGCCGCCGCCCCCGCCTTGGCCGAGGTGGACCAGGCCTGCTGGAACCGCGACGTCGAGCGGCTGGACTTCCTCCAGAACCCACCGGAGGGTGGCGACAACCAGTTCTTCACCGGCATCAGCAACAACGACGGAAACACCAACGTCACGCTGGTCTGGCCCACCCACGCCACCCTCATGGACTTCACCCAGCGGCTCTACCGGATCAGGATGGACCTGGGCGGGGCGGCGCCCACCGGCTGCAGCAACAGCTACCTGAATTCGCTTCCCTACTTCATGCCCACCGGCGTCATCCCTCCGGCGGGCCCAGCCTCGCTGCAGGGCACGTACAACCCGGTGAGGAACTATCCCGATCCCGGGCCGACCTATTCCGGCGGGAACGGGGAAAGCGACAATCTCATCGTCGGAGCGGCCTACCGCTACCGGAACTGGCCCTCCGGGACCTCGTCCAACGGCACCCTCGAGAGCTACGCCACCGCCTGCTTGAACGCCGGCGGCCTCGAGCAGCAGGGCTCATGCGTGTCCTGCCTCGCCACTGCGGGCTACTGGCTCAATCCCTCCGTCCCCGACAACAGCGTCGCTCCCAATGCCGCGGTCTTCACCACCAACTGGTTGCGCTTCCATCCGGTGAAGTGGGTGCTGCTGGCCCTGGCTTACAAGCGGCTGGTGAACGGCCCACTGCTCCTTCCCCTCCGTGAGGCGGTCCTTGCCCAATCCAATGACAAGGGCACCACCCTGGTGCAGAAGATGCTGCCCCAATCTTGTGGAGGAAGCGGGCGGCCTCTCCAGCAGAAGATCACTGCCATCGATGGCCTGAGCTACACCAGCACCGCCTATCCGGTCGCGGAGATGCTCTTCAACGCGGCCTGGTACATGGGCGGGCAAACCAATCCCTGGATCTTTTCGAACTCCAATACCTTCCCCAGCAACTTCCCGAACACGAAGAGCGGCCCCTGCGTCAATTGCAAGGGCGACTTCGTCATCCTCTTCACCGACGGCCGGGGCGACACCGCCAACGCCGCCTGCACTCCAGTGAACGGCGTCACCCCTTCCTGGTGCAGCGCCCCGGCGCAGTGCTCGACCCTGGGGTTGGGCGCGGAGGACGACGGCAATGACTTCCTCGATCCGAATCTGAACGGGGGAGCGGGGAGCGCCATCTCGGGATCGGGTGTTCGCCAGGCGCCGGCCGGAACCTGCGACATGGACCTCGCTGACGACGTGGCCGCCTGGATGTCCACCACCCCGGTGGGCATCGGCTACTCCAACTCGACGCTCCGCACCTACGTGGTGGCCATCGGCGATCCCAAGAACACCTACGGGGAGATGACCAGCCTGCAGCAGGTCGCTCAGCGTGGCGGCGGCGATTACGTCGTCGCCGATGATTTCGGAAATCTGGAGTCGAACATCGAGCAGGTCTTCCTGGCCATCGTGAACCGGGCGACCTCGTTCTCCGCGGCCAGCATCACCACCGTCCAGAGCAGCGGTTACACCTCGGCGTTCATCCCCCGGTTCACCCCCAACGGGAGCCAGCAGTGGCCCGGCACCGTCACCCGGTTCAACCTCTACAACGAGTTCGCCGCCGGCTGCACCACCGCCGACTGGGGGAAGGTG
>JBKOYI010000072.1:0-28891 GCA_046725335.1 Myxococcota bacterium | reverse complement strand
GGTCCAGCGCGACGCAGCCGTTCAACCACTCGGTGTTGGGAAATGCCCCCATCATGCAGAAGACGTGGCGAATCGGTCGCTCCTCCGACTCTCGCGTCTTTTTGTTGCGCCAGCGCAAGTTCTCCAGCTGCTTGTTTCCTTCCAGGGCCTCGATCTCCGTCCAGGTCCGCAAGGAGACGTTGGGGCTCTCCTCGATGCGGCGGATGAGGTACCGGGACATGGTATCGGACAGCGTTCCCGAACGGACCAGCACGTGGACGTGCTTGGCAATCCCGGACAGGTACACCGCCGCCTGCCCGGCGGAATTGCCTCCCCCGATGACCACCACGTCTTCGCCCTGACAAAGCTGCGCCTCGACGAAGGTGGCCCCGTAGTAGACGCCGGCGTTCTCGAACCCGGAGAGGTTGGGCACCTCCAGCTTCCGGTACTGCGCTCCGCTGGCGATGATCACCGTCTTGGCTCGAACCTTTTCGCCGTTGCTGAGGCTGATCTCGTAGGGCTCGCCGGCGCAGGACAGACCGGTGGCCGCCCGGGCGATGGCCACGCTGGCCCCGAACTTCTGGGCCTGGGTGAACGCGCGGCCCGCCAGGGCCCCTCCCGAGATGCCGGTGGGAAAGCCGAGGTAGTTCTCGATCTTCGAGCTCGATCCCGCCTGGCCGCCCGGAGCGTTGGCCTCCAGCACCAGCACGTCCAGCCCTTCGCTGGCGGCATAGACCGCAGCCGCCAGCCCGGCCGGTCCGGCTCCCACCACCACCACGTCCCGCACCGCGGCGGTGTCGATGGCGTAGTTGAAACCCAGGCAGTCGGCCACCTCGGCGTTGGTCGGATTCTTGAGCAGCTTGGTACCCCGACAGATGAGGACCGGGACCTCGTCCACCGAGACATGGAAGCCGTCCAGGAGCGCCTGCGCACCCTCGTCCCGCTCCACGTCCATGTACTGGTAGGGATGCCCGTTCCGGGTGAGGAACTCCTGGATACGGAGGGTCGCCGCGGAATGGCGCGACCCCACCAGGACCGCATCGCCCAGGTGGTTGGTGATCAGAGTGACCCGCCGCAGGATGAACGCCCGCATCATCATCTCGCTCAGCTCGGCGTCGGTCTGGATGAGCTGACGAAGGGCGGCCGGGGGCACGTCGATCACCTCGCCGTCGTTGCGCATCCGCCCGCTGGCCAGCGCGCGGCGGCCGGAGAGGAGATTCGTCTCTCCGGTGAAGGATCCGTTCTCGTGGGTGAGCAGGAGCTCTTCGCCCGTCTCCTTGGGCTTGACGATGTCCAGCTGGCCCCGCACCAAGACGAACAGGTGCATCTCCTCGTCCCCCTCGTGGAAGAGGTAGTCGCCTGCCCGGACCGGCCGGCGCCGGCCAAAGTGCTCTACCCGGGCGATCTGGGCCTCGGTGAGCTGGGGGAGCGTCTGCGCGCGTCGTTCGATGATGAATTCGGCCATGACGGAAGCGGACTCTGCCCGAGGCCCTAACCGGGGAGAAGCCAGCCCGCCAGTGCTGTTCAGCCGGCGGTGGTCGGGAGAAGCCCCGGAACCCCTCGAGTTAGCCCCCGAACACCCAGGGCACGCTGCTGAGCCGCCTTCGGCGGGTCGATCGGGCTCAGCCCCCGAACACCCAGGGCACGCTGATGAGCCGCCTTCGGCGGGCCGATCGGGCTCAGCACCCGAACACCCAGGGCACGCTGATGAGCCGCCTTCGGCGGGTCGATCGGGCTCAGCACCCGAACACCCAGGGCACGCTGATGGGCCGCCTTCGGCGGGCCGATCGGGCTCAGCACCCGAACACCCAGGGCACGCTGATGAGCCGCCTTCGGCGGGCCGATCGGGCTCAGCACCCGAACACCCAGGGCACGCTGCTGAGCCGCCTTCGGCGGGCCGATCGGGCTCAGGGAGCGGTCACCGGCAGGACGCCGGAGGGGACTGGTCGCCTGCGCCGCCAGCGGGAGAAGCGATCCAGGAACAGGTAGATGACCGGGGTGGTGTAGAGGGTGAGCAGCTGCGAAAGAATCAGCCCGCCCACGACGCTGATGCCCAGCGGGCGCCGGAGCTCGGAGCCCAGGCCCGACCCCAGGACCAGCGGCAAGGCCCCGAAAAGAGCGGCCATCGTGGTCATCACGATGGGCCGGAAGCGGAGCTCCGCGGCCTTCAGGACTGCTTCGCGCGAGGAGAGCCCCTCGCTCCGCTCGGCCTCGATTGCGAAATCGACCAGCATGATCGCATTCTTCTTGACGATTCCGATGAGCAGGATGATTCCGATCAATGCGACGATGCTCAGGTCGGTGCCGGTGAGCTGCAGGGCCAGGAACGCCCCGACCCCGGCGGTGGGCAAGGTCGAAAGAATCGTCAAGGGGTGGATGTAGCTCTCGTAGAGGACGCCCAGGACGATGTAGACGGCCAGCAGGGCCAGGATGATCAGCAACGGCTGACTCGACAGCGATTGCTGGAAGGCCTGGGCCGTGCCCTGGAATCCGCCGCTCACGCTGCTGGGCAATCCGATTTCGCGCTTGGCATCCTCGATCGCCCGTACCGCGTCGCTGAGAGACTTCTCGGGAGCCAGGTTGAAGGACAGGGTGACCGATGGAAACTGGCCCTGGTGGTTGATGGAGGTGGAGACGTTGCCCCGGGACATGGTCGTCACCGCGTTGAGCGGAACCAGTCCGCCCGAGGTGGAACGGACGTAGAGCTTCCTCAGCGCCTCCTCGTCGCTCAGGTAGGCGGGAGTGACTTCCATCACCACCCGGTACTGGTTGGCCACCCCGTAGGTGACCGAGATCTGTCGCTGCCCGAAGGCGTCATAGATGACGTTGTCGATGTCCCGGGGCGAGACGCCGAGGCGTGAGGCGCTGTCACGGTCGATGGAGAGCCGCAGCTCCAGCCCGGCGGACTGCTGATCGGAAGCCACGTCGGTGAGCTCGGGGAGCCGCTTCAGACGGTCCAGGACCCGCGGCGCCCAGGTATTGAGCTCGGTGAGGTCGGCGTCCTGGAGCGTGTACTGGTACTGCGTCCGGGAGAGCCGCCCCCCCACCCGGACGTCCTGGGCCGCTTGCAAGAAGAGGTTGATGCCCTCTACCCGGGCCAGCTTGGGCCGGAGGCGGTTGATGATCTGATCGGCGCTGAGGCGGCGGGGAGGCTTGGGCTTGAGGCTGATGATGACCGTCCCGGTGTTGGTCGCGCTGCCGGCCGGCCCTCCGATGAAGGACACCACGCTGTCGATGTCCGGATCCTGGCCAAGGACCTCGTTGACGGCCATTTGCCGCTGGCGCATCGAGCGGTAGCTCACGTCCTGGGGTGCCTCGCTGAACCCGGTGATGAGCCCGTTGTCCTGCTGCGGGAACAGCCCCTTGGGGTTCCGGATGAAGAGGAAGACGCTGAGGGCCACCGCTCCCAGGACCACCCCCAGCATCATCCATTCGTGGGAGAGAACGGCCCGCAGCCCCCGGTCATAACCACGCAACAGGCCCCGGAAGATCCGCTCCGACCACTGGTAGAGCCGCCCGTGAGGCTTCTCCTGCTGGGCGACCAGCAGCCGGGAGGCCATCATGGGGGTGAGGGTCAGGGAGACAATCGCCGAGACGACGATGGCCACCGCCAGGGTGACTGCGAACTCCCGGAAGAGCCGGCCGACGATGCCACCCATCAAGAGAATCGGAATGAACACCGCCAGCAAGGAGACGGTGATGGAAACGATGGTGAACCCGATCTCCCGCGCCCCTCGGAGGGCGGCCTCGAACGGTTTCATCCCCGCCTCGATGTAGCGGGTGATGTTCTCGGTGACCACGATGGCGTCGTCCACCACGAAGCCGGTGGAGATGGTGAGCGCCATCAACGACAGGTTGTTGATGCTGTAGCCCAGCAGCCACATCACCGCGAACGTCCCCAGCAGCGAGAGCGGCATGGCCACGCTGGGGATGGCCGTGGCCCGCGCCGAACGGAGGAAGAGAAAGACCACCAGCACCACCAGGACGATGCTGATCACCAGGGTCTTCTCCACGTCCCGGACCGACGCCCGGATGGTCTGGGTGCGGTCGGAGGCGATCTGGATGTTGATGGCCGGGGAGACCGAGGCGGAGAGCGACGGAAGCAGCGCCTTGATGCGCTCCACCGTCTCGATGATGTTCGCCCCCGGCTGGCGGCGGACGACGATGATCACCGAGCGAACCTGGTCGGTCCAGCCGGCCACCCGGCTGTTCTGTACGTCGTCCAGCACCCGGGCGACGTCGGTCAGCTTGACCGTGGCGTTCCCGTTCTGGGCGAGGATGAGATCCTGGTACTGGGCCGCGCGCAGCAGCTGGTCGTCGGTGGCCAGGGTCGTGCTCTGCATCTCACCGCTGAGGCCGCCTTTGGGCTGGTTCACCGAGGCGCTGGTGAGGGCCGAGCGGACGTCCTCCAGCGTCAAGTTCACCCCGGCCAGCGCCTCGGGGTCGACCTGCACCCGCACCGCCGGCTGCTGCCCGCCCCCCACGAAGACCTGCCCCACGCCTTCCACCTGGGAGATCTTCTGGGCCAGGACGGTGTCGGCGGCGTCGAACACCTGGGGGAGACGCAGCGTCTGCGAAGTCAACGCCAGGATGATGATCGGCGTGTCGCTGGGGTTGACCTTCCGGTAATTGGGTCGGAAGGGCAGGTTGGTGGGAAGGTCGGCCGCTGCGGCATTGATGGCCGCCTGCACGTCGCGCCCGGCCGCGTCCACGTCTCGGTCGAGGGCGAACTGGAGGGTGATCGAGGTGTTCCCCAGCGAGCTGGTGGAGGTCATGTCGGTCAGCCCGGCGATGCGACCGAATCTCCGCTCCAGGGGAGTGGCCACCGAGGAGGACATGGTCTCCGGGCTCGCTCCCGGGAGGGAGGCATTGACCGAGATGGTGGGCAGATCCACCCGGGGCAGCGGCGAGACCGGCAGCTGGCTATAGGCCGCTGCGCCCGCGAGGAGCACCGCCGCGGCGAGCAGCGTGGTGCCGATGGGCCGGCGGATGAATGGCTCCGAGATGCTCATCCCGGCGCTCCCTCCGGCGCGGGTCGAGCCTTCCGGCGCCGACTCGCCACCCATCGACCGAAGCGCTCCATGTACAGGTAGATGACCGGAGTCGTGTAGAGGGTGAGCACCTGGCTGATCAGCAGCCCACCCACGATGCTCACTCCCAGCGGCCGGCGGAGCTCGCTCCCGGTTCCGCTCCCCAGCGCCAGAGGTAATCCGCCCAGCAGCGCGGCGAAGGTGGTCATCATGATGGGCCGGAAGCGCAGCAGGCAGGCCTTCTTGATCGACTCGGCTGGAGTGAGTCCCTCCTCTCGCTCCGCCTCCAGAGCGAAGTCGATCATCATGATGGCGTTCTTCTTCACGATGCCGATCAGCAGCACGATGCCAATCAGGGAGATGACGTCGAACTCCATCCCGCTCACCATCAGGGCGAGCAGCGCCCCGACCCCGGCGGAAGGCAAGGAGGAGAGAATGGTGACCGGGTGGATGTAGCTCTCGTAGAGGACTCCCAGGACGATGTAGACGGTGATCAGCGCCGCCAGCACCAGGAGGGGTTCGCTGGCCAGGCTGTCCCGGAACTCCTGCGCCGTACCCTGGAAGCCGGTGTTGATGCCGCGGGGCATTCCCACCTCGTCGGTGGCCCGGCGGATGGCCTTCACCGCCGCGCCCAGCGAGTAACCGGACGCGGCGTCGAAGGAGAGTGTCACCGAGGGGAACTGTCCCTGGTGGTTGACGGTCAGGGGCGCGGTGGTGTCGACCCGGTTCACCACCGCCGATAGCCGCACCGGACTTCCCGAGGCGTTCCGGACGTAGATCTGGTCCAGGCCGCCCGTTCCCCTGGCCAGGTCGGAATCCACTTCCAGGATGACCCGGTAGAGGTTGAGCTGGGTGAAGATGATCGAAACCTGCCGCTGGCCGAAGGCATCGTAGAGCGTGTCGTCGATGGCCTGGGTGGAGATCCCCAGGCGAGAGGCCGTGTCCCGGTCGATGTTCAAGAGCGTCACCGGGCCGTGGCCGAGCTGGTCGGTGGCCACGCTCTTCAGCTCGGGAGTGCGGCGGAGCTTGTCCAGCAGCCTGGGCGCCCATTCCGCAAGCTCGGCGGGATCCGCGTCCTCGAGGGTGAACTGATAGGGCGTGCGGCTGGCCCGTGTCTCGATCTGCAAATCCTGGACGGCCTGGAGGTACACCGAGATGCCTTCCAGGCCGGCCAGCTTGGACTGGAGCCGGGCGATGATCTGGGTCGCGGTGGCCTTCCGCTCGTCGCGCGGCTTGAGAGACACCGAGAGCCGCCCGCTGTTGGTGGTGGGATTGGTCCCGTCCGCGCCGATGAAGGAGGCCACTGCAGTCACCTCGGGCTCTTGCCGGATCAGATCGACGGCCCGCTGCTGGAGCTGGGACATCCGCTCGAAGCTGACGTCCGGCCCAGCCTCGGTCACCCCGGTCAGTAGCCCGGTGTCCTGCACCGGGAAGAAGCCCTTGGGAATGGCCAGCGCCAGGATCAGGGTGAGCAGGAAGGTCCCGATGGTGATGGCCAGGGTGAGTGGCTGGTGAAGCAGCACCCAGTCCACTCCGCGCCCGTAGGCAGCGATGATCCGCTCGAAGGTCCGCTCGCTCCAGGCGTAAAAGCGGCCTCGCTGGTCCGCCGGCGGCTCCGGCTTCAGAATCCAGGCGCACATCATCGGGGTCAGCGTCAGGGAGAGGAGCGCCGAGACCCCGATGGCCAGGGCCAGCGTCACCGCGAACTCCCGGAAGAGCCGTCCGATGAGCCCGGTCATGAACAGCAGCGGGACCAGCACTGCCACCAGCGACACGGTGAGGGAGACGATGGTGAAGCCGATCTGCCCGGCGCCCTTGATGGCCGCCTGGAAGGGAGGCTCGCCCTCCTCGATGTAGCGGCTGATGTTCTCGATCATGACGATGGCGTCATCGACCACGAAGCCGGTCGAGATGGTCAACGCCATCAGCGAGAGATTGTTGAGGCTGTATCCGAGCAGGTACATGCAGCCGAAGGTCCCCACCAGGCTCAGGGGCACCGTCACGCTGGGGATGCTGGTGGCCCGGAGGTTGCGGAGGAAGACGAACATCACCAGCACCACCAACCCGATGGTGAGGACCAGGGTGAACTCCACATCCTTCACGCTGGCTCGCACCGTCTCGGTCCGATCGCTGAGGATGGAGACGTGGAGGCCCTGGGGAAGGTTGGCCTCCAGCTGCGGCAAGAGCGCCTTCACCCGGTCAGCCACCGCGATGACGTTGGCTCCCGGCTGCCGCTGGACGTTGAGGATGATGGCTCGCTGGTCGTTGGCCCAACCGGCCAGCTGCGCGTTCTCCACTCCGTCGATCGGGCGAGCCACGTCCTGCAACCGCAGGGGCGAGCCGTTCTTGTAGGCCAGGAGGATGGGAGCGAAGGACTCCGCGTTGGAGAGCTGATCGTCGGTGGCCAGGGTGTATTCCTGGCGCGGAGTGTCCAGGGTCCCCTTGGGGGCGTTGATGTTCGCCGCCATCAGCGCACTCCGGACGTCCTCCAGGGTCAGGCCGGTACCGGCCAGCGCCCCGGGATCGACCCGGACCCGCACCGCCGGCTTCTGCGCTCCGCCCAGCGTCACCAGCCCCACGCCGGAGACCTGGCTGATCTTCTGCGCCAGGATGCTGTCGGCGTAGTCATTGACCTTCGGCAGGGGAAGCGTGTCCGAGGTGATGGCCAGGGTCAGGATGGGGACGTCGGCCGGGTTGCTCTTGCTGTAGGTGGGCGGACTGGGGAGGTTCGCCGGGAGCACGTTGGAGGCGGCATTGATGGCCGCCTGGACGTCCTGCTGAGCGGCGTCGATGTTCCGGTCCAGCGTGAACTGCACGGTGATCTGCGAGTTGGCGGCGCTGCTCACGCTGGTCAGCAGGGCCAGCGAGGGAATCTGGCCGAACTGGCGCTCCAGCGGGGCGGTGACGCTGGAGGCCATGGTATCCGCCGAGGCACCTGGAAAGGTGGTCGACACCACGATGGTCGGGTAGTCCACCTGGGGCAGGGCGGAGATGGGCAGCTGCCGGAAAGCGACCACCCCGGCCAGGGTCAGCCCCACCGTGAGGAGCGTGGTCCCCACGGGGCGCTGAATGAACGGCTGGCTGATGCTCACCGCCCGCGCGCCTCGCGGGGCCCTTGTTGTTGCCCGGGCGAGACCGGGGGGGCGGGTCGTTCGACGGGCGCAACCGGGATGGCAGGGGCCGACGGGGGTGTCGGGGCGGCTGCCTGGGACTGCGGCGGTTGGGACGGCGCCGTCATCGGCCGAGGATCCACCTTGGCCCCCGGCCGGAGCTGATTCTGGCCGTCGGTGACGACCTTCTCCCCCACCTGCAAGCCCTGGGTGATGAGCGCCAGCGAGCCCTGGATCAGGTCGAGCGAGACATTTCGCACCGCCACCGTGTTATCGCGGTTGACTACGTATACAAATGTCCCATTAGGCCCGCGCTGGATGGCCGGGGTCGGAACCACCATGGCTCCGCTCCGCGTCTGGAGTAGCAACCGGGCCTTGACGAACTGGGCCGGCCACAGCCGAAGATCCGGGTTGGGATACTCTGCCTTCAGCCGCATGGTGGCGGTGGCGGCGTTGATCTGGTTGTCGATGACCGTGAGGCGGCCCACTCCCAGCTTGACCAGCCCTGCCCGGTCCCAGGCCTCCACCGAGAGCGGTCCCTTGGCGAAGGCCTCGCCCACCGCCGCCAGGTTGTCCTGGGGGAGGGTGAAGACGACCGCGATGGGATCCATCTGGGTGAGGATGACGATCCCGTTGGCGTCGGTCGAGGTCACCAGATTCCCCACGTCCACCTGACGGACCCCGGCCAGACCGTCGATGGGCGAGGTGACGCCGGTGAACTGGAGGTTGAGCCGGGCGTTGTCGACCGCCGCCTTGTCGAGTGAAAGCGTGGCCATCAGCTGATCCACCGTCGACTGCTGCTGGTCCACCTGCTGCTGGGCGATGAGCTTCTGTCCGACCAGTGAGGTGAAGCGTTCCAGGTCGAGTCGGGCGTATTTCAAATTGGCCTGGTCCTTCTGCAGCGTGGCCTGGGCCTGCTCCAGGGCGATACGGAAGGGTCGCGGATCGACCTGGACCAGGACCTCCCCCTTTTTCACCCGGGCCCCTTCCTGGAAATTGACAGCCACGATCTGCCCGCTGACTCGCGCGCGAATGGTGACGGTGGCCAGCGAGGTGACGTTGCCTAGCCCCTCCAGCCAGATGGGCACGTCGCGCTGCTCCACCGAGCCCACCCCCACCGGAACGACCCGGTTCTGCGCCGCCCCGGCCCCCTGAGCGGGTTGCTTCTCGCTCCGCCGCGCCACCACCAGGACCAGCAAGCCGAGCGCAACCAGGCCGGCGATCCACCACCGCCGCCGGCGGAGAAAACCGCCGCGCACCGGGGGATGGACCTCGGGTGCGCCAGTCTCGACCGAGGGGTGCTCGGAGGGAGCCCTCTTGGCCGAAGGGATGGTCATTGCTGGCGCCCCAGGGCCGCGATCAGCCGGGCCCGCGCGGAGGAGAGGTTGAACTGCGCCTGGACCAGTTGCGCGGCGGCACTGGTCGCCGCCACCTGGGCATCGCTCAGCTCGATGATGTTTCCGATCCCCGCCTGATAGCGCCCCTCGGCCAGTCGCAGCTGTTCCCTGGCGTTGACCAGAGCGTCCTGCGCGGCCACCACCGACTCCCGGTTGCCGATGATGGTCGCCTGCGCCTGGTCCACGTCGAACCTGACCTGGAGCTGCTCCACCGTGAGGGCGGCAGCCGCCGACTTGAGATTCTGCTCCGCCTCGTACACCCGGCCAACCGTGAGGCCCCCCTGGAACAGTGGCCAGTTGAGAAAGAATCCAAAGTTCCAGGTATCCCCGAGCGCACTGATGTCGGTTCCGGTCTTGGCGTAGCCCCCGCTGAAGCTGAGGGTGGGACCCCAGCCGCCCCGGGCGCTGGCGAGGAGATCTTCGCGAGACTGGCGGGCGTACTCCAGCGAGGCGAGCTCCGGCCGGGAGCCGAGGGCGATGTCGAAGAGGGGTGCGATCGGACCGCTCTCTCCTGGGATCTCCGGGAGCTCGTCGTCCCCGATCTCGTAGTCGGTGCCCTCGGGGACGCCCATTGCCTGGTTGAGCTGCGCCTTGGCGATCCGGTCGGCGTTCTGGGCGGTGATGAGCTGGACCCGGGCATTGGCCACGTTGGTCCTCGCCTGCGCCAGGGCGATCTCCGGCTGAGTCCCCACGCGTACGAAGCCTTCTACCTGCTGCAGGTGCTTGATCTGGTTGTCGAGCGTCTCCTGCCCGACCCGGACCAGGTCCCGCGTGGCTCGAGCCTGGAAGTAGAAGGTCCGGACGTTCAGCGTGACACTGAGGATCGTGGCCTGGGTGGTCTCGCGGAAGGAGGCCAGCGTCTTCTCGGCCGCCTTCCAGGCCTTCCAGGTCTGGCCGAAGTCCCAGAGCAGCTGGTTGCCGGTCACCCCGAACTGGAAGCTGTTGAAGGTGCCGGGTCGGGCGGTCCCGGTGCCGGTTCCCCCCGTCGTGCCACCGAAGGTGCCAGAGGAGTTGTGAATGCGCTGGTAGGAGGCGATTCCGGTGATCTGGGGAAGCAGCGGCGAACGGGCCTGGGTGACCCGCCCCTCGGCAGCCCCGGCGTTGGCCTGCGCTTCGAGGAGGAGGGGCTGCTGGCGCAGCCCGATCTGGACCGCCTCCTCCAGGTGGAGCACGCGTGGAACGTCGGAAGCCTGCGGGGCCGAGGGCGCCGGTCCCGACGCCGTTGGGCCCGCGGACTGCGCTCCGCTCTTGGTTTGAGTGGGCTGGGCCGGGGTCGGCGGGTTACCGGTTGGTTGCGCCAGGGCCGGTCCAGCGGCGATGACAACGACGATGAGAACGGGGACGAGACGGGTGCGGGATGGCACCGTTCCCTCATGCTCCAGACGTCGGCGGGCTGCACGTTTTTCCTGCGAAAGGTCCATGGGTTACCGGCCCCTGGACACCTGGGACGTCCGAACGTTGGGGGCGATTTGCGCGACGCGGTTGCCGGACGGGAAACGCCCCGAGCGATCTGCGCACGGTCCGCGGGGGGATCAGCCTCGCCGCCTTCGGGGGCAGAACGAGCGAAATCGAGGGGAATGCCTGACCTTTTCGCCCGGGTCAGCAAGGACAGCTCGCCCGTTGTCTACCGGACGATCCGGCGGCTGGCCGAAGGCCGTGCGCGACTCGCATCATGGGCATCCGTCTGTGCTGGTTCGGATTTGCCTCGCCGTTAGTACAAGCCGCCGCGAACCCGTTCCCGATTCGGAGCCTCCGACCCCATGTGGATCGTCCGGCTGGCGCTCCGCCGCCCCTACACCGTGGCCGTCTTCTCGGCGCTCATCTTCATCGCCGGGGTGCTGACCGCCGGGCGGATGCGCACCGACATCTTCCCCTCCATCGACATCCCGGTCGTCATCGTGGTCTGGAACTACCCGGGCCTCTCGGCCGAGGACATGGAGCGCCGAATCGTGCTCATCAGCGAGCGCGCCTACTCCACCACGGTCGACGGCATCAGCCACATGGAGTCCCAGTCGATCACCGGGACCGGCATCATCAAGCTGTATTTCGAGGGCGAGGCCGACCTGGGCACGGCCATCGCCCAGATCACCTCCGTCTCGCAGACCGCCAGCCGGCTCATGCCGCCGGGCATCCAGCCGCCGACCATCCTGCGCTTCAACGCCGGCAATGTTCCGGTGGCCCAGGTGACCACCAGCGGCACGGCGAGTGAGCAGCAGTTGTTCGATTACGGGCTCAACTTCCTCCGGGTTCGGCTCTTCACCGTTCCCGGAACCTCGATGCCCGCCCCCTACGGAGGGAAGTTTCGGCAGATCATGGTGGACGTCGACCCGGTGGCCACCGCCGCAAAAGGCCTCAGTCCTCAGGACGTAGTGCAGTCCCTTCTGCAATCCAATGTGATCGTTCCTGCCGGCACCGCGCAGATCGGGGGCACCGAGTACAACGTCACCCTCAACTCGAGCCCCACGACCGCGGACCAGTTCAACGCCCTCCCGGTCAAGGTGGTGAACGGGGCTCCGGTCCTGCTGCGGGACGTGGCCAGGGTTCGTGACGGTTTCGCGATCCAGAACAACATCGTCCACATCGACGGGAAGAGGGCCACCTACCTGGTGGTGCTGAAGCACTCCAATGCCAGCACCCTGGCGGTGGTCGACGGCGTCAAAGCGCTACTCCCCTCGATCCAGGCCGCCGCGCCGGAGGGTATCGAGCTCAAGCTCGACTTCGACCAGTCGATCTTCGTCCGCGCGGCGCTCCGGAACGTGCTTCACGAGGCGATCATCAGCTCCGTCCTGGTCTCGTTGATGATCCTCTTTTTCCTGGGGAGCTTCCGGAGCGTTCTCATCGTCTCCAGCTCCATCCCCCTGGCCATCCTGGTCGGCGTGGTCGCCCTCTTCTTGACCGGCAACACCTTCAACATCATGACCCTGGGGGGTCTGGCCCTGGCCATCGGCATGCTGGTCGACGATGCGACGGTGGCCGTGGAGAGCATCCACCGCAACCGCGCCGGCGGAAAGGGTCTGACCGTCGCCATCCTCGACGGCGCCAACGAGGTGGCCACGCCCGCCTTGGCGGCCACCCTGACCATCTGCATCGTCTTCTTCCCGGTGGTCCTCCTGGAGGGCCCGGCGCGCTTTCTCTTCACCCCGCTGGCGGTGGCCGTGGTCTTCGCCATGCTCGCCTCCTACGTCCTGAGCCGGACGCTGGTGCCGGCGCTGATGCGGCTTCTGGAGGGAGGCGCGCACCACGCCGCCGAGGAGGCGGAGGGGCCATTTGCCCGGTTCAACCGCTGGCGTGACGCCGGGTTCGACCGTTTCCGCGCCGCCTACGGCCGGGCGCTGGAGACTCTGCTGCACCACCGCCCCTGGGTTCTGGGAGCGACCCTGCTTCTGGTGCTGGTCTCCTTCACTTTACCGCCCATCATTGGCTTGGATTTCTTCCCCTCGGTGGACTCCGGGCAGATGCGGCTGCACTTCCGGGCGCCCAACGGCACGCGAATCACCGATACCGAGCGATTGGTCCTCGAGGCGGAGCGGAAGATCCGGCAGATCATTCCGCCCAACGAGCTGCAGGCGCTCAACGACAACATCGGAGTGCCGATCTTCTACAACCTGGCCTTCGTCTCCAGCGACAACATCGCCGCGATGGATGCCGACATCCTCATTTCGCTGAAACCGAACCACCGGCCGACCGAGGAGTACATGCGGCGCATTCGTCAGGAGCTGCCCCGGGACTTCCCGGGGAGCAGCCTGTACTTCCAGCCGGCGGACATCGTCAGCCAGGTGCTGAACTTCGGTTTACCAGCGCCCATCGACGTGCAGATCGAATTCCCAGACCTGAACAAGGGCTACGACGTGGGGCGCCAGCTGGCGGTCAAGTTGCGCCGCATCCCCGGAGTGGTGGACGTCCGCATCCCCCAGGTTCTCGACTACCCGGCTCTGTTTCTGGACGTGGATCGGTTGCGAGCCGCCCAGGTGGGCCTCTCCCAGCGAGACGTGGCCAACAACCTCCTCACCTCGTTGAGTAGCAGCTCCCTGGTCAATCCCAACTTCTGGCTGAGCCCGCAGAACAACGTGAACTACATCGTGGCGGTGCAGACTCCGCTCCCCCGCATGCAGAGCGCCAACGATCTGCTCACCACGCCGATGACATCGGGCGTGCAGCCCCTGAGGCAGACGCCGACCCGGACCCTGACCGACTCTGCGGCAAACTCCAGCAGCCTCTATCTGGGAAGCTTCGCCCAGCTCACTCCGTCCAAGACGCTGGGATCGGTCAACCACGCCACCATTCAGCGGGTCATCAACGTTCAGGCGGCGGCGGAGGGCCGGGATCTCGGCTCGGTGGCCAACGAGATCCAGCGGGCCATCAAGGAGCTCAAGAACCTCCCGCCCAACATGAAGATCACCATCCGCGGGCAGATCGAGAGCATGCGCACCTCCTTCGGCTCTCTGGGGGTGGGGCTGATCCTGGCAGTCGTTCTCGTCTATCTGTTGATGGTGGTGCTCTTCCAGTCGTTCCTGGACCCCCTGATCATCCTGGGGGCGGTGCCGGGGGCCATGGTGGGGATCCTGTGGATGCTGGCCGTCACTGGCACCACCCTGAACGTCGAGTCCTTCATGGGCGCGATCATGGCGGTGGGGATCGCCGTCTCGAACAGCATCCTGCTGGTCAGCTACGCCAACGAGATCCGGGGGGCGCGAAAGATGAGCGCCCTGGAGGCGGCGCTGGAGGCAGGGCAGACCCGCTTGCGGCCGGTGTTGATGACCGCGCTGGCGATGGTCCTGGGAATGCTCCCCATGGCCCTGGCCCTCGGCGAGGGCGGCGAGCAGAACGCCCCGCTCGGCCGCGCCGTGATTGGCGGGCTTTTGGTGGCCACCTTCGTTACCCTTCTCGTCGTCCCGGTCATGTACACGGTGCTTCGACGCAAGGAGCCGTCCGCCCACCGTCTGGATGAACGCTTCCTGGAGGAGAGCAAGGGAGCGAACCCAGGAGCCTTGGCATGAACGATGCCGCTCAGACCGTCGTGCAGCCGCGCCGGCCCCGGGCGCTCACGCTGGGGACGGTGCTCCTGTTGCTCCTGGCCGTGGCGGGGGTGGTGGGCCTGGCGCTGTCGCGGCGAAGCGCGGAAGCCCGCGAGCGAACGGAGCGCGCCGTCACCCTGGATAAGGGCCCTCAGGTCCGAGTGGTGCAAGTGGAGGTCTCGCCTGCCAACCGAACCCTGGCTCTCCCCGCCGAGGTTCGGGCCTGGGCCCAGTCCACGCTCTACTCCAAGGTCGCCGGGTACGTCCGCGAGGTCCGGGTCGACAAGGGAACGGCGGTCAAGAAGGGCGATCTGCTGGCCCGGCTCGAGTCGCCGGAAACGGACCAGGCCGTACTGGGCGCCCGGGCTGACCTCAAGTACAAGCAGTTCCAGGCGGAACGACTCCGCAAGCTGCGCCCGCAGGGTTTCGTCGCCCAGCAGGACCTGGACAACGCGGAGGCGGCGCTCTCGGTGGCCCAGGCCACGCTGCAGGGCTTGCTGGCGACCCAGGCCTACGAGCGGGTCCGCGCGCCTTTCGATGGCGTGGTCACCGCCCGTTACGTCGATGCGGGCGCGCTGGTGGCGGCCGGGACAGCCTCCAACCAGAACGTGCAACCGCTCTTCGACATCGCCGACCTGCGCACGGTTCGAGTGCAGGTCTACGTCAGTCAGGATGACGCGTCCGACACCGGTCCCGGCACGCCGGTGACCATCACCACGCCCGACGACCCGGGGCATCCCATCGAGGCCAAGGTGACCCGCACCGCGCAAGGCATCGACGCGCGGACCCGGACCATGCTGGTCGAGGTGGACGTCCCCAATCAGCCGGTGCGGCTCTACACCGGCAGCTACGTCAACGTGCAGCTTCACTTCGCAGGCCGCCGGACGCCTCTGGTTCCCGGCGACGCGCTGGCCTGGCGGGGGGGTGCCCTCTTCGTTGCCACTCTCGGACCGGACGAGCGGGTGAAGCTGGTGCCGGTCCAGCCCGGCAATGACGACGGCCGGCGGGTCCAGATCCTCACCGGTCTGCAAGGGGGTGAGCGGGTGGTGCTCAATCCGAGCGCCGAGCTGTCGGATGGAGACCGGGTGCAGCCGATCGCTCCACCCAAGGGCGCCGGGCCAGCGGCCGCTCGCTGAGCTGCCTAGGCCTTCGTCCGCAGTTGAACGGTGGCGGCTTCCCGGGTCGAGCGAAGCGACTCAGCTTCAGGAGCAGTCAACCCGCGAAAGGGGATTGTTGGAATGCTCTACTGGGCTGCTGTCTTCTTCGTCATCGCCATCCTGGCCGCGGTGTTTGGCTTCGGTGGCCTCGCCGCCGGCGCGGCCGGCATCGCTAAGATTCTGTTCTTCCTCTTCCTGGTCCTGGCGGTGCTGTCGCTGATCTTCGGACGCGGAAGACCGACCGTCTGATCGGGGGTCAGCGAGGGTCGGACCGGAGCTTCGCTCGGCCGAGCGGGGCTCTGGTCTCCGACGTCCTTTGGCGCTGGTGGCGGAGCACCGCGACCAGGCGCCCCTACGACTTCAACGCCGATGAGGCCTGGCTCGCGAGGTGACCTAGAGCGAGCGAAGGAAGGTGCCCAGCTGCTCCTGGGATGCAGTGGGCAACGCCTCCTGGTCAAGACGGTGCTCATGGCAAAGTGACGAGGCCGTGGCGGGGAGGGCATCCGACCATGGTCGTATTCCGGTCCCCCTTGGCAGAGGGGCAAGCTCCACGACCGTGAGGTGGCTCTGGGCACCAGGACGCGAGTGTTTTGCTCGCCCGGCCTCGTGTAGAGGCCGGAGCCGTCGGCCAACGGCCGGTGGTGATGAGCGCTACCTGGCCGGTGCCGCCCCAGCTCTGCCGACACCTGGACGACGAGCAGTTTTTTTTCTGGAGGAGGGCTTCACATGAGCAACACCGGAGCTTCACGCGGGTCGCCGCGGAATCCTCTCACCAGCGAAGAGCTGCGTCTCATCGATGCCTGGTGGCGCGCGGCCAACTACCTGGCGGTGGGCATGATTTACCTCCGGGACAACCCGCTCCTGGAGGAGCCCCTCAAGCCCGAGCACATCAAGCACCGGCTGCTTGGTCACTGGGGAGCAAGCCCGGCCCTGTCGTTCATCTGGGCGCATCTCAACCGCGTCATCAAGCGCGATGAGCTGGACATGATTTTCATCGCCGGGCCCGGTCACGGCGCCCCGGGGGTGCTGGGCCCGACTTACCTCGAAGGCACCTACTCCGAGGTCTACCCGGACAAGAGCGAAGACCGGGAGGGGCTGCAGAAGTTCTTCAAGCAGTTCTCCTTCCCCGGCCACATCGGCTCCCACGTGACGCCCGAGACTCCGGGGTCGATCCACGAGGGGGGCGAGCTCGGTTACAGCCTTTCCCACGCCTACGGTGCGGCGCTCGACAACCCCAACCTCATCGTCGCCTGCGTGGTGGGCGACGGGGAGGCGGAGACCGGGCCGCTCGCCACCGCCTGGCATTCCAACAAGTTCATCAATCCCTCTCGCGACGGGGCGGTGCTGCCGATCCTCAACCTCAACGGATACAAGATCGCCAATCCGACCGTCCTGGCACGGATCAGCCACGGCGAGCTGGAGGCGCTGCTGGTGGGCTACGGGTACAAGCCCTACTTCGTCGAGGGCGACCAGCGGAGCGAGATGCACCAGAAGATGGCTGCCGCGCTCGATGAGGCCATCGGGGAGATCCGCTCCTTCTGGAAGCAAGCACGCGAAACCGGCGAGCCCCAGCGTCCCCGTTGGCCGATGATCGTCCTCCGCGCCCCCAAGGGCTGGACCGGGCCCAAGGAGATCGGCGGCCACAAGACCGAGGGCTCGTGGCGCTCCCACCAGGTGCCGCTCTCGGACGTGGAAAACAATCCCGCCAATCTGAAACTTCTCGAAGGGTGGCTGCGAAGCTACGAGCCCGGCGAGCTGTTCGGTGCCGACGGTCGTCTGAAGCCGGAGCTGAAAGCGCTGGCGCCCCTGGCCCACCGGCGCATGAGTGCCAACCCGCATTCCAACGGTGGGTTGCTGCGTAAGGACCTGAAGCTTCCAGACTTCCGCAAGTACGCGGTCGACGTGGCCCAGAGCGGCAAGATGCTTTACGAGAACACCAGGCCCCTCGGTGAATTTTTGCGCGATGTGCTGCGCGAAAACCCGTCGAACTTTCGGGTCTTCGGTCCGGACGAGACCGCTTCCAACCGGCTCCGGCGCTCTACGAGGCCAGCAAGAAGACGTGGATGGCGGACTATCTACCGGAGGATGCCGACGGCGGAGAGCTGGCTCGGGACGGACGGGTGATGGAGATGCTCTCCGAGCACACCTTGATCGGCTGGCTGGAAGGATACCTGTTGACCGGTCGTCACGGTTTCTTCCACACCTACGAGGCCTTCGCCCACGTGGTGGATTCGATGTTCAACCAGCACGCCAAATGGTTGGACATCTGCAAGAACCACGTGCCGTGGCGGGCCCCGGTCTCGTCGCAGAACATCCTCCTTTCATCGACGGTCTGGCGGCAGGACCACAACGGCTTCTCGCACCAGGATCCCGGCTTCATCGACCTGGTGACCAACAAGAGCCCCAGCGTGACCCGCGTCTACCTTCCGCCGGACGCCAACACCCTGCTCGCCGTGGCCGACCATTGCCTGCGATCGACCGACTACATCAACGTGATCGTGGCCGACAAACAGAAGCATCTGCAGTTCACCGCCATCGACGAAGCGATCGTGCACTGCACCAAGGGCATCGGCATCTTGGCCCGGGCGAGCAACGACCAGGGCGAAGAGCCCGACGTGGTCCTGGCTTCGTGCGGCGACGTGGCCACCCAGGAGGCACTCGCCGCGGTTGCGATCCTCCGCGAGCATTTGCCCGATCTCAAAGTACGCTTCGTCAACGTCGTCGATCTGTTCAAGATGCAGCCGGCTACCGAACATCCCCATGGGTCGACCGAGCGCGAGTTCGACAGCCTCTTCACCGTCGACAAGCCGGTGATCTTCAACTTTCACGGATACCCCTGGCTGATCCACAAGCTCGCCTACCGCTTCCGCAACCACGAGAACATGCACGTGCGGGGCTACAAGGAGAAGGGGAACATCAACACCCCGCTCGAGCTGGCCATCCTCAATCAAGTAGACCGCTTCAGCCTGGTGATCGACGTCATCGACCGAGTGCCGGCCCTGACCAAGGCCGCGCACCTCAAGGAGCAGATGAAGAACGAGATCATCCTCAACCTGGGCTACGCGCGCGAGAACGGCGCCGACCGTCCGGAGATCACCAATTGGGTCTGGCCGTACTGAAGCGCGGAGGGAGACGCCGCCATGACCCCGCAAGTGACCGCCGAGACCAGCCGGACTTCCGAACCGACCCGCACCGGACTGGGGGTGGAGGCGCTCCAGCGGGGGGTGCTCGAGAACCTCGCCTGTCTGCGGGCACGGTACCCGGAAATCGCCAGCCCCCACGACTGGTACATGGCCCTCGCCTACAGCGTGCGGGATCGGATGCTGGCGCGCTGGGTGAACACAACGCGGACCTATTTTGTGCGCGATGTGAAGGTCGCTTGCTACCTGTCGGCTGAATTCCTGCTCGGCCCGCAGCTCGGGAACAACCTGGTCAACCTCGGCATCGAGTCGAGCGCACGTGAGGCGATGCACGCGCTCGGTCGGGACCTCGACACCCTGCTGGAGCTGGAAGAAGAACCGGGCCTCGGCAACGGGGGGCTCGGAAGGCTGGCGGCCTGTTTTCTGGATTCGCTCGCCACTCTGGAAGTGCCTGCGCTCGGATACGGCATCCGCTACGAGTTTGGCATCTTCGACCAGGAGATCCGCGACGGCTGGCAGGTCGAGGTCACGGACAAATGGCTGCAGAAGGGAAACCCTTGGGAGATCCCGCAGCCGGAGGTGAGCTTCTACGTCAATCTGGGTGGCCAAACGAAACACGAAACCGATGCCCAGGGGCGTGACCACGTGCGGTGGATCCCGGCAAGCAAGGTCAAGGGGGTGGCCTACGACACGCCGGTGCTCGGCTACCGTGTCAACACCTGCAATACCCTTCGGCTTTGGGCGAGCGAGGCGGTCGAGTCCTTCGATTTCCAAGGCTTCAACGTCGGCGATTACTACGGAGCCGTTCGGGAAAAGGTGTTCTCCGAGACCTTTTCCAAGATCCTCTATCCCAACGATGAGATGGAGGCCGGCAAGCGCCTGCGCCTGGCCCAGCAATACTTTTTCGTTTCCTGCTCGTTGCAGGACCTTCTCCGCTTGGTTGACCGCAAGGGCGAACCGATCTCCCGCTTGCCGGAATTGTGCGCGGCGCAGCTGAACGACACTCACCCGTCGATCGCGGTGGCCGAGCTCATGCGCCTGCTGGTCGACGAGCGGCTGCTGCCGTGGGAGCAGGCCTGGGACATCACCCAGCGCACACTGGCGTATACGAACCACACCCTGATGCCCGAGGCGCTCGAAACCTGGGGGCTACCGCTGTTCCAGAGTGTGCTGCCGCGTCCGCTGGAGATCATCCAGGAAATCAATCGCCGCTTCCTGGATGAAGTCCGGCAACGGCACCCAGGTGACGACGCACGGCTGTCGCGCCTGTCGTTGATCGACGAGGCGGGGGAGAAGCGCGTGCGGATGGCCAACCTGGCGACGGTCGGAAGTCACGCCATCAACGGCGTAGCGGCGCTCCATTCGGAGCTTCTCAAACGGACGGTCCTGCGGGACTTCGCCGAGCTCTGGCCGACACGCTTCCACAACGTCACCAACGGCGTCACCCCACGTCGCTTCGTGGTGCTGAGCAACCCGGGGCTGGCTCGGCTCTTGAACGAAACCGTGGGCGAAGGCTGGATTACAGATCCGTCGCGGCTCAGAGAGCTGGAAGCCCGCGCCGGCGATGCGGCCTTTCAGGAACAGTGGATCCGCATCAAACGACAGAACAAGGAGGCGCTGGCGCAACGAATTCGCGAGCAAACCGGCGTGTCAGTCCATCCGGGCGCGCTCTTCGACATCCAGGTCAAGCGCATCCATGAGTACAAGCGCCAGCACTTGAACGTGCTGCACATCATCACGCTCTATCAGCGCCTGCGCCAGAACCCAGGACTGGAGATCCCCCCGCGGTGCTTCATCTTCGGCGGGAAGGCGGCGCCCGGCTATCGCATGGCGAAGCTCATCATCCGCCTCATCAACGGCGTGGCCGAGGTGGTGAACGACGATCCGGCTGTGGGCGGACGTCTGAAGGTCGTGTTCTTCCCCAACTTCGCTGTCAAGAACGCCCAAGCCATCTACCCCGCCGGCGATCTATCGGAGCAAATCTCCACCGCCGGCAAGGAGGCCTCGGGCACCGGCAACATGAAGTTCATGTTGAACGGGGCGCTCACCATCGGAACTCTGGACGGCGCCAACGTCGAGATCCGTCAAGAAGTCGGCGCGGAGAACTTCTTCCTCTTCGGCCTGACCGCCGAGGAGGTGGAGCGGGTCAAGCACGACGGCTACCGTCCATCGGCCCGAATCGAGGGGAATGCTGAGCTGCGCGAGGCGCTGGGGCTCATCTCCGGCGGAGCTTTCTCCCGGGGCGACCGGGAAACGTTCCGCCCCCTGATCGACGATCTGCGCCAGTCGGATCCCTTCCTGGTGCTGGCCGACTACGCCGACTACCTGGCCTGCCAGGAACGAGTGAGCGCGGCCTGGAACGACCAGGGGCGCTGGACTCATATGTCGATCCTCAACACCGCGCGCGCCGGCAAGTTCTCCTCCGACCGGGCGATCCGGGAGTACTGCGAGAAGATCTGGGGCGTCCGGCCGCTGAGGATCACGGATGGGTGATGGGCGGGCCGCCGCCGGGATCTATCGAACCGGTCCCGGGTCGCGTTTCCCACCCGGCCACACCCCTTTGCCCGAGGGCGTCAACTTCTGCGTCTTCAGCCGCGAGGCCACCCGCCTCGAGCTCCTGCTCTACGCCGAGCCGGACAGCCCGGAGCCATTCCAGGTCATCGAGCTCTCGCCGGAGCGCAATCGAACCTTCTTCTTCTGGCACGTGTTCGTCGAAGGGTTGCCGGCGCGCACTTGCTACGCCTGGCGGGCCGACGGCCCCAGCGACACACAGCACAGCGGCCGGGCCTTCAACCCGCGCAAGGTGCTGGTCGATCCGTGGGCGCGCGCCGTGAGCGACGCCCGCTGGGACCGGCGAAAGGCCTCCGATCCGGAGGATGGTGGACACGTTTCGGTCCGTGCCTTCGTGACCGAACCGTTCCTTTCCGAGCATCATCGGGTCGATCCCCCTGGGCTGGAGGGGGCGATCATCTACGAGCTCCACGTCGGTGGTTTCACCCGCCATCCCTCGAGCGAGGTGGAGCATCCGGGCACTTTCGCTGGCTTGATCGAGAAGATCCGCTATCTGGTCGACCTGGGCGTGACGCACGTGGAGCTCCTGCCAGTGATGGCCTTCGACGAGCAGGACGTGCCTCCTCCGGTGGCTGCGCGGGGGCTGCGCAACTACTGGGGCTACAGCACCCACAGCTTCTTCAGCCCCCATCCGCGCTACTGCACCGATCCGGCGCGGGCCGACCGGGAGTTCCGCGCCCTCACCGATGCCTTCCATCGTGCGGGCATCAACGTGCTGCTCGACGTCGTCTTCAACCACACCGCGGAGGGCGGCGCGCAGGGACCGACGATCAGCTTCAAGGGGCTCGCCAACGAGATCTTCTACCATCTCGATGCGGGCGACCGGCGACGCTTCCGCGACTACACCGGCTGCGGCAACACCGTGAACTGCAACCATCCTCTGGTGAGTGCTTTCCTGGTGCATTCCCTCGAATACTGGGTGGAAGCGCTGGGTGTGGACGGGTTTCGCTTCGACCTGGCCAGCGTGTTCGCTCGCGACCAGCACGGTGGACTCATGACCGATCCGCCATTACCCTGGGCGATCGAGTCATCGCGGATCCTCTCCCGGGTGCCTCTGATCGCCGAGGCCTGGGACGCTGCCGGGCTCTACCACGTCGGTGCCTTCCCCGGAATGGCCTGGGCGGAATGGAATGGCCGGTACCGCGACGTCATCCGCCGCTTCGTCCGGGGCGATCCGGGGCTGGTCGGTGAGGTCGCCACCCGCATTGCCGGAAGCGCCGATCTGTACGCGCGCGACCACCGGCTGCCCGAAAACAGCATCAACTTCATCACCTGTCATGACGGTTTCACCCTGCACGACCTGGTCAGCTACAGCATGAAGCGCAACCAGCCCAACGGGGAGGACAACCGCGACGGGACCGACGATAACGCGAGCTGGAACTGCGGCATCGAAGGCGAATCGGTGGACCCCGCGGTGGCGGCGCTGCGGCAGCGTCAGGCAAAGAATTTCCTCGCCATTCTCATGCTCTCTCGTGGAGTTCCGATGCTGCTGGCCGGCGACGAGGTCCTGCGGAGTCAGGCTGGCAACAACAACGCCTGGTGCCAGGACAATGCACTCTCCTGGTTCGATTGGACTCTGCTGGAGAGGCGTCGCGAGATGCTGCGTTTCACCCGAGAGCTGATCGGGCTGCGTCGCCGTCACGGCTGCCTCACCGCCAACCGCTTTTTCGAGGGCAGGCCGCTCCCCGGACGCGGCATTCGGGACATCGCCTGGCACGGAACGCGCCTCCACGAGCCGCAGTGGAACGACGGACAGGCCCGGGTGCTGGGCTTCACCCTGGCCGGGCTCGGGGACGAGGAAGAGGACCTGCACGCCATTCTCAACATGTCGGACCAGACGGTGGAGGCAGCGCTGCCGTCGATCCAGGGCAGGCGCTGGCATCTGGCGCTCGACACCTCGCGGCCATCGCCAGGCGACATCATCTCCCGCCGGGCACAGGAGCCGCACCGGATGCCGCACTACTCGGCAGGCGCGCGCAGCGTGGTGGTGCTGGAAGCGCGAGCGTAGTCAGCCGGTCGAGCCCAGGGCGTCGTCGCGCCGAGAAGTCCCCTAGATGAGAGGCTCGCCTGGAACAGCGACGGAATAGGCTTGACCATCAATTAAGCCCACCTCCAGGGAAACCGGATCAACGCCTTCAAGACAGGCGACATTGATGCCGTAGAGATCTGGTGCGGTCCGAGGGCGGTGGAATGTATATATGCCACAGACCTTACAAAAATAGTGCTTTGCTATTTTTGAATTGAATTGATACAGCGACAGAGACTCCTCTCCTGCCAGTAACTTGAAGCACTCAGCAGGGACCCGGGTCATGACTGCGCTCCTCCGTTTGCAGAGCGAGCAGTTACAGCGCTTGGCTGGAGCGAGCGTCGATTGAATCTCGAACTGAATCTTTCCGCAGTGACAGGAGCCACGAAAGGTCTGTAATTCGCCTTGCATGAGTCTTTCTCCTAGACCAACTGAGTCTGTAGAAGGAGCTCTCGAGAAAAGCTTACCACCGCAGGGAGCGAAGGCCATGTCGCGCCCTACCAGTGGCCGGGCCGCTCGACCGGGGCGGTCGGGAGGGCGGCGGCTTGGATGACTCGGGCCGAGGCACTGAAGATGTTCAGCGGTGGCCGGGGCGCGCAACACCTCTGGTGGGGTCCGCACCGAGCGTGCTACGGACAGCCCTCCGAGGAGGTTCGCCATGGCCATCCAGGTTGGAGATCGCGTTCCCGACGGAACCTTGTCCGAGTTCGTCGAGGAGGAGAGGCCCGGCTGTTCCATCGGAGCCAACACCTTTCAGGTCGCCGACCTCCTGCTCGGCAAACGCATCGTCATCTTCGGATTGCCCGGCGCCTTCACCCCGACCTGTTCGGCCAAGCACGTGCCGAGCTACGTCGCTCGGGCGCCGGACCTCCGTGGCCAGGGCGTCGACGAGATCTGGTGCGTCTCGGTGAACGATGCCTTCGTCATGGGGGCCTGGGCGCGCGACCAGAAGACCGCTGGCAAGATCCGCATGCTGGGGGACGGCAGCGCTACCTGGACTCGTGCGCTCGGTCTGGACCAGGACCTCGGGCCCAAGGGCCTGGGGGTTCGCTCGCAGCGGTATTCGATGCTGGTGGAGAACGGGGTGGTGAAGTCGCTCCACGTGGAGGCGCCGGGAAAGTTCGAGGTCAGCGACGCCGACACCATGCTGCGCGACGTGGGGCGGTTGTGAGCACTCCGGAGCGAATCGGCAGCTTTGCCGAGTTCTGGCCGTTCTACCTGGGCGAGCACCGGCAGCCAGGAACCCGAGCCCTGCACCTGGTCGGCACGTCGATCTCGCTGGTGCTCATTCTCCTGGCGCTGTTCCGCCGCAATGGCTGGCTTGTGCTGGCGGCGCTCCTGGTCGGTTACGGGTTTGCCTGGGTCGGGCATTTCGCCATCGAGCACAACCGGCCGGCGACGTTTCGGTATCCGCTCTGGTCATTCGCTGCCGACTGGAAAATGTGGGCGCTGGCGCTCACCGGACGGCTGGGCGACGAGTTGCGCCGGGCTCACGTCGTGGGGGGCTGAAGTCCAAAGCCCCGGACGCTGGCCGCAGCCGGTTTCCGCCACCGAGTAGATTTCCGCCGGGCGCGGCGGAGACTGGCCGCCCCACTGGTGTGGGATCTCCACGGTCGACCTTGCGTGTTGACCGGTCGTTGGTCAGCGAGGACGCTCCGTCGCGCGAGGCCACACTTCATTCGAGTTCCGCTCGCTGAGGTGGCCTGTTCGTTGCTGTGCGGAGCCCGACCTTGGCCCATCGTCTTCGACCTCTGCTCGGGGGCACAGCCGTCCTCTGGATGCTGGCCAGCTCGGTGGCCGCCCAGACACTGAGTCCCGGGGCACCGGCCAACACATTTCAGCTGACGACCTTCGTCTCGGGGCTCGGCCAGATCACCGACTTCCGTTTTCTCCCCGATGGGCGGGTGGTGATGACGCAGAAGACCGGCGAGGTGAAGGTTCGTCGGACCGACGGCAGCATCGTCTCCGCCGGGAGCTTCGCCGTCGACAGCGGCAGTGAGAAGGGACTCCTCGGCGTCGAGGTGCATCCTCAGTTCTCGAGCAACGGCCGGCTCTTCTTCTATGCCTCCGATGGCCCCAGCACCGCCAACAAGCACCGCCTCCACTCCATCGTCCTGCAAGCGGACAGCACGCTCGACCCATCCACCGACCTGATCCTCCTGCAGAGCCTCATGGGCCCGGCCAACCACGACGGGGGCGGGCTGGCCATCGGTCCGGATGGAAAACTGTACCTGGGGGTCGGCGATACGGGCTGCAACTCGGGTGCGCCCCCGCCACCGGTCGGCACAATCGGGAACTACATCGCGACCTGTCTGGCCACGGCCAACGGCAAGATTCTTCGGATCAACCTCGATGGTTCGATTCCTTCGGACAACCCATTGGCCGGGGCGGGCGTGAAGGTCCCACAGTGTGATGGAACCTGTGGCGATGCGCCGGACCCGACGATGCTCACTTCCGACCCACGCACCGAGATCTGGGCCTGGGGGTTTCGAAACCCGTTCCGCCTCAGCTTCGATCCGGTGACCAGCGCCCTGTGGGTAGGCGACGTGGGCGAGGTCTCCTACGAGGAGATCGACCTGGTCACCAAGGGGCAGCACTACGGATGGCCGTTCCGTGAGGGCGGGGTCGGTGAACCGGTGACGATTTGCGACAACTTGGGCCCGAACGGGGTGGGAGCCGACTGCGTCGATCCCAAGTATTTCTGCAAGCACAACGGGGCGGCGGGCAGCTTCGATGGCAACTGCCAGAGCATCACTGGCGGCGTCTTTGTCGATACGGCCAGCTGGCCGGCCAGTTTTCGCGGGCACTACTGGTTCGGCGACAACGCCAATGGGAATGTCTGGACGCTGACGCCCAACGCCAATCGCGACGGCTTCGTCAGCAATCCCCGCGCCGATTTCGGGACCGGTTTCGGGACGGTCACTCGTTTCCTGGTGGGGCCCGACGGACAGCTCTACGTCGGGCGGCTCGAAGGAAGCATCCTCCGCGTCTCACCCAGGCCAGGCGTCGATGGTGGCGCCCCGGACTCCGGAGTGCCCGACGCAGGGATACCGGATGCTGGTGCTCCGGACGCCGGCAAGCGCCCCGATGCCGGGCCCCCGTTTGATGCCGGCCCCATCGACTTCGGTGGCGGAACACCCCCGGGTGGGCTCTCGGGGGGCACGCCCTTTCAGGGACCGGAGACCTGCAAGCTCTGTCACGACGGCGAGTCCGTGGACGCCGGGTCGCTGTACATGCCCTACGACACCTGGGTCTCGACGATGATGGCCAACGCCTTCCGCGACCCGCTGTATCGGGCCGCCCTCACCGTGGCCAACCAGGACATCCTGAACATCGGCCAGTGGTGTCTCCGCTGCCATTCCCCGACGTCGTACGTGCAAGGCCACGGGCTCCCTCCCGACGGAACCGCCTTCGACCCGATCGACCGGGGAGGGGTGAGCTGCGAGGTCTGCCACCGCAGTCGCACCGATGCCGGGCTGATCGGAAACGCCCAGATCACCTTCGAGCAGACATTCACCGTCCACGGACCATACCTGTCGCAGAGCTCGGCGCACCCGGCCGTTCAAGACCCCGCGGTGAGCGCAAGCAGCTTGTGCGGTCAGTGCCACCAGGTGTCCAACCCGGTGGTGAAGCGCGCCGGGACCAACCGGCCCTTCCCGCTCGACACGACCTACGCCGAGTGGCTCGCCTCGGCCTACGCCTCGGGTCCAACCGCCAGGACCTGCCAGAGCTGTCACATGGAGGTGGAAGCGGGCGCCCATCCGGTGGCCAAGGAGGGTCCGGCGCGCAACCAGCCACTCCGACATACGTTCGCAGGAGCGAACGTCTGGGGCCTCGCGGCCGTCCGCCTGGCCGCGTCGGAGCTGGCCGATGCCGGCCTTGACCCGGTGTTCGCCGCCACTCGAGCCGCGGCCGTGCGCAGCCTGCAGGCGGCAGCCGAGGTCACGATCACGCTGCCCGACGGGACGCTGCCGGCCGGACTCGAGGTACCAGTCACGGTTCGGGTCACCAACAAGACGGGGCACAAGCTCCCCACTGGCTATGCCGATGGGCGTCGGGTGTTCATCGAGTTGCGGGTGGCTGGCGAGGTGGTCAGCGGCGCCTGGGACGGCGACGCGGGCGTCCTGGTAACCGATCCCCAGCTGGCAGTCTTCGAGGCAGTGCAGGGGCGCGCCGACGGGGGTCTGGACCATCTGGCCCTCCATGACACCATCTTCAAGGACACGCGGATTCCCCCGCTCGGTTTCCAGCCAGGTCCGGACACGGAAGCTGTCGGCTCGCCATACATGACCGGGTCGGACGGCGGAGTGCTCGGAGTTGCCGAGTGGACCTACCGGGTCCGGTTCCCCGCGCCATCGGCGACCGACGCGGGGGTCTTGATCTCCGCTCGGCTGTACCACCAGGTCACCACCGCCGAATACGTCGAGGCGCTTGCGGCGGCGAACCTCACCGATGGGAACGGGGACAAGCTGCGTGCCATCTGGGAGCAGACCGGTCGTGCCGCTCCGGTGGAGATGGCCCGTTCCGAGCGAGTGGTGTCGGTGGATCCGCGGAGCGAGGTGAGCGGAGGCTGTGGCTGTCACAGCGCCTCGGGATCGGCCACCGTGCTGCCGGCGCTGGCGATTCTGGTTGCATGGGCATTTCGAAGGCGGCGCCAGGGGTGAAGCGCCCTGGCCTCAGCGCAATCGAGACCTTGCCGTGGGCGTCAAGCGGCGCTGCTGCGGCGCGGCCTTCAAGCGACGGAGCAGGTTGGGCTGGACGCTCTCGGTCCAGGGTTTCGACCGTGCCAGTTGCTCGGCATGTCTCTGAAAGGCTTCGGGGCTGGTGAACGAGGCGAACCAGAGGAAAACATTCTCCCCGGTTCGCACCGGAAGGGCGGGGTAATTGTTTTCGGCGGGCTCGGTTTTGAGATACGCGATCGGGGGCGCACCGGTCGCGACGAGGATGGGAACGACCTTCTGCTCGAAGAACTGAACGAATTCCTCGTCGACTGGCGTCTCGAGCTCGTAGAGCGTGGCCACGAAGAGGGTCGCCGCAAGAGCCGTCGAGCCGGGCGGAGGTCGAGCGGGGCCTCCCGCCGAAAAGCCCGAACCCGGTCGAGCCGGACGCAGGAGCAAGACGTCGTCCGAATCCACCATGGTGGCATTGGCCGCAGTACGATGGGCCGCCCACACCGGGCCTCCATAGAACGTGGCCAGCGCCTGTGCTCGGGCGGCCATGTTCGGAAACCCACGGATCCACACGAAATGGTTGGGACGATCGAGATCGCGAAACTGACCGATGAGGCGGATCCCCGCCGTTTCTTGGCTCTCCACGAGCTCCCGGTCGAAGAGCTCGATGAGCGTGTCCCGCTTGCCGGGGTGCAGCGTGTATTGACGAAACTCCAGCACCGGGCGGGGGTGGGCTTCCTGCGGGCAGTCCATGGCAAGCACAGAATGTCCTGGGCCTGGTATGGGTCAGGGGCCA
>JBKOYI010000164.1:0-6438 GCA_046725335.1 Myxococcota bacterium | reverse complement strand
CTCCGAGGAAGGCCGGCGCCGTTCCCGCCAGATGGAGGCGATGTTCGAGGTGAAGCCGGAGAGGCCGCTCTCTGGGCAGCCGGCCCACGCCTGACCGCGAGGGAGTCGCCATGGAAGACAGCATCAGCCCGGTGCTCCAGGACCAGAAGGTTCTCGTCGTCGGCGTGGCCAACGACCAGTCCATCGCCTACGGCTGCGCCAAAGCGTTCCGCACCGCCGGGGCGGAGCTGGCGATCACCTGGCTGAACGAGAAGGCGCGCCCGCACGTCGAACCGCTGGCCCGGGAGGTGGGGGCCGCCATCACCGCTCCGCTCGACGTGGCCGTGCCGGGTCAGCTCGAGGCGGTGTTCGACCTCATCCGGACCCGCTGGGGCAAGCTGGACAGCCTGGTCCACTCCATCGCCTTCGCGCCGAAGGAGGACCTTCAGGGTGGGCTGCTGGACTGCTCGGCGGCGGGGTTCGCCAAGGCGATGGACGTTTCCTGCCACTCGTTCATCCGGATGGCGAAGCTGGCCGCGCCCCTGATGAAGGACGGGGGGACCATGTTCGCCATGAGCTACTACGGGGCGAACCGGGTGGTGCCCAACTACAACGTGATGGGCCCGGTGAAGGCCGCGCTCGAGGCGGCGTGCCGCTACCTGGCCTACGAGCTCGGGCCCTCCGGCATCCGGGTGCATGCCATCTCGCCGGGGCCGCTCAAGACCCGCGCGGCTTCGGGCCTCAAGAACTTCGAGCTGCTCCTCAACGAGGCGGCGCAGAAGGCCCCGCTGGGCGAGCTGGTGGACATCATGGACGTCGGCTTCTCCTGCGCCTACCTGGCGACGCCCTTCGCCCGGCGCATCACCGGCGCCACGGTGTACGTTGACGGCGGGACGAACATCGTCGCCTGATGCACGTTGGCGCGAGCGATGCAGCTACTACCACATGACCTCGTAGTCACTCGGGAAGGGGACCTCTTGAACCGCACCTTGGTGCGGGCCGCGGCTTCGTCGCCACGGCGGTGCCCGCGTCCCGTCGGTGAAACGGCATGCTTTCAGGAAATCGCGCACCAGGACCCACGCGAGCCAGTCGTCTCGGGAGGCGCGAAGCGAGCGTCCTTCGCCGCGCTGGTGCTGGCGAGCGCGGTGCTGGCAACGCCGTTCCTCGCGGCGGAGGCTGGTGAGGCACCGCCGCAGACGCCCACAGCCCCGGCGAACGCGCCGACGCCCCCGGCGGTGCCGACGCTGTACGACGTCGTCGGCGAGCTCGCGCGCACCGATGGCCTGCGTCGCGACATCTCAGCGACGCTGCGCGACACATCCGACTGGAAGGCGCTGACCACGCCGCTCGAGCCGTCGCCGCTCGCACCGCACTACGAGGCCGTCATCGCGTCCAGCGACCCCGTGACGCGCGTGCGGTACGTGGAGCTCCGGGCGCTCGACGTGTCTCTTCGTGACCGTCTGCGTTCGGTGAGCGGTGCCGCATCGGCGCTCGGTCGCATGCTGCAAAGGGTGGTCGCGGATCTCGAACGGCTCAACCAAGCGGCGGCACTCTGGCCGCAGCGCGCCACGGTTGCGCGCCAGGGACAGGCACCGCTGGAGATTCAGCGCAGCATCGATTCGGTCAATCCCGGGCTCGCGTCGCTGCGCGAGCAACTGGTCGCGCGCCGCGACGAACTACTCGTCGTCTACGAACACGCCGTTCGTCTGCAGGTGCGGCTTGAGTCGATGCGCAGCGACGTCGCCGAGCGCCGCGAGCGCATCTGGAGCATGCTGCGCAAGAGCGTCGAGGCTCCAGTCTGGCGTTCCGGCCCGGCAGTGCATCTAGCGGACGTGCGGGCCAACTGGCAGCTCGCGCGTGCCGAGCTCGCCGAGTATTTCTTGCACTCCGGCGAAGCCATCGCCCTGCTGTTCGCTGTGCTTGCCACGCTGCTGCTCGTCCTGCTGCGGAGGCCCGCCGCGCTGCGCGCGGACCAACCCACGATGCCGCCCGTTTCCTGGGGAACCGCCGTCTGCGGCGCGCTCGCCGTCACTCTCGCCTCCGCCGCCGTGTTCGCGGTGTCCGGGCCCTCTCCGCCGCCGCTCGCCTTCCACCACCTCATCTGGTTTGCGTTCCCGCTGCTCGCTGGCGCCGTGGCGGCCCGCACCTTCGCCTCCGGAATCCGTGCGACTGCGTGGACCCTCGCCTTCGCCGTATTCCTCAATGAGTTCCGCGAGTTCGCCGAGATGAGCGCGGTGATCGACTGGCTGCTGCTCGGGGTGCAGGTCGTCCCGTTCGGCATCGCGGTCGTTCGCGATTGGCGTCGCGGCGCGCTCGCGGATTACCTCCCACGTTGGCCGCCGGCATTGCTGGGCTGGCTGGTGCGCACGCTCGCCCTGGGCCTGGGCGTCGCCATCGTCGCGAGGCTGCAGGGCTACGTCGGCGTCGCGGGAGTCCTGGTCGCGGTGCTGGTGATTGTTCCGGGCTATGTTTTGACGTTCGCGGCGGTCGTCTGGACGCACGATCGCGCCATGGCTGGACTGCTCGCGACACGGCTCGCGCGAACGCTGCGCAGCGTGCGCGAGCAGCCGGACGCCATCATGGGCACAGTGCACTGGGTCGCGGTCCTCGCGGCATGGGCAGTCGGCGGCACGAGGTTCGCGCTTTCCTATTCGGAGTTCGACGATCTGAAGCGGCTCGCTGGGTTCATCGTGAACACGAGCCTCACCGTCGGCGATGTGAGGATCACGCTCGAGGCGATCGTCGCCGCGCTCGTCGTCGTGGCGCTGACCTGGCTGCTGACGAAGCTGGTGCGTTTCATACTCGAACAGGAGTTGCTGCCGCGGCTCAATCTGCGAAGCGGAGTACCCGTCGCGATCTCGACAATCGTCGGCTACGTCCTGGTCGTCACGGGATGGGTGCTGGCGATGGCGGCCCTCGGCATCGATCTGGGCAAGGTCACGCTGCTCGCCGGCGCTGTCGGCGTCGGAATCGGCTTCGGCTTTCAGAACGTCGTCAACAACTTCGCCTCGGGCCTCATCCTGATGCTCGAGCGGCCGATCAAGGTCGGTGACCAGATCGACGTCGACGACGTCGTCGGTGAGGTCGAGCGCATCGGCGTGCGCTCGTCGACGATTCGCACAGCGCAGGGAGCGGAGGTGATCGTTCCCAACTCCGATCTCGTCGGTAAGCAGGTGACAAACTGGACGCTTTTCGATCGCTCGCGCCGCTACGAGATCGACGTCAGCGTCGCCCACGGCAACGAGCCGGCCAAGATCTTGCGCCTGCTGGAGGCGACGGCGGCGAGCGTGCCGGAGGTGCTGAAGAAGCCGGCGCCCCAGGCGCTGTTCACGGGGTTCGACGGGAAGCGGCTCGACTTCCGTCTCCTGGTGTGGGTCGAGAGGATCGAGGTCGGACTTCAGGCCCAGAACAACCTGCAATTGGCGATCCTCAAGGACCTTTCCGAGCCAAGTGCTCCCGGCGCCGTCAGTGTAGGAACGTCTCGGCAGTGGCGGCAGGAAGCTTCGTCTGGGTTGGCGAGCGGGGGGGTCGGCGACGATGACCCACGGTGCCTCGGTCCTCCTCGCCATGGCATGCCAAGTGCTGTGGAGGGGAGAGCGAGGGAGGGCGGAAATGTCGAATGACGCTTCCCTTCGGAAGGTGCTTCGACCCTTCGCCGAGGTCAGGGCCGGTGAGGCCGTCACCGCCCTGGTTCTGGGAGCAACGATCTTCCTCCTGCTCACCGCCTATTATTTGCTCAAGGTCATCCGTGAACCGCTGATCCTCCTCGGCGGAGGAGCCGAGGTGAAGGCGTACGCCGCGGCCGGCCAGGCGCTGCTTCTCATCCCGATCCTCCGGGCCCACGGCGCCGTCGCCAGACGGGTGAGTCGACTGAAGCTGATCGCCATCATCCTGTTCTTCATCGCCTCCAACGTCCTGGTCTTCGCTGTCCTGCTCCACGCCTCTGTGGCCATCGGCCTGGCCTTCTACCTGTGGACAGGGACCTTCAATTGCTTGCTGGTGGCGACCTTCTGGAGCTTTGCCAACGACGTCTACACGCCCGAGCAGGGCAAGCGGTTGTTCCCCCTCATCGGGGTGGGGAGCTCGGTGGGGGCATTGGCCGGCGCGACCCTGGCCGGAGCGCTCCTGCGCCGTCTGGCGCCAATCCATCTGATGCTGTGCGCGGCCGCGCTCCTCGCTGTCGCCGTGCTTCCCTTCGCCTGGGTGCACGCGCACCAGCGCTGCCGCCCGAAGGATCGCGGTCGCGAGGTCGCCCCGGATCGACCGCTTTCCGGGGAGGGCGGGTTCCAGGCCCTTTTCCAGGACCGGTATCTCCTCTTGATCGGACTGCTCACGTTGCTCGTCAACTGGGTGACCAACTCGGGCGAGTACGTGCTCGACAGAACCCTCGTCGATTTCGCCCGCTCCAGCGCTCTCGGCCCGACCGACGCCGCACGCTTCGTGGGCCAGTTCAAGGCGGAGTACTTCTGGTGGGTCAACGCGCTCGGGGTGCTGGGCCAGTTCTTCGTCGTCTCGCGCGTCCTGAAGCACCTGGGCGTGGGCAGCGCGCTCCTGGTGCTTCCGCTGGTGGCGATGGCCGGGGCGAGCTGCATGGTCCTCCTCCCCGTCCTCGCCCTCATCCGGACGGCCAAGATCGCGGAGAAGAGCCTCGACTACTCCCTGGAGACCACGGCGGTGAACACCCTCTTCCTCGTCGTGTCACGCGACGCGAAGTACAAGGCCAAGGCGGTCATCGACACCTTCCTGGTCCGCGCGGGTGACGTCTGCGCCGCTCTGGCCATCTGGGTCGGTACCCATGCTGGTTGGCGTCCTCGGGGGTTCGCCGCGCTCAACGTGCTATTGACCGCTGTCTGGCTCCTGGTGGCGTGGCGGATCCGGGCCCTGCACCACGCCCGGAGTGAAGCGCCGGCGCCCGCTCCGGCCCCGGGCGCACCGGCGGTGTCCACCGCATGAGCGGGCCGCCCCAGACGACTCTGGCGCGAGCTCGTCAGAGCCCGGAGGTTGCGCAGGGATATAGGGCGGCCCCTGCAGACGCAAACAGTCTGGGGGTCGGATGTAACTAACTCGTTCGATGCCCGGCTGGCCCGGGTCCTGGAAGGTGGGTCTGGTGAACTCAAGCTCCTTCGTCTCTGCCGTCACGGCCCTCGCCCTGCTCGCGACCCCGGTGCTCGCCGCCGAGGGTGGATCCAGCGAGCCCTTGCTCCTCCTCGAAGAGGCCCTCGCCCTCGCTCGCGGGCAGAACCACGTGCTCGCGGCCAGCGAGCTCGAGGTGGAACGGATGGAGGAGCGTTCCGCGGCGGTCGTCAGCCGGCGCTTCCCCGCCATCAAATTCGATGCGATCGGCAACCGGCTCCTGAAGTCGATGGACTTCCCCTTCAACGCCGGCGTGTTCGGCACCTACCCGGGGATCGGCGCGGTTCCCGCCACCGACACGTTGGTCAGCGTTCCCACGGGCTTCTCGGGCACCGTGACCGCCACCATCGCCCAGCCGATCATCCAGCAGTACCGAATCGGCCTGAACCTCGAGGCGGTCCGGCTGGACCAGGCGGTGGCGCAGGAGGAGCTGCGGAAGGACCGGCAGCGCGTCGTCGCCGAGGTGAAGAGCTCGTATTACAAGGTCTCGGCGATCGAGGTGGGCGTGCTGGCCCTGCGGGACCTGGTCAAGGCCATCGAGGACGTCGACCGGCTGACCGGGCGCTACCTCGCGGAGGGCCGGGTACTGCGCTCGGAGGCGCTGGTGGTCAAGGCCCGGCTGGCGCGCGAGCGCCATAGCCTCTCCTCCTCGGAGAGCGAGCTGGCCACTCAGCGCGAGCACCTCAATCAGCTGCTCGGTCGCGACCTCCGCACTCCCTTCCGCGTCACCGACGCCTCGGAGGTGGTGGCGAGCAGGGCCGTTCTCCCTCTCGAGGAAGCTCGCCAGCGCGCGGTGCAGAACCGTCCGGAGATCAGGAAGGTCGGGCTCCAGATCGACCAGGCCGAGAACGGCCGGCGGATCGCCAATTCACAGTGGATCCCCGACCTCACGCTGCTGGGGACCTACGCCCGGAACTTCAACTACCAGGTGCTCCCCAAGGAGATCCTGACGGTGGGTCTGTGGCTGAGCTGGGAGCCGTGGGACTGGGGGCGGCGGGGTCACGAGGCCCACGAGCAGAAGCTGGCCGCGGACAAGGCGCGGCAAGGACGGCAGGAAGCTCAGGAGCAGGTCCAGGTCGAGGTGGGGCAGCGCTGGCGCGGGGTGAAGGACGCCGCGGCGCGGCTCGAGGCCGCCGGCCTCTCCCAGGAGGCGGCCAAGGCCTACCTCGAAGACTTCCGGAACAAGTATCGCGAGGACGCGACGCTGCTGAACGACGTCCTCGAGGCCGAGGCCCGGCTCTCCGCCGCCCGGCACGACTTCACTGATGCGCTCGCCGGCTACTGGTCGGCGACCGCTGAGCTCGAGAGGACGATTGGCGATGAGAA
>JBKOYI010000079.1:0-5416 GCA_046725335.1 Myxococcota bacterium | reverse complement strand
GAGCTGTACTTCGACACCCTGTCGGCCTGGGAACGCGACGGCCGCCCGTGGGAGGACGTCTACCGCTTTGGTGGCAATGGGGATGGAACCTTTCTATATCCCGGCACCCCGGATCGAATCGGCCCGGAGGCTCCCGCGCCGGTCACTTCCCTGCGGTTGAAGACCGTCCGGGACGGGCTGGAGGACTTCGAGCTCTTGCGCTTGGTCGAGGCACGCTCGGGACGGAGCGCCGCCGAGGCCTTGGCTCGCCGATTGGCCCGGTCCGGCTGGGACATCACCCCCGACCCGGCGGTCTGGTCCGCCGTCCATGGGGCGTTGCTTGACGCAGCAGGCATCCCGGAAACGGGGAGGCCGTGAAGCGGCTCGTCGAGCGTCCAGCCGACAAAAGCGGCTCCTCGGCGCTTTTCGCGACGAATTCGGGACGCGCTAGAGTCGTCCCTGCTCCATGAGCAGCGTTTTCGGAAGTACCGCGGAGTGGTTCCGTCGGGCCACCGCCCGCTCTGCCGCGGAATGGTTCCGTCGGGCGACCGCCCGCTCTGCTTCGGCGGACCACCCCTCCCACCGAGATCTCTTCACCACCGCATTGTGGCTTGGCTGCGTCGGGTTCGGCGGGGGGATCAGCGTGCTGTCACAGATCGACGAGGAGGTGGTGCGAAAGCGCGGTTGGCTGGACGCGCGTGAGTTCGCCAACACGGTCACCGTCTCCCAGATGCTTCCAGGCGGAGCGGCGGCCAACGCTCTGGCCTACATCGGTCTGCGCTTCGGGGGCTGGCTGGGAGCCCTGGCCGGGTACCTGGGATTCGTCTTGCCCGGAGCGCTGGCGGTCATGCTGCTCTCCTGGGTGTACGTCCGCTTCGGCGCAGTGCCCTCGGCGGAGCGACTGCTGGCCGGCTTCAACGCCGCCATCGTCGGCATCATTTGCGCGATCACCCTGAAGATGGTGCGGACCGGCGTCAACCAGCTCTGGCAGATGGGAGTCGCCGCGGCGGCGCTGCTGCTGGCCGCGGTGGGAAGTGCCTCGCCGGCCGAAGTGGTGCTCCTCAGCATCTGCGCAGGCCTGGCGGTGGACCTCGGCGCGCGACGGGCGCTGGCGCGGGCCCGCGGACTGGTGAGGGCTCGGCTACCGGTGGCCCTTCCCGAGGAGGGAGCTCCACTCGATCCGCCGGGCGGCGCCTCCCCGCATCCACCGAACTCGCCAGGGCCACCGGAAGCACCTGAGGCAACGCTTCGGGCCCCGGTGGTGGTGGGCCTGGTGGCGGCGGCGGCCGCGGTGGTGCACGCCACCGGGCTGGACGCCAAGCTCATCGAGATGGCGGCGGTCTACTTCCGCACTGGCCTCGGTGCCTATGGCGGGGGTTTTGCGATCATCCCCAACCTGCACCAGATGGTGCGCGTCCACGGGTGGATCACCGACCGTCAGTTCGCCGATGCGGTAGCGATCGGGAAGATCACCCCCGGGCCGGTGCTCCTGATGGCCACCTTCATCGGCTATCTGCAACACGGTTGGTTGGGGGCAGTGGTGGCCACCGTCTCCATTTTTGCGGCGCCGTTCGCGCTGGTTGGGCTGCTGGGGACCTGGCTGGAACGGGCCCGCTCACGGCGTTGGGTGCGCGCTGGCCTGCGGGGGCTCACCCCGGCGGTGGTGGGGTTGATGGCCGCCGCCGCCATCACCTTGGGAAGTGGCTTTCAGGCCAAGGTGGAAGTGGGGATCGCCGCCGCCACCGTGTTGACGATGGCGCGCTTCGAGATCAACCCGGTTTGGCTGATGGTCGTGGGCGGCCTGGCCCGGCTCGGGCTCTCGATGGCCGGGGTCTGATGACGTTCAGCCGCTGCGCAGTCGGCCGGCGGCCTGGGCCAGGCGGCGGCGCAGCGAGGTGAGGCTCTCCTCCAAGGAAAGCAAAGCCGCCTGGGCTTGAGAGTCGTCGGCAGCCTCGATGAGGGCCAGCGGCCTGGGGCGTTCCTCCAGCAGAGCGTGGACCAACTCTTCCAGATGGGCCTGCAGTGCCTCGAGTCCGCCGAGGGCGGAGCGGAGGTCGTCCTCCACCAAGGCGGTAAGCACGCCACCGTCGCCACGGGCGGCGAGGGCCCGCCGAAGCGCATTCCCGGCGGTGTGGACCAGGGCCTCCAGTGAGCTGTCCGGAGCCAGGGAGAGTTCCGACATCTGGTGGACGCTAAGGCCGTGGAGAGCCGGGTCAAATTTCCTTGAGATGGCAGCTGCCCCGAGCAAGGGGCAAGTGCCCCGTGCCGAAGAGAGTGCGGCGTCATCGATCTGACGCTTGGAGAGAATGGCCTGCGCGCTACCGGATACACACTTCAAGGGGCCCCTGATCCTGCCGATCGATCGTGAGTGCACCTGCGCCTGCGAGGACTTCGTCATGCCGTTCAAGGCGACACACCGGGCCGAACTGCGCGGCCGCCAAGTCGAAGGGCTGAACGCTGCGAGGTGGTACGCCCCTTGGACCACCCCGGGCGGCCGGCAGAGTAAGACGAGACTCTTGCAAGAATCGGGCCCTCGGCCTTGACGCTGGGTGTGGGCTGGGGGCAAGCTCCCGCGCTTTCATGGCCCTCGAGCTCACCACACTCTTCGTTCCCATCGGGCTTGCCGAGCTCCGGCCCGTGGTCGCCTCGGATGGGCAGGTGCTTCCCACCGCGGAGGACGGAGTGTTCGTGGCCATGACGCTCGAAGCGGGCCACGCCCAGGCCCTCGCCCATGAGGGCGCGCTCGATGCGTCGAGGGGGCTGGCAAGCTTCGTCCTCCGCTTCGAGCTGTTGACCGCCTTCCTCCAGAAGCTCGAGCCGCGCGTCGTCGGCCGCGGAAGAGAGGTGGAGCTCCGGGTGCCCTCGGCCGCCCTTCCGGCCTTCAGTCGGTGGATCGTGAGTCCCATCCAGATCGAATGGGCCTTCTTCGGGCCACGGTACAAGGGACCGGTCTTTCCTCACCGGTCTCGGGATGGCGATGACCTCGCTCTGTTCCTGGCCGTTCTCGAGAGCAGCCCGGTCCTCGAGGACAGCTTGGGCTGGATGGGGGCGCCCTTGCCGATCTCCGGATTTCGAAGAGAGCCCCGCAAGGCGATTCCGGCGAGGGATGAGCTCCGTCGCGAGCTGCTGCGCGAGAGCCGGTTCTGGCTCCTGGCCAATCTGGGATTCTGGCGCGCCGCGCGACGGCTCAGCGCCCGGCGGTACCACGAGCTGGTCGAGATGCTGCGGGCCGAGTTCCCGCACCCCGATCCTCGGTACGGCGCGGCGCTGGCCGGCTGAGAGTACGGGCGAGCACAGCACCCCAACTTCAGCGAGTCGTCGCCGATGGACTGCTGCTCATGCCGGTGGTGGGAGCGGCTCCCGATGTCAGCGGCGCGGGCGCGGCGGGGAGTGGCGTAGCAGGTGAGGCGTTGGCCGGCGGAGGTGCGGAGGGAAGGGGCGTCGCCGGAGCAACATTCGGCGGCGGAGGGGCGGCGGGGAGCGGGGTGGCAGGTGAGGCGTTGGCCGGGGCTGGCGCGGAGGAAAGGGGCATCGCGGGCGATGCATTCACTGGAGCCGGCGTCTGGGCGAAGGGCGTTGCTGGCCCAGCGTTCACCGGCGAGGGCGTTCCGCTGAATGGAGTGGCGGCGGCAGCGTTCGCCGGCGGCGGCGACAGTCCGGGGGTCACGCTCTGGACCGGCGAGAGCGCGGTGGCGGAACCGGAAAGCCCGTAGCTCGGCCCCACCGGTCCCGACCCGCCGACTCCGGCTCCGGCCACGGCACCATCCCAGACCGGGGCGGAGGCATCGAGGAACGGCTCGGAGGGAAGGGGCGTCCCGTCGACCCGGACGTCGACCTCATCGAAGCAAAGGTTCAGGGCTCGCGCACGGCCATCCTCGGTGGTCACTCCATCGACCTGGACCAGCACCTCGAGGTCGCCGTTCCGGCCGCCCCTGAGTGTCCGGAAGGAGCCGTCGTCCGCGTGGTAACCGGTGGAGAGCACGGTGAGCCCAAGAGGCCGAAGGTCGGGGAGCACCTCTCCGGCTCGGGAGACCCGAGCCAGCCCCCGGAGCACGAGCGCCGCGCGGGCCCAACCTCCTGGAGCGGGGACGACCACATCGCTGGCGAGGTCTCTGGCCGAGCCCTGGGCCAGCTCGATCCGCCACGACGCGGCACTGCGGGTGACCTCGACCGTCACCTCGGCCTGCGAGCCCGAGCGAACGTCAATGCGCAGGTGACCGGTGATCTTCTCCCACTGATCCGAACCAGCCGGACCGGCCTCCCAGAAGGCTCTGCCGGCATTGTCCGAAGCCTCCACCCGGTGCAGGGGCGCCTGGGCGAGCACGAACAGAAGCGGCAGGACGGGGCCAACCATCCCCGAAAGCTAGGCAGCGACCCGACCAGGGGAAGGGCAGTCTAGATCAAACCTCGGGCCCGACGAATCTGCTCGACAGTCTTGTTGTACTCGATGTCGAAAGCGCTTGTGCCTTCCTGGAGGTGCTTCAGGCGAGCGCGGGCCTCACGGTCGATCTCCTCGTCGACGTCGAGGTGTTTCTTCATCACCGCGAAAATCTTCTGGCGGAGGACATTGTCCGGGGCGAAGACCTCTTCCACGTTCCGGCTGATGAGGAGGAACTCGATCATCTGGTTGATGACGTACTCGATGCCCTCGTCCCCCATCTTGAAGCCGCGAACATCGGCCATCTCGCGCTTGACCTGGTTGAACTTGCTGTAGTCGTAGCCCCGGCGCTCGAGCGCCTCTCGGGTCGCCTGGTTCACCCGCTCCTCGTTGGTGAGGTACTCGCGCATGATGGCCGAGAGGTCCATTTCCGCATCGGCGATGCGCATGGGCTCGACCTCGATGTCCCCGTCCTGCATCAGCAGTTGGATCGTCTCGCGGGAGATGACGGGGATCACCTTGGGATAGACCTTCATAAGCCTTCCTGGGTACCGGCCAGCCCCCTGTATGGCGAAGATTGACCGCCGGTATCGCTCGTGGAAGTCCCCGCTATACATCACCGCGGGGCCACTGCCGCAACGAAAACAAGGACTTTTTCAGGGGCCGTCGCCGGGCGGGCGTTCGACCGCTGCCGCGTCCTCCAGCGACGCCTCTCGAACGGCGTCCTCGTCCACCTGTCCGGCCGAGACCTCCCGGCGGAGTTCCGTGTCGCTGGCGTGGAGATGGGCGTGGATCCGCTCCGCCAAGGTCGTACCCAGGCCCGCCTCTGCGGCCAGCTCCTCGATGCTCGCCCCCCGGATCCGCTTGAGCGACCCGAAGGCCCGGAGCAGCGCCTTTTTCCTCCCCTCCCCCACCCCGGGGATGTCCTCCAGCACGCTCCGGAAATTCCGCCGACGCATGAGCTTTTGCTGGTAGGTGATGGCGAAGCGGTGCGCCTCGTCGCGGAGTCGCATCAGCAGGAAGAGCTCGGGCGAGTTCTGCGGAAGGACGACGGGGTCC
>JBKOYI010000070.1:0-12188 GCA_046725335.1 Myxococcota bacterium | reverse complement strand
CTCCCTCCCCATCCGATGGATCGAGACTCGACTGGAGTGGAAGGCCGCTGGCGCCTGGAACTTCATGGCCTACCGCTGGAACGACGCCCAGACCGAGGCCGTGGCCGAGCCCGGCGGTGAGGTGGTGAGCTTTTCCTACGTCGATGCCGATGGGGAGACCCAGAACGCCCATTACCTCGTCCCCAGCAAGCAGCAGTGTGAACAGTGTCACGCCCAGGCGGGCCCGGTTGCTCCCATCGGGCCCAAGGCGCGCTTTCTGAACATGGACTACGCCTACCCCGAAGGCACCCAGAACCAGCTCAGCCACTGGTCCCAGCTGGGAATTCTCTCCGGAGCGCCGGACCCGGCCTCCGCTCCCAAGCTTCCGGTTGCCTCCGACCCCAGCGCGGGCACCGTCGATGCGCGGGCCCGGTCGTACCTGGAAGCCAACTGCGGCTTTTGCCACAGCCCCGAAGGGAGCGCCCGCACCACCGGGCTCTATCTGCTCGCCTCGGTGAGCGATCCATTGCAATACGGGATTTGCAGAGGACCGGTGGCCGCGGGAGTGGGGGCCGGCGGGCGTCCCTATGATGTCTTTCCCGGCCAGCCGGACATGTCCATCATCCCCTACCGGATGGCGGCCACCACCCCGGCGGTGGCCATGCCGCAGATCGGGCGCAGCATCGTCGACAAGCACGGACTGCAGCTGGTCACCGAGTGGATCACCGGTCTTCCGGGAACCTGCCCCTAAATCGCTCAGCTGTGGTCGCAGTCCTCGCCGTGCACGTGTTCGTGCTTGGCCTGCCGCTCCTTCTGGAGCTTGAGCATGCGTTTGCGGATGAGGGAGCGCTTCAGCTGCGACAGGTGCTCGACGAAGGTCAGACCATTGAGGTGGTCGATCTCGTGCTGGAGGACGTGGGCCAGCCTCCCCTCAACCTCCAGCTCATGGGTGGCGCCGGTGCGATCCTGGTAACGCACCCGAACCTTGGAAAACCGCGGGGTCTGCTCCCACTCCTGGGGCACGGACAGGCAGCCCTCCTCCAGGGAAACCGGTTCACTCTTCTCCAGGACTTCCGGATTGACGATCTCGAAGAAGGTCCCGTCCTCGCGGCCCACCCAGGCTACCGCCTCCAAGACGCCGATCTGGTTGGCGGCGATGCCGATGCCCTCCGCCGCCCGGAGGGACTCCATCATCTCCTCGAGGAGGCTCGAGAGGCCCGGGCCGAAGTCGGTCACCGGCCGCGTCTTGCTCTGCAGCACCTTGTCTGGCCACACCACGATGGGTTTGGGCATTGCTCGACGGATGTCTCTAGCCCAGGAATGCTCCGGCTTCACGCTCCGGATGTCGTTACCTTGGGTCCGATGGGCTGGCTCATGTCCAGGCTGTACGACCGGAGCATTCGGGCAGTCGAGGAGGCCTGCCTGGCATCGTGGCGGCGGGAGGTGCTTTCACGGGCTTCGGGCGAAGTGCTGGAGATTGGAGCGGGCACTGGCGCGAACCTGGCCTCTTACCCGCCGGCGGTGCGGCGTGTCGTTCTCGCCGAGCCCGACCGGCACATGCGTGCGGTGCTGGAGCGAAGAGCGGCAACCGAGCCCCGCGCCGAGCTGTCCGAGGCGACCGCCGAGTCGCTCCCTTTCCAGACCGGGCACTTCGACTTCGTGGTCAGCACGCTGGTCCTCTGCTCCGTGGCCGACCTTCCCCGCGCCCTGGGGGAGGTCTGGCGCGTCCTCCGTCCAGGCGGCGCCCTGCTCTTCATCGAGCATGTGGCTGCTCACCCAGGGACAAGGCGCCGACGTTGGCAAGGTTGGGTCGAGCCCTTCTGGAAGCGCTTCTCCAGCAACTGCCATCTGACCCGTGAGACGGCCGCGGCGCTGGTCGGAGCGGGGTTCAGGCTCGACCCGCTGGTGCGGGAGAGCATGCGCAAGGCAGCGCCCGTGGTCCGCCCGACCATTCGCGGCGCGGCCTGGAAACCGGGTTGAAATCCTTGACAGCAGGGGGGCGCGCTCTGCGTCAATGCTGACTTTTCGTCACGGAGGCACCCGCGCATGGCCGTCGAGCCCGCTGTGGTCGAGTCCGCCGCCGCCGAGTTCAAGCCCTACATCCCTGACGAAACGAAGCTCGCCGAGTTCACCCCCAAAGCCGTGCTGGTCGGCGTCTTCTTTGGCCTGCTCTTCGGGGCCTCCACCGTCTACCTGGCGCTCAAGGCGGGACTCACCGTCTCTGCCTCCATCCCGGTCGCGGTGCTCTCCATCTCGGTGCTGAAGAAGCTGGGCGGCTCGACCATCCTCGAGAACAACATCGTCCAGACCATCGGGTCGGCCGGCGAAAGCATCGCCTCGGGGGTGGTCTTCACCTTGCCCGGATTCCTCTTTCTGGCCGCGGACGCCCAGACCCACCGGAGCATCGGGGCCCCCTACTTCAGTTATCCGGTCATCTTCACCCTGGCCATGTTGGGGGGGATTCTCGGAGTCTTGATGATGATCCCGCTCCGGCGGGCGCTCATCGTGAAGGAGCACGCGAACCTTCCCTACCCCGAGGGAACCGCCTGTGCCCAGGTGCTGATCGCCGGCGAGAAGGGCGGCAACATGGCCGCCACCGCCTACAAGGGGCTGGGGTTCGCGCTGGTCTATGCGCTGCTCCACCAGGTGTTCAAAGTCATTGCCGACACGCCCGGCTACGTGACTCGAGCCACCAGCCGGGTGTTCCCGGCGGCGACCGTCAACGCCAGCATCACCCCCGAATACATGGGGGTGGGCTACATCATCGGCCCCCGGATTGCCGGGGTTCTGGTCGCCGGCGGTGTCATCGCCTGGCTGGGCTTCATCCCACTGCTGGCGTCACTGGTTCCGCAGGCGGTCATCGCCGTCCAGCTCCAGAAACTGGGCTACCTGGTCGACCTGACCCGCCCGGGAAAGTACGGCTGGAACCCGGTGACCCACACCTTCAGCGACCTCAACCTGGCCATCTACTTCGCCTATGTGCGCCAGATCGGCGCCGGGGCGGTGGCGGCGGGCGGGTTCATGACCCTGCTCAAGACGCTCCCCACCATCATCAGCAGCTTCAAGAGCAGCCTGGCCGCGCTCAGGGCTGGACGCGCGGGACAGACGACGGCCCGCACCGAAGACGACCTTCCCCTCACGGTGACGGTGGGAGGGACCATCGTGCTGGTGCTGATCATGGCCTTTCTTCCGTTCATCCCCGGAACGTTCCTCGGCCGGCTGGTACTCGGCGTCCTGATCATCGTCTTCGGGTTCTTCTTCGTGACCGTGGCCTCCCGCATCGTGGGAATCATCGGGACCAGCAGCAGCCCGGTCTCGGGGATGACCATCGCCACCTTGATGGCCACCTGTCTGCTCTTCATCAGCTTTGGCTGGACGGCAGATCCCTACCAGCCGATGGCCCTGTGCGTGGGCGGGATCGTCTGCGTGGCGGCGGCCAACGCCGGAGCCACCTCGCAAGATCTAAAGACCGGCTTTCTGGTCGGAGCCACCCCACGCTGGCAGCAGATCGGGCTGATCATCGGAGTGACGGCGGCCTCGCTGATCATCGGCATCACCGTCACCGCCCTGGATAACCCCAGCATCGATGCGGTGACTGGGCTGGCGACCCATCAGATCGGGACGACGCGCTTCCCCGCCCCGCAAGGGACCCTGATGGCCACACTCATCAAGGGCCTGCTGTCCTTCAATCTCGATTGGCAGTTCGTCCTGGTCGGCGTTTTTCTTGCCGTCACCGTCGAGCTGTGCGGCGTCTCGCCTCTCTCCTTCGCGGTGGGGGCGTACCTGCCGCTGTCCACCACCCTGCCCATCTTCTGCGGCGGAGTGGTGAAAGCCATCGTGGACCGGACCAGCCCCAAGGCGGCACAGGACGAGCTGGGCTCGGGCAGCCTCTTTGCCACCGGGCTGGTGGCGGGGGGAACGCTGCTCGGGGTGGCGGTGGCGCTGCTTTCGATCTCCCCCCCCATCGAGGCGATCCTGGCCAGGCTCGACACCAGCGGGGCCCTCATCGGAGCCCTGGGCTCGGGCGGCTATCAGTTGCTCGGCGTGGCGTTCTTCGCGGTGATGGCCGTGGCGCTCTACAGCACCGCCAAGCGTCCGCTCATGTGACGGTCCGGCCTGCAAGCCCTGTTCGGCTTCTTCGGGGCAGTGGAGGGCGGCAGCCAAGGTCTAGGCGCTCCTAGGGTCCTCCGTCCGCCGGCCCCGTTCCCAGATAGGCGTGGCGGATCAGGAAGTCCGTTCCTCCACGGAGGTCCCGAACCACCACGTAGAAGGTGATGGGCTCAGCCGTCCCCTGGGTGTCGAATCGGCTGTCGCTCGTCTCGTTGGGAGTCTGGGGCGTCGGCTCAGCGGAGCGGAAGTCCTTGACGTCGCCGGCGGTGGCCTGCCAGCTGTAGCTGAAGCGCTCGTACTGGAGCCCTCCGTCGAGGCCGACGTAGGTCTCGACACCGCCCGGGCCCCCATCCGGAATGCGCGGAGCCAGCCGCAATTCCGTGTTCAGCGGCAGCACCGCGCCCTCCAAGGGGCTTCCGTCGGGCAGCAGGACATCGAGCAGCTGGGGATTGTGGTTGGGTTCGCCGGAGAAGCGGACCGCCAGCCGGTAGACGCCGCGCTCTCGGTCCGCCGGGCCGGTCCCCGCGTCGATGCGCTGGAGCTGGTAGCCGATGAACACTTGCGCCACGCCCGGCTCGTCGACGTTGACGCCCCCGTCGATGCCGGTCAGCCCGCCGAAGCGGTCCTGGACAAAGGCCTGCACCTCGGGGCTGGCCGGGTCGAGAACGCGGTTGGGCAGATCGATCCCGTCCTTCCCCGGGCAGTCGAGCGTCCCCGCATAGGGGTCTCCGGGCGCACAGAGCGCCAGGCGGAGCGCGAGCTGGGCAGCCTCCGGGTAAGGCAGCACGGTGAAGGCCACCGGCGGCGGCAGTCCCGAGCGGAAGTCCAGCTCCGGAGGGTCCGCCTTGATCGCCAGCACCCGGACCCTCAGCAGTTGGCTCTGCTTCTCCAGATCCGGCGCACAGGCCAATCCGATCCACAGCGCTGCCACGGCCGTGGCCAGTGCAATCCAGCCCTTCATCAGAATGTCCCCTTCACACCCAGGATGGGGACGATGGGAAGGCCCTCGAAATAGGCCTTCTGCGAGTAATTGTAGTTGTACTGGGTGCCCTCGGCGCTACGGTTGTTGGTGACGTTCTGCACGTCCAGGTAGAGGTCGAGCGACCAGTTGTCGAAGACCCAGACCTTGTCGATCCGGATGTCGAGCTGCGCGAAATTGGGCAGCCGCTGCGAATTCACCGAGCCGAAGAGGGGAGCGTAGCTGTCGGTGTTGTCGTCCTTGACCGAGCCGACGATGGGGGTGGTCGGATTTCCGGTGGCGTAGCGGAATCGTCCTCCGATTTCCCAGCCGGCGCCGAGCTTGTAGCTGGCGATGGCGGTGAGCACGTGGGTCTGGTCGAAATCGAAGAGCCGCCAGTTGTTCCCTGGCCGGTCGATTCGCTGGCTGCGCGAGAAGGTGTAGGCGATCCACCCGAAGAGACGCTGGGTGAGCGCCTGCCGGAAGAACAGCTCGAACCCGTAGATTCGCCCGGTGCCGGCGTTGACCAGATTCTGCGGGACCATTCGACCGTCGCGCTCGACGAAGGCCGAGCTGCTCACCGGGACGTTCCACAGCCGGTTGTAGAACCCTTCCAGGCTGAGGAGAAGGTCGGGCCGGAGGTTCCACTCCATCCCCAGACTGGTCTGGAGGGCTCGGCGCGATTGCAGATCCGGGTTGCCGAAGACGGAATCCACCTCTCCGGCCTGCAACGAAGGAGGAGCGTGGTACAGCCCCACCCCGGCCTTCAGGGTGAGCGGGGGAATCAGCGTCCAACGCGCGGTCAGCCGGGGGTCCGCGGTGAGGATCGGCGTCTGCTGCAGCCGAAAGGTGACGATGTCCACTCGCACCCCCGGCACCAGGAGGAGCGAGGGAGACGGGCGAAGCCGGGTCTCCGCCCACAGCCCGAGCTGGTTCGCCCAGAAGGGCGAGTCCTGGTACAGCAGCTGGCTGGCCGGCCCGAGGTAGACCGGTTCGCCCTCGCGCGGCGGAGCCCGGAGGATCGCCCTGAACGAGCCTCGACTGTAGGTCCAGTCCAGCCCGGCCACGGGGGTGATCGCCTCCGAGAGTCGTGCCTCCACGGTGCTGCGCAGACCCCAGGTCGTGGCATGAATGGTCAGGCCGCGCTGCCCGCCGATCTGCACGTCGACCCCGGTCCGGTCGAGCAGGGCGATGGTGTCGGTGCGCCAGGCCCCGCTCTGAAACTGGTGGCGCAGGCGAAGCTGGTTGAAGCCGGTCTCGTTCTTGAAGTCGCGGCCGAGCGTGGGGTCGCCCGCGAATGAGTATTTGGTGATCAGCTGCAGAGCATCCTGGCTGTGCAGCCCCAGCAGCTGGAAGGTGTGTCTGGAGCTCGGCTTCCAGACCAGTTTGAGCTGCGCGTCGTCGTACCGGGGGGCGACGGTGAAGCTGGGGGCGTCGCGGGAGAGAAAGAGCGGCAAGATCAGGTCGATGTAGGAGCGGCGGTAGGCCCCGGCGATGCTCAAGGTGTCGCTGATCGGCGTCTCCAGCACGAAGTTGGCGTTGTAGAGGTTGACCTCCACCACCCCGTGCAGGCCGTCGGTGCGGGGGTTGCGGCTCTTGACGTCCACCACTCCCCCGACCAGGTTCCCGTAGTAGACGGAGAAATTGCCGGGGAGGTACTCGACCGAGGCGAGCAGGTCGCTGTTGTAGACGGCAGTGAGGCCGCCGAAATGGAAGAGCAGGGGGATGCGCTCGCCATCGAGGAAGATGCCCGAATCGCGCGGGCTGGTGCCCCGGATGACGATCAGCCCGCCGTTGAGGGGAGGCCGGGCCACTCCGGGAAGGTTCTGGACCACCTTCAGCGCATCGCCGGTGGTCCCAGGAATGCGCTGGATCTCTTGCAGCGACAAGGTCGTCTGAGAGAGCTCCACGTGCTCACGCTTTCCCTCCACCACCGTTTCGTAGGGTGAGAAGAAGGAGCGAAGGGCGTGGTAGGTGACCCGGGTTTCTTTGCCAGGCTCCACCGTCGCGGTGGCGTCGAGCCTCTCGTAGTTGGCAGCCAGCACGATGACCTTCACCCTCCCGGGTGGGACCTGGCGGAAGCCGAACTGGCCGGCCCGATCGGTGATGGCGGACTGGCCCAGCTCGGGAAGGTCCACTTCGGCGCCGGCCACTGGCTTTCGCGTGCCGCGCTCGAGCACCCGTCCGCTGAGATTGACCGGGCCCTGCTGAGCCACTTGGGCGCTGACGGGGGCCGGGCGAAGCACGAAGGAATAAACGTAGGTGATGCGGACTGGGCTCGGGACGCCGTCCACCTCGGCCGGAATGAAACGGAATTGCTGGACCGCGCCCACCGCCGCCTCGTCGAAGCCGTGTCCGGCGGGTTCCAGCACCTCCACCCGGGTCACCTCGCCGGTGGCGGAGATGTCCACGCTCAAGACGACTCGGCCTTCCAGCTTCTGGGCCTCGGCCTGGGGCGGGTAGACCGCTTCGACGAACCGCTCGAGGACCGGGGCTCGGGTGAGCTGCGGCTCGGGGACATTCTGGGCCGAGGCGACGAGTGGGATTGAGAGGAGAGCGGTGAGTCCCGCTGCGAAGCGCGCCATCCGACCAACCAGGGTGATCTGCGCCCTGATGGCGCAGACCATCCTGGTTGATCGGTCCTCGCTTGCTCTGACGACCGATCTCTGCGTCGCGCCTCCGTTCACGTGACCCGGGCCACGCTCACTCCGGCGCTCCTTGATCTCTGTCGCCATTGCGGCGCGATCCATCCGACCAACCAGGGTGATCTGCGCCATCTGGGCGCCCCGCCGGCCCCTGCACGGATCGCGCTCGCGTCCCTCTAACCTATCGCCTCACCGCCCTGCGGTGCGCAAAGAAAGATGAGGCTGTCGCCCCGAGCTAGTTCAGGCGGGAGAGCAGGAACTTGCGCTGCAACTGAAGTGTCTCTGGCGCGGTCTTCCCCAGCATCTCGAAGAACTCGCCCTCGCGGGTCAGCTCTTGCTTCCACTCGTCGATGTGGATGCTGGTGGCCTCGTCCACCTTCTCCGGGGCGATGTCCAGTCCGGAAAGGTCCAGGTCGCCGGCCTTGGGCACCCAGCCCAGGACGGTCTCCTGGCCGCCAACCCGAACGTGGGCCCGGTCGACGATCCATTTGAGCACGCGCATGTTCTCGCCGAAGCCGGGCCAGAGGAACTTCCCGTCCTTGCCCTTGCGGAACCAGTTCACCTGGAAGACCTTGGGCGGGTAGGGGATCTTGGCCTGCATGTCCAGCCAGTGCTGGAGATAGCTGCCCATGTCGTAGCCACAGAAGGGGAGCATGGCCATCGGGTCGCGGCGAACCACCCCCACCTGACCCACCGCGGCGGCGGTGGTCTCCGAGCCCAGCGTCGCTCCCAGGAAGACACCGTGCGCCCAGTTGAAGCTCTGGAGCACCAGCGGGACGGTGGTGGCCCTCCGGCCGCCGAAGATGATGGCGCTGATGGGCACCCCATCGGAGTCGTTGACGTGCCGCGAGAGCGCCGGGTTGTTGCTCATCGGCGAGGTGAAGCGGGAGTTGGGATGGGCCGCCTTTTCGCTGGAGCCCTTCTTCCAGGGTCGGCCCTGCCAGTCGATCAACTCCTCGGGGACCTCGCCGTCGATTCCCTCCCACCACACGTCGCCATCCTTGGTCATGGCCACGTTGGTGAAGATGGTGTCCTTGGCGATGGTCCTCATCGCATTGGGGTTGGACGCGAAGTTGGTCCCCGGAGCGACGCCGAAGTAGCCGTTCTCCGGATTGACCGCCCAGAGCCGCCCATCCTTGCCCACGCGCATCCAGGCGATGTCGTCGCCGACGGTCCACACCTTCCACCCGGAGAAGCGCTTGGGGGGAATCATCATCGCGAAGTTCGTCTTCCCGCAGGCCGAAGGGAATGCCCCGGTGACGTAGGTGGTCTGCCCGTCCGGGCTCTCCACCCCCAGGATGAGCATGTGCTCGGCGAACCAGCCCTCACTCTTGCCGAGGTAACTGCCGATGCGCAGGGCCAGGCACTTCTTGCCCAGCAAGGCATTTCCCCCGTAGCCCGATCCGAAGCTCCAGATGGTGTTGTCCTCGGGGAAGTGGCAGATGTAGCGCCGCTCGGGGTTGACGTCCCCGGTGCAGTGCAGCCCGCGGTTGAAGTCGTGGGAGTCACCGAGCAGGTCCAGCGCCGCTTTCCCCATGCGGGTCATGATCCGCATGTTGAGGACGACGTACACGCTGTCGGTGATCTCGATGCCGACCTTGGCCAGGGGTGAGCCGAGGGGGCCCATGACGTAAGGGATGACGTAGAGAGTCCGGCCCTTCATCGACTTGTCGAAGAGCTTGGTGAGCTTCCCGTAGGCCTCCTCCGGGGACATCCAGTTGTTGGTGGGACCGGCCCCTTCCTTGGTCTTGGTGCAGATGAAGGTGAGGTGCTCGACCCGGGCGACATCGTTGGGGTTGGAGCGGTGCAGGTAGCAGCCCGGACGCTTCTGGGGGTTGAGCGGGATGAGCACCCCGGTCTCCACCGCGTGCTTGGTGAGGCGCTCCTTCTCCGCCTCCGAGCCATCGCACCAGACCACCCGATCGGGCTGGCAGAGCGCGGCGCAGTCGCCGACCCAGTCCAGCAAGTGCTTGTTCCGGGTCAGCGCGGTGGCGCTTCCATCGATTTGCATCGCCATCAGTTCATCTCCAGAAGACGGAGCCGAGAAAAGGTTACGTCTAATGCATCCGCGCGCGGGCTACACTCCAAGACCCTAAGGCCCGGCCCGGTAGGGCGGCCACCTTGTGCGCTCATCCAGCGGATTAGCAAGGCCCGTCGGACGCTAACGCGGTGCGTGAGTCATTCGAGGGGCAGCAGCTGGTAGTGGCCGCGGGCGTCGAGCACCGTGCCCCAGACCCGATGGCTGGCCTGGTGCTCGGAAGGGCCAAGGGACACCGGCGCTCCGGTGCCAAGGTCCAGATTGCGCACCGACTCCAGGGCATCGGCCAGCCGCTCGACGTTCAGGGTTCGTCCCGCCCCCTGGAGCGCGGCCAGCAGCACCCGGGTGGAGAGCCAGGCCTCGAAGGACACCATGTCCGGCCGCTCATCGGGGAAGTACTTGCCCAGCACCTGCTGGTAGGCGGTGACGGCCGGCAGCTTGGTCTCGAAGGGCGGCACCACCTGGGTGACGATCACCCCGTCGGCAGCACCGGGCCCGGACTGAAGTAGCTCCTCGGCCAGGGTGCTGCTCCCCACCGAGGAGACGTTGGTGAAGACCAGTCCCGGCAAGGCGGCGCGCATCTTCTCGATGAAACGGGCCGCCGGGCGGTAGGGGACGGCCATCACCACCGCTCGGATGAGGGTCGTGTGACCGCGGATCCGGGCCACGGCACCATCGACGTCTAGCGTGTTCCGGGGGTAGGTGACCCGCAGAGCGTTGCGGGGGTCACGGCGCTGCTGACGCAGCACCTTGGCCACGCCCTGGAAGGCCGCCTCGCCGCTGGCGTCGTCCTCGGTGAAGATGGCGATCTGTTCCGGGTGCAGCCCCCGCCCCTTGAGCAGATAGTTGAAGACCGCGGCCATCTCCTCGGCGTCGCTGGCTCGGTAGTTGAAGACGTAGCGGTCGGGAGGCTCGCGCCGGAGCACGGCCGAACCGGTGAAGGCGCCCAAAAGGATCGCCCTTCGCTCGAGCGCGAACTGGCCAGCCGTTCCGGCTGCTGCAGAGCCCACGTTGCCGAGGAAGGCAAAGACCTTTTTCTTGTCCCAGAGCGAGCGCATCGCCCCGCCGACCCGCGCCGGATCGAAGGCGTCGTCCTCCACCGCCAAAGTGAGCTTCCGGCCGTGGATCCCGCCGGAGGCGTTGGACTCGGCAAATGCCAGCTCGATTCCCACCCGGGTCTGCCGCCCCAGCTCCTTGGCCGGACCGGTGAAGGGGGCGGCCATGCCGAAGAGGATGGCATCGTCGGTGATGCCCTGCGCGGAGGGGATGCCTCGCGCCGAAACGGCAGTGGTGGCGCCGGACAGCTCGGCTTCCGAGGGGCCAGCGGTGGGGACGGGCCCAGTCGCGGTCTGCTCCCCGATTGCCCGGAAGCCGGGGCGAAGGAAGGCCACCGCCGCCACGCTGGCGATGCCCAGGAGCAGCGCGCTCGCGACGATGACCAGGCCGATCACCTTGCGTCGCCGGGCCTCCTCCTCGGTTTCCGCCTCCGTCTCCTCGGCATCGTGGACGAGCGGCTGGGTGACCGGACCGGTGTTGAGCGGCGGGTGGGTGGAGGCTTCCTGGAAGGCCTCCTCCAGTCGGTCCAGAAACTCTCGGTGGGAGGGGGTGTGGGCGGCGGAGCGGCCCGCTTCGTCCATGTGGGTCATCCCCTGGAGAAGCACCGCGTTGAGCGGTAGGTGGATGCTCCGCGTCGGCGGACGGACGTCCACCTGAACCTCGAACGAGCCGCGGTGGATCTGCAGCGCGCGGTAGAAGGCGTCCACCCCGGTACGGTCGCCCAGCTTGGCATCGAGCAGTTCGCCGTCAGCGACGAAGAATTCTCCTGAGGCCTCGGGCAAATCCGGGCAGGTGACCCGGATGGCCACCGTCCTCTTGCTCATGCAGTAAAATTGGATGAGGTCCGGAAAAGACACGTCCGGAAAGCTGCCGGCGACGGCCATTGCGGGCCCCACTGTAGCGGCGCCAATCCGCGAGCGTCGAGCCGGCCGGCGCATGCCTCAACGCCTGTTCCGGGAAACCGATGTGGGCGTGAGGAGCAGATCGGCCCCAGCGCCTTCCGAGACGTCCAGCCAATCGAGTTCGCCGTCCAGTCGAGCTCAAACCGTGTCGAGGAACGCCGATTCACGGCTCTGGCGGTGGGTTGGGGCGGGCTCTGCCCCTGGTAACATCCGCCATCACTGATGAGTTCCAGCGCTGCCAACCCAGTCGCCCATCCCACCTACACCCGTGACCGGTTCAGACGACGCACGCTGATCGCCTCCGTCGCCACCGGCACCACCATCGAGTGGTACGACTTTTACCTGTACGCCTCGCTCACGGGGATCATCCAGGCCCACTTCTTCCCCACCAGCAATGCCGCCGCCGGCCACCTCTTCGTGCTGGCTGCCTACGCCACCGGTTTCCTCATCCGTCCGGTGGGGGCCGTTTACTTCGGTCGGATGGGGGATCTCACCGGCCG
>JBKOYI010000010.1:0-5058 GCA_046725335.1 Myxococcota bacterium | reverse complement strand
TCTTGCCTGCCCCGCCGCCGCGGATCGTCACCTGGCTCGAGGCTGCGGAGGGCCAGCCGATGCTCCTCTTCCAGTCGGGGGGCACCGTCTTCGCTCTCCCGCTGTCGCAGGTGCTGCACATCTCAGCGGTGGGCCCGGCTTTCTGTCCCTTTCCGGTGCCGGGCGGCGTGGTGGCCGGGATGCTGGCCCACGGCCAGGCGCTCTGGCCGGTGTACGCACTGCCCGGGTTTTTCGGCGGCCCGCTGACGGTCGAGCCCCACGTCGTCCTGGCCGAGCTGGCCGAGATGCAGGTGGCGCTCTGCGCCTCGCGGGTGCTGGGGGTCGAGTCTCGCTTCACCCGGGGGAGCGTTCCCGGCGAGTGGCGCGCTGGCAGCGGTCAGTGCGCACTCCTGCCCGACGTCACGAGCCTGCTCAGCGCCTCGAACTTGACAGCGCGGAGTGTACGCCCTTCAGATGCTTCGAGCCCGCATGTCCAAGACCCTGCTCGTCGCCGATGACTCGCTCACCATCCGGAAGGTCATCGGCATGGTGCTGGCCCTCGAGGACTTTCAGATGACCTCGGTGGACAACGGCATCGACGCCATTTCCCGCGCTCGCGATCTCCGCCCGGATTTGGTCCTGGCCGACGTGTTGATGCCCGGGCGAAGCGGCTACGAGGTCTGTGAGGCGATCAAGTCCGATCCATCGACGGCGCACATTCCGGTCTTGCTCCTGGCCGGCAACTTCGAACCGTTCGACGAGGCCCGGGCCCGTGCGGCTCGAGCCGACGACCACATCACCAAGCCGTTCGAGAGCCAGGCCTTCCTGGACAAGGTCCGGAAGCTGCTCGGGCTTCCGCTGGGGCAGCCGATGCTCGCCCCTCGACCGACCCTGGCCTCCGCCGCCGCGCCGCAGTCTGCGGTCCCCCGTCCCAGCCAGCCGATGGCGGCCATTCCCCAGGGTGCTCCCCGGCCCACCTCGCCGACGGGGGCGACTCCCATTGTTCCGCGTCCGGCCCAGCCGCTGGGCGTTCCCCAGCCGATGCCGGGTCCGGCGGGGATTCCCCGTCCGGCGGGCAGTCCCACCCCGATGGGCGGGGTACCCCGGCCCTACGTGCCGGCGGGGACTCAGCCGGGCCGCTCGCCCACTGCGCCGGGGCCCGCCGCGGCTGCCTCTCGCCCGGCCACCATGCCCTCCCCAGGTTTGCCCAGGCCGCCGGTGGCCATGCCCACTCCCGGGACGGGGCGGACCACCACCGCTCCCAGCGGGATGCCCCTGGTCACCCAGTCGGGGTTCGCCCGGCCCGCGGTGCCAATGACGCCGGCCGGATTCCCCCGGGCCCCTGGAGCGGCGCCGCTTCCGCCGATGACGCCCGGCGGGCCAGCGACCTCCGGCCGGGGACGCGATCCCTTCGGGCTCTCCGCCCCGGCCACCACCCCCGTCCGGGGCTACAAGGTCGAGCCGCAGATTCCCGCTCCGGCCGGAGCGGAGGAGATGTCGCTCGACCTGGGCACCGAGCCGGTCCGAGCGCGGGACGGCGGCGAGGCGCAGCTCCGCGAGGCACTGGGCAAGGCCTCCCGCGAAGTCATCGAGAAGATCGCCTGGGAAGTGGTCCCCCAGCTCGCCGAGACCATCGTGCGCGAGATTGCCGAGCGGACGATGCGGGAGCGGGAGGGAAAGGGCTAGTCAGATGGCGGGTGTTGTCGAGGAGGAACTTCCGAAGGCCTACCAGCCCTCGGAGGTCGAGGCGCGTTGGTATCGGCGCTGGGAGGAGGCGGGCTGCTTCCGGGCCCAGGCCACCTCCGACCGCCCTCCCTATTGCATCATCCTGCCGCCGCCCAACGTCACCGGGTCCTTGCACATCGGGCATGCGCTCACCGCGACGCTGGAGGACATCCTGATTCGCTGGCGCCGGATGGCCGGCGACAACGTGCTCTGGCAACCCGGCGTCGACCATGCCGGCATCGCCACTCAGCTGGTGGTGGAGCGCGAGCTGCTCCAGACCGAGAAGAAGGACCGGCACCAACTGGGCCGGCAGGCCTTCGTGGCGCGCATCTGGGCCTGGAAGGAGAGGTACGGAGCGCGCATCAAGGAGCAACACGAGCATCTCGGCGCCAGCCTGGATTGGAGCCGCGACCGCTTCACCATGGACGAAGGGAGCTCACGGGCGGTGGTGGAGGTCTTCGTCCGGCTCTTCGAGGAAGGGCTGCTCTACCGGGCCAACCGGCTGATCAACTGGTGCCCCGACTGCCAGACCGCCCTGAGCGATCTGGAAGTCGAACACGAGGAGCGCCCGGGCTCGCTGTGGGAGATTCGCTACCCGGTGAAGGGGCAGGACCGGATCCTGGTGGTGGCCACCACCCGGCCGGAGACGATGCTCGGGGACACCGCGGTGGCGGTCCACCCAGACGACCCCCGGTACCGGGACCTGGTGGGAAAGACGGTGATCTTGCCGTTGCTGGAGCGGGAAATTCCCATCATCGCCGACGCCCAGCTGGTGGACCCCGAGTTCGGCACCGGGGTGGTGAAGGTGACCCCGGGCCACGACTTCAACGACTACGAGACCGGGCTCCGACACAAGCTGCCGATGATCTCCATCCTGGACGAAACGGCTCGCACCACCGAAGCCGCTGGGCCCTACGCTGGGTTGGACCGGTTCGAGGCTCGCCGCCGGGTGGTGGCCGATCTGGAAGCCCGGGGGCTGCTGGTGGGGGTGCAGCCGCATTCGCTGAGTGTGGGGCTGTGCCAGCGAAGCGGAACCATCGTCGAGCCGCGGCTTTCCCCGCAGTGGTTCGTGCGCATCGAGCCACTGGCCCGGCCAGCCATCGAGGCGGTGGAGACGGGACGCATCCGCATCCTCCCCGAGACCTGGGAAGGGACGTTCTTCCAGTGGATGCACAACATCCGCGACTGGTGCGTCAGCCGGCAGCTATGGTGGGGCCACCAGATCCCTGCCTGGTACTGCGAGGAGTGCGCCCCCAAGACGGCCTCGGGGGGGCTCGATCTGGAGCGGGCCCGGCCCATCGTGGCCCGCACCCGCCCGGAGTCCTGTCCAGCCTGCCGGAGCCAGCAGCTCGCTCAGGACCCGGACGTGCTGGACACTTGGTTCAGCTCGGCGTTGTGGCCCTTCAGCACCCTGGGGTGGCCCGAGTCGACGCCGGAATTGAAGACCTTCTACCCCACCTCGGTTCTGGAGACGGGCCACGACATCCTCTTCTTCTGGGTCGCCCGGATGATGATGATGGGTCTGCACTTCATGGGCGACGTGCCCTTCCGCACCGTCTACCTGCACGCGCTGGTGCGCGACGAGAAGGGCGAGAAGATGTCCAAGGTGAAGGGCAACGTCGTCGACCCGCTCGACGTCATCCACGGGGCGGCGGCGTCCGACTTGCCGCCCGCGCTGCGGAACAAGTTCCCCCAGGGGATGCCCGCCTTCGGCGCTGACGCGTTGCGTTACACGCTGGCTGCGCTCGCTGCACAGGGGCGGGACATTCGCCTGTCGCTCGATCGGGTCAATGGCTACAAGGCCTTCACCAACAAGCTGTGGAATGCCTCGCGCTTTCTGCTGCTCCACCTGGGCGACCATCCGGCGGAGGGCGTGCCGCTGGCCGAGCGCCGGCTCACCCTGGCCGACCGGTGGATTGTCTCGCGCACCGAGCGGGTCACACGGCAGACGGTCTCCGCCCTGGAGCGGTTCGAGTTCGCCGAGGCCGCCTCGGGGCTCTACCAGTTCACCTGGCACAGCTTTTGTGACTGGTACATCGAGCTGGCCAAACCGGCGCTGGCGGGCGACGACGCCGAAGCGCAAACGACGACCCGAGCGGTGCTGGTCCACGTTCTGGACCGATTGTTGCGCCTGCTGCACCCCTTCCTTCCCTTCATCACCGAGGAGATCTGGCACCGACTCCCCGGCGTGAGTGCCGAGCGGTTCCTGATGCTGGCCGAGTTCCCCGCGCCTGGCCTGGAGGACACCCAGGCCGAGGCCGAGATGGCTCCGGTCATCGCCGTCATCGACGGCATCCGCAACGTCCGGGGGGAGAGTAACCTACCGCCACTCCAGAGGATTCACGCCGTGGTGCACACCGATGACGCCCTGCTCCGGGGGCGGCTGGAGCGGTGGCGGGGCTACGTCGAGCCCTTGGCTGGGTTGTCCCGGCTGGAGGTCCAGGCTCCGGGCCCGCCGCCACCGGCGTCGGCCAGCTGGGTGGGTGAAGGTCTGGCCATCTACGTGCCGCTGGCCGGGTTGTTGGATCTCGACGAAGAACGTGCGCGGCTGCGCAAAGAGATCGCCCGCCTCGAGTCGGATCTGGCAGCCTTGAACCGAAAGCTGGACAATCCCAGCTTCGTTGCCCGGGCGCCGGTCGAGGTCGTGGAGAAGGATCGGGCTCGGGTGACTGAACTTCAGGGCCGCAAGGCCAAGCTGCAGGACAACCTCAGTCGGATCTGAACTGGAGGGAACGATGTCCGAGGAGAGAACCCCCGAAGAGATGGAGTCGTACGGCGTGGGCGGCATGGGCGGAGACGGCTCGTCCGTCCCGTCCGAGCCTGCTCCGGCCGGAATGGGGACGGAGGCGGCCCCGGCGCCGCCCAAGCCGGCGCGCCGCGCCCCCTCGACCGCTCGGAAAGCGAAGAGTCCCCGCAAGGTCGCGGCCAAGCGCGGTGGAGGGAAGTCCGCGGGTCGGCGCAAGAGCACTCGCAAGGCCGCCGGGAAGCGCAAGAGCACCGCCTCGCGCCGCAAGAAGGGGCGGGGATCAGCGCGCAAATCGACGGCCAAGCGGGGCGGTCGACGGGGCGCGCGGAAGTCCAGAAAGTAGTCGCCCGGCCCGCGCCGATGGACTTCCTAGATCGGCTCATCGACCTCGCACTCGAGGAGGATCTGGGAGCGGCCGGGGACGTCACGACGGAAGCGCTCGTCCCCGAGGAGAGCCGGGGACGAGCGGAGCTGTGGGCCAAGGAACCACTGGTGCTGGCCGGTTCGGCGGCCTTCGCCCGAGTCTTCACTCGGCTGGACCCCGAGGCGCAGGTCAGGTTCGCCGTTCGGGACGGGGCCGAGGTGAAGGGACGGGCCATGCTGGCCAC
>JBKOYI010000121.1:0-8661 GCA_046725335.1 Myxococcota bacterium | reverse complement strand
ACATAAGGTTGAGGTCGATACAAAAAAGGACTGCGACGCCTTCGAAGGCAAGCTCGAAGTCAAGTACAAGCACAAAGTCAAACCTTGCTTTGAGGCACTTTGGAATGACGAACGCGCCGTCTGCGTGAGCCACGCTCGATTTGAGGAAATGCCGGTTGGCGATTGCAGCAAAGAGTATCGTTACACGTTCACCTACGGAGGCAAGGGCGGAGTGCCGACAGACGGTAAAGACGGTGGTACCAAAGGGCCGCAAAGCCTCGTACAAAGCCTCATACCGGCTGGGCCATCGGACATACCTGTTGCTCATTGCCAGCGTGGAGATTACAACGAGGCTGCCAGCCATTCGCGAATCAAGAATCGGAGTGCCATCAACACGCTCGACGGCGGCGTTCTGGGCTGCCAGAATGACATTCCCTGCCCCTAGACAGAGTCTTTCGAGGTGGGGCGAAGGCCTCGCCATGGAGCGCGAGCCGCCGCCGGCGGCCTGAGCCCGCGTCCCGGAGCGGTGCGGGACCTATCCGTTTCACCCTGGCTTGACAGCGGAGGCGGGCTCCGCCGCCGCTGCCGCTCGCAAGACGAGTGCCTGGAGCTCACTCGACCCACTTGCACGTCCGCCGACCTCGCGCGACTGTCAGTCCCAGTGAGCGACAGCAAGCCGCGCGCTGGATGGTCCCGGTTCGGGGCCGTGGCGCTCCTCCTGCTCCTGGGCCTCGCCCTGGTCCTGTTGGCGATCGCCGCCGCGCTCTATCCCGGAGGCTCCTGGGTGGACCGAGCCCAGCCAGGCTATGGGCTCTGGCACAACTTCGTCTGCGATCTGGCCAGGGATGTGGCCATCAATGGGCGTCCCAATCCGGGGGCCCCCTGGGGGCGCGCCGGGCAGTGGACGCTGGAACTGGCCGCGGGTTCGTTCTGGCTGTGCGTCCCGGCGCTATTCGTTCCCCCGCGCCACGCCCGCGCCGTCCGCGCAAGCGGATTGGTTTCCACACTGGGGCTTTTGCTCGTTCCGCTGACCAATGATGTTGCGCACGGGGTGGCGCTGGTCCTCGGGGGTCTTCCAGGACTGGCGGCGATCGCCATGAGCGTCCAAGGGCTGCGCCGACGGCCGACGCTGGCAGCTCTCGGGTTGGGCACATTCGTCCTCGCCGCGGCCGACCTCGCGCTCTATCTCAACCACCGCGGCCGTCCGGTCCCGCTCGTCATCACCGCATTGCAGCGTCTAGTGCTGTTCTTGGCGGTGGCCTGGATGGCCACCTGTGCGCTGACGTTGCTTCGCCAGCGGCGCTTCACTTCAGGAGATCACTGAGAAGCCGGTAGATCTCCGTGCGGTCCCCGGCCCTCGCCACCAGCACGTACAGCCTGAAATCCTCGATCACGTAGACCAGGCGCCAGTCTCCGACGCGCACTCGCCAGAACGTCGTCCGCGTCCCGCTGAGCTTCTTGCAGCCGGGCGGGCGAGGGTTGCTCGCCAGTGCCCGAACGGCAGCGAAGACTCGCGCCCTGAACACTGGATCGGGGATGGCGCTGATCGGGTCGAGCGCATGCCTTCGGTCAAGCTCCACCGTGTACGTCTTGGGCTGAGACCCGGGCTGCGGCGGTGCGGCTTTGCCCTTTCTCCTCTTGGGCTTGCTCACAGTCCCAGGAGCTTCTCAGCCTCCTCGATGCTCACCCGTGGACCCTTCTCGGCGAGCACCTTCTCGGCCAGCAGAACGTCGAGACGGTCCTCGAGAGCTTCCAAGAGCTCCAGATCCTTGTACGAGATCAGGGCAGCAGCCGGCTTGCTGTTCTTCTCGATGACCAAACGCTCGCGACCGTGGCGAACCCGTCCAATGTGCTCGGAGATGTTCTCCCGCAGTTCGGTCGCTGAGACGGAAGGGTGCTCGGGACGGTCTGTGAGCATGGCAGGCTACCAGCGTCCATAATGTACATTTTGTACGGTTCGTACGCAAGCCTCGCCATCCCGGGAAGCATCGCCACGCTCAGGCCCGTCCCAGGTCCTCGAGCACCCGCCGTGCAGCGTTGTGCCCCGCCGCGCCGATGACCGATCCGGCCGGATGGCACCCGGCACTGGCCGAGTACAGCCCGCCGATGGGCTGGGCGTAGGGAAGACGGTCGGAGAAGCCGAAGGTGTTGTCCACGTGGTGGATGTGGCCCCGGGTGATGCCGAAGTGGGCCTCGATCTTCCGCGGATGCAGAGGGAAGGTGTCCACCACCAGCTCGCTCGTTCCCGGAGCGAACCGGTCGCAGATGGAGAGCAGATGCCGGACGTACCGCGCCTCTTCCGCTTCCCAGGTCGTCCCCTGCAAGGTGTACGGCACCCACTGCACGAAGAGCGCCGAGTTGTGGTGCCCTTCGGCATCGCGCATGGAGGGGTCCACCGTGGTGTGCACGTACCACTCGATGGTGGGGAACTCGGGAAGCCGGCCGGCCTGGACGTCCTGGAAGCTTCGGGTCAGCGAAGCCATCACCTCGCCCTCCTCCGGGAGCAGGTGCATGGTCGAACCGAACTGGCCCCGGTCCTCGGGCAAGCAGCGGAACCGTGGGAGCCCCTTCAGCGCCAGGTTGACCTTGAAGGTGGTCCCATCGCGCCGGTAGCCGTCCAGGCGCGCATTCCAGGCATCCCCGAATCGCTCGGCCCCCGCGAGCTCTCGCATCCGGAAGGGGTCGGCATTCACCACCGCCACGCTCGTTTGGACCTCCCGGCCCGAGGCGCAGTGCACCGCCTCCACTCCGCCGACCGCGCTGGCGATCTTGGTCACCGCCTCTCCGGTGTGGATGCGTGCTCCGGCGGCCCGGGCCAGCTCGGCCAGCCGGGCGGTGACCGTCCCCATTCCCCCTTTGACGATCATCCAGGTTCCATCGGCACCGGGGAGCCGGCACATGTTGTGGATGAGGAAGTTCATCCCGCTTCCGGGAGTGTCCCAGGTGCCATGCAGGCCGCTGAACCCGTCGGTGACGGCGTACATCGCCCGCAGCAAATCGCTCTTGAACTCGAAGCGGTCCAGGTAGCGGCCCACCGGCCCGCGGCAGAGCGAGACGAAGGCGCCACGGAGCGCCGGGCGGACCCAGCGCTGGGCGGTGTCCTCGATGGAGAGCGGTTCCTGGAGCCAGGTGGGAGCCAGATCCTCGCGGAGCTGCTCCAGCTCGCCCTGGAGCGCCGAATGCGCCTTCCAGTCTCGCTCGGAGAAGAAGGCGGTGAACTGCTCGCGCATGGCCGCCGCGTCCGAGCCGAACAAGAGATAGCGACGGCCGGTGGTGGGGAGAAAGTAATGGGGGTCGCGCCGCAGCAGCGGCAGCTCCAGCCCCAGCGTCTTCATCAGCTCGGGCGGCATCAGGCCCAGCAAGTAGGCCCCGGTGGAGGTGGCCAACCCCGGGGCCTTGCGGAAGGGCCGCTCGGTCTTGGCCGCGCCCCCCACCATCTCCTTTTCCTCCAGCACGGTCACCGACAGCCCCGCCCGCGCCAGGAGTGTCGCGGCCACCAGCCCATTGTGGCCTGCGCCCACCACCACCACGTCTGCCTGTTCCGTGCTCATGGCTTTCCAGTGGGGCCAGCCCCGGTCATCAGCAACTTCTGCTGGAGAAAGTAGAGCCCCGTCATCCAGGCGTAGTCACGGGTCTCCTTCTTCTTGAACCCGTGCCCCTCCTCCAGAGCCAGGAGGTACCAGACGTCCTTTCCCCGCGCACGCATCGCCCGCACGATCTGCTCGGCTTCGCTCTGGGGCACGCGAGGGTCGTTCTTCCCCTGCTGCACGTAGAGGGCGGCCTGGATCCGGTCGGCCGAGTTGAGCGGCGAAATTCTTTCCTGCACGGCTCGCACCTCGGGTTTGCGCTCATCGCCGTACTCCGCGCGACGCAGGTCTCGCCGGTAAGCCGAGGTGTTAGCCAGGAAGGTGGGCAGGCTGGAGATGCCCACCACGTCCACCGCGCAACGGAACCACTCGGGGTAGAAGGCCACGGAAGCCAGGGTCATATAGCCCCCATAGCTCCCGCCCTCGGCCGCCACCCGGGCTGGATCGAGGTCCGGCTGGCGAGCGATGAAGTCCAGCGTGGCCCCGATGTCCTTCAGGCTCTGCTCCCGCTTCACCCCATCGTCGGCGGCCAGATAGCTCTTTCCGTATCCGTTCGAGCCACGGACGTTGGGGGTCAGGACCGCCATGCCCATCCCCACCAGCAGCTGCACCATGGGGTTGAACGAGGGCCGGGCCTGGAGCTCCGGCCCCCCGTGCCAGCTGACCACCACCGGGAAACGCCCGCCGGCCGGTGCCCCCGCCGGCCGGTAGAGGAAGGCTGGAATCTGTAGCCCGTCGGTCGAGGGGTAGCGGACCAGCTCGGGGGCCACGAATCGCTCACTGTCGATGCCGCCCACCTCGCTGCGGGTCCAGCGCTGCAGCTTTCCGCTCTTCACCGAGACCTGCCACACGTCCAGGGGGGAGGTGGGGCTGTCGATGGAGAAGGTCAGCGCCTCACTGGTGCGGCGGGGGAAGCGGATGGCCGTCACCACTCCCGGAGGAACCGCCACCGGCGTCCGTTTGCCGCCGCGAAGCAAGTACAGCTTGCTGTAGCCGTCCTCGTTGACGGTGAAGGCCACCGTCCCATCTCTGGCCACCGCCAGCTGCTCCACATTCCATTTGAGGTCCGGAGTCAGGCTCTGCGGCGAGCCCAGCCGCGCCAGGTCGACCCGCACCAGCTGGTTGAACTCCGTTCCCCGGTCGGTGACCAGATAGACCGACTTCCCATCGGCGGAGAAGGCGGCCGCCCGCACCGAGGCCTTCCCGGCGGTGGTCGGGTCGGGGGTGATGCGCAGCCGCTGGCGGGTGCCGAGATCCACCATCCACAGGTCCGCGTCCTCGATGGACCGGGCTTGCCCGATGAGCAGCCGCTTGCCGTCGGGAGAAAAGTCGACCGGCTCCCATGTTCCGGACTCCTCGGTCAGCCGTTGAGCGGTGGTGGGAGTGGCGGTGTCGGCCAGATAGACGTCGGTGTCCGTCCCGTTGCGGCCCGTTCCCGAGTAGGCCAGCCGCTGCCCATCCAGCGAGAGCAGGAAGGTCTGGTGGCGGCTCTTTCCGTCGGTGAGGAGCTGACGCCGGGCGGTGCGTAGGTCGAGCCGGTAGAGCTGGTAGAATTCTCCGCCTCCGGTGTCCTGGAGGAAGAAAATCGTCCGGGGATCTCCCGGGAACCAGGAGGCCTGGCCGACCGGTTCCTTCCCGAACGTGAGCTGCTCCCGCATCCCCAGCGGAGCCGAAACGCGGTGAAGCTGGGCGACGTTGGCGAAGCGGGTGTGGATGAGGACGTCGCGGCCGTCATCCCCCACATCTGCCAGCGAGGCACTGCGGGCGTCGATGTAGGGCTCGACCCGCGCTGCGAACTCCGGTGGCACCTCCGGAACGGCGCTCACCGTCACCGCCGACAGACCGGCCACCGGGCGCACATCGACGGCCGACAGTCGAGGGGAGCTGCCGGCATCCGGGCGGGGACCGGTCTGGGTCAGAACGAGGAGGGGGAGGAGGGCGGTGAAAGACATGGATGCGGGGCTCCGGGTGGACCAGGCGCGAAGCGACCAGAGGATGGATCGGCGCGCAAGCTTCATGCAGCGCATGGGTGTGGGCGCTCCTCCGAGGTGACATCCTTGCCGTGACGCTCAGCCGCCTGCTACTTTGGCCCATGGTCCGGCGAGCGAATCGGCGAGCGCTAACCCACCCGATTCTCTCCGAAAACGCGGTCGATCCCTCGGCAGCGAAGGGGACTTTTCACGCCCATGGGCACCCAACTGGTGATGTATGACGAGGAGTACAACCGCATCAACGCCGTTTGTGACCGTCTGACCAAGGATGCCAACGCCAAGGTCGTCTTCATCGTCGACAAGAACGGCCAGCTCATCTCCGCCTCCGGTCAGACCCAGAACATCGACACCACCTCGCTGGCCTCGCTCACCGCCGGCAACGTGGCGGCCATGGGCGGTCTGGCCAAGCTCATCGGGGAGGCCGAGTTCCCCAACCAGATTCACGAGGGGGCCCGAGAGTCGCTCTACATGACCATCGTTGGCACCCGGGTGGTGCTGGTGGTCATCTTCGATACCCGGACCTCGCTTGGCCTGGTCCGGCTACGAGTCAAGAAGGCTTCCGACGAGCTGGGAAAAATCTTCGAGGCCCTGGTGAAGAAGACGGAGAGCCCCGGAGGGATGGGCTCGCCCTTCGCCGAGATCTCCGACGAAGACATCGACAACCTTTTCAGCGAGTGACGGGGAAGACGGTCAGCTCATGTCCTTCATCAACTACTCATCCCGCGAGATCAACTGCAAGATCGTCTATTACGGGCCGGGTCTGTGCGGGAAGACCACCAACCTCCAGTACATCTACAACAAGACCAACCCCGAGACGAAGGGCAAGCTCATCAGCCTGAGCACCGAGACCGACCGGACGCTCTTCTTCGACTTCCTGCCGCTCTCCCTGGGGGAGATCCGCGGGTTCAAGACCCGCTTCCACCTCTACACCGTGCCCGGTCAGGTGTTCTACGACGCCAGCCGCAAGCTCATTCTCAAAGGCGTCGACGGAGTGGTCTTCGTGGCCGACAGCCAGGTGGAGCGGATGGAGGCCAACCTCGAGTCGTGGGAAAACCTCCGCACCAACCTGGGGGAGCAGGGCTACGACCTGAACAGGATTCCCAACGTGGTGCAGTACAACAAGCGCGACTTGCCCAACGCCGTGGCCATCGAGGAGCTGCGAGCCTCCCTCAATCCGAGGACCGTCCCCGAGTTCCAGGCGGTGGCTCCCACCGGGGTAGGTGTCTTCGACACATTGAAGGCCGTGGCCAAACTGGTGCTCACCGAGCTGAAGAAGGGCGGCTAGCAGCCCAAGCAGGCTGGAAGGTCTCACCGGCGACGAGACCCCGGGCTCGCCGTGCTATGAAGTCCGGGATCGCCACTTGACTCGCACGGCCACTCTTCGGGCCGTCCTCTGAAAGCTCCGGAGTCGTCTTTGCGCCGCTCTCGCTCCGTCTTGCTGTTTCTCTTGGCCGCCTCGCTGAGCACCGCGGCCGGTGCGCAGTCGAACCAGGCGCTGCCTCCCCTCCCCGACTCCCGGGCCGACCCAGCGGCTGGAGCCGGTGAGATGGCCCCCATGCGCAAGGGGAGCAAGGAGCTGCAAGCCACCCCGCCGCCCTCCGCTCCTCCCGGTTCGGCCGCTTCCCAGTCCACCCCCCCGCCCGGCTCGAAATCCACCGTGCCGCCCGCGCCCTCCCGCACCGCTGCCGAGCCGGCCCCTCCTCCCCTCACCTCCGACGAGGCCTTCCAGACGAGGGTGAAGACGCTGGAAGAGCAGGTGGTCGACCTCAAGGAGAAGATCTACCGGACCAAGGCCCGGCTGCTGCTGCTCCAGGAAACGGTGCTGGGTGGCGACCTCTCCTCCGGCGCCCGGGCGGTGCTGGTGCACAAGAACGACATGGGCGGTACGTTCGCCCTGGAGTCGGTCGCCTACGCCCTGGACGGCTCGCCCATCCTCACCCGCACCGACAAGGACGGCGATCTCTCCAAGCGGCCCGAGTTCGAGATCTTCAACGGACGCATCGTCCCCGGCCAGCATCAGGTGGCAGTGAAGCTGGTCTATCGGGGCAGGGGCTTCGGAGTCTTCAGCTACCTCGAGGGGTACAAGTTCACCGTCAGCTCCAGCTACACCTTCACCGCCGAGCCGGCCAAGGTCACCACGGTGAAGGTGGTGGGCTACGAGAAAGGCGGCCTCACCACCGAGCTGAAGGACCGCCCGGCGGTGCGCTACGACGTGGAAGTCAGTCGGGATGCGGCGATGAAGCCCTCCCAGGCGCAGGTGGAGCAAAAGGAGACGAAGTGAGCCGGAGCGGGCTCGGATCGCTCCCAGCGCTGCTCGTCCTGGGAGCCTCGGCCTGGGCCGCCGAGCCCGACATGCACGTGTCGGCCGGCACCAGCGCTCGGCTGGAACAGGTGGGGGCCCAGCTTCGCAATGCCACGGAAAATCTGACAGTTGTCGAGACCCAGTACGCCGGGCGCGGCGATCCCTCTCCGCAGGCGGCGATGGAGCGGCGCTTCGCCGACGGAGAGATCCAGTACCTCCTCGGAGACTGGCCCACCGCCTCGGTCCTCTTCTACGACCTGGTCTCGGACAAGTCCTTCGAGTCCAGTCCCCGCCGGCACGACGCTCTCTTTTACCTGGCCGACTCGCTCTACCAGCAGGGCAATCTGGCCAGCGCCCGGCTCTACTTGCGCCAGCTGCTGACCCTGGACTCGCCACGCTACAAGGAGGCGCTCTCCCGCTACCTCGAGGTGGCCGCCCGGCTCAACGATTGGGGGGATCTCGAGCCCTATCTGGCTCGGGCGCGGGGACCGGACGGCAAGCTGCCCCCCGAGGTGGGCTACGTCTATGGCAAATGGCTGCTTCGCCGCAGTGATTTGCCGCTACAGCAGAGGCGGGAGCGGGCCGCGGAAGCGTTCGGGCAACTCATCGGCGAGGGAGCTCGCTTCCGCCTGCCCAGCCTCTACTTTCTGGGTGTGCTCAGGGTCCAGTCCCGGGACTGGAACGGCGCCGCCTTGCGCTTTACCGAGGTGACGGCAGGCAAGCCGGCCGACGAGCGCGATCAGCGCATCATCGAGCTGGGTCAGCTCAGTCTGGGCCGGGTGCTGGTGGAACAGGGCAAGTA
>JBKOYI010000041.1:0-31236 GCA_046725335.1 Myxococcota bacterium | reverse complement strand
GTCCTGGGTGGAGCGCGAGCAGATGCGGTCCTTCCTCGGCGAGGCGGTCGGGCTGATCCACCGGCACACCCGAGCTCTGGCCACGGTGGGACTCGAGAGCACCGCCAACCTGGATCTGGTCCGCGGGCTTGGGCTCGACTTCTACCTGGCCGCCTGGACCCCGGACCACGGCGATGAGGCACTGCGCCGCGCCGTCTCAGACCTCCAGGTCGATCGCCCACTGCTGCTGGGCGCTTTTCCGGGAAGCCATCTCGACAAGAGCATCAAGACCGTGCTCGACACCGCCCGCTGTGCTGGCTACGGCGGCGCGTTCGTCTGGTCGGTCCTGCGCCACGACCCACTCTCCGGATACGATGGGCAACTCGGACAGTGGTCGAAAAACCACGCCGGCCAGCTCCACCAGCGGGAGCTCCCCGCCCGGGTCGGAGCGGATCAGCACCGTGCCGGCGGCGAGGCCGAGTCCGAGTCGCGCGCCGCTCCTCCCTTGGTGGTCCGGCGCTGATCAGACGTCGGCGCTGTCGAGCCACAACTCCTCGAAGCGGACCTGAGGAGGGGTGGGATGCAGGCGAAGCCCCTGCACCCGCGGACTGGCGGCAGCGTAGATGCGCTCGTGGTACAGGGGGATGACCGGGCACTCCTGCACCACGATGCGCTCGGCGCTCCGGTAAAGGTTCATGCGCGTTTCGGGGTCGATGCTCACCCGCGCTGCGGTGGTGAGCCGGTCCAGTTCGGCGCTGCGATACCCCAGGCCGAAGACGGTCTGGGCTCCCGAATGCAGCAGGAAGTGCAGGAAGTTGTCGGCGTCGGGGTAGTCGGCGATCCAGCCCGCCCGGAAGATGGACAGCCGGCCCTCCCGAACGCGACCCCAGAACTCTGCGGGGTCGATCTCCCCGTGCTCCAGTTCCACCAGACCGGCCTCCACCAGGGGCCGGAAGAGCATTGCGTCCTCGGCCTCGGTGTTCCGGCCCGGCGGATAGAGCAGTTTCAAGCGCAGCCGTCCGGTCCCCGCATCGCGCAGCAGCTGGCGGGCCAAGGCCAGATTCGGCCGGGGCGGCGGTGGCATTTCGCCGGTGAGGAGCGAGGGCGGGGTGAGCGTGGAGGCCACGTGGGCGCCGGGGTGAAAACGCTCCACCATCGAGGCCACGTCCAGCCCGGCCCGGATGCCCAATCGGACTCGGAGGTCATCGAAGGGGGGGGTGCGGACGTGGAACCCCATGAACCAGCACGAAGGCTGCGTCCCGGCGATGACCTGCTGCGGGTCCAGCCCGGCATCGCGGACGTTCTCGGCGTACAGCCCGGAGACCACGTCCACTGCCCCCTCCCGCAGCCGCTGGATAGCCTCGGCCCGATCGCGGTGGAAGCGGAACTCGAGCCGGTCGAGAAAGGGCCGTTCCGGCCGGAAGTAGCCAGGGTGGCGTTCCAGGATGACGCCGCTGGCATCCATCGACACCGGCCGGTAGGGGCCGGCGCCGACCAGGCGGCCGTCGGGCCGGACCCGGGTGACCAGCGTCGCCGGGAGCGTGACCAGGTGGAGGAAGAAGGCCTTCGGTTCCTCCAGCCGGATCTCCAGGGTCAGCTCGTCGGGTGTTTCGAACCCGGAGACCGACTGCGTCCTGCCGGCCAGGAAGTCCTTGGCCCCCTCGACCTCCTTGAAGATCCACTGGTCGGGGGAATCCAGCGCCGGGTCCAGGAGTCGTTCGAAGTGGCGCTTGACGTCGCCGGAGCGCAGCGGCACCCCGTCGTGGAAGGCCAGGCGGGGCCGGAGGAAGAAGCGATAGCTCCGGGCCGAGGGCGCGGCTTCCCAGCGCTCGGCCAGGTCGGGGAGCATCACCCCGTCCTCCTGCCGGAGCAGTCCGGCGTAGAGGCCCGCGCCGATCTCCACCATCTGGTTGTCGAGGGTGAAGAGCGGGTCGAGCCCACGGGTCGACTCGAACATCGCCGACTGGTGGATGCCGACCCTGAGCGTGCCCCCCCGGCGAGGCCCAGGCAGCCGGAAGCGGAACACCTCCGCCTCCAGGCTGGCCGCTTCACGGGAGAGCTGGTCGACCGAACGGGAGAGCCCGTCTCCGATGCGGAGCACCGTTTCGGCATCGTTTCGAACCTGGGCCACGTCCTCGGAGATGGCCGCGTCCCCCCGGGTCAGCACCGCGTGGGCGGCGCGAATTTCGTCGATGGCATCGGTGAGTCTCCGCACCGCATCGCTGAGTGCCCGGCCGGTGCGGGCCTGTCCCTCCGCCTTGGCCGAGGCTCCTTGAGCCAGGCGGGCCATCTCCTGGGTCTGTCGCACCAGCTCTCGCCCGGCGTCGGCTTGTTCCACCGATGCCCGGGTGAGCTCCACCACCCGCCCGGCCACGCGCTGCGAGGCTTGCACCACGTGCGTTCCTTGCGTCTCCAGCCGACCCGTCTCCGCCACCGTGGCCTCCACCGCGGCGAAGGTCCGCTGGGTGGTGGCCCGGATCTCCTTGAGCGACGAGGCGGCGCGGTCGCCCAGGGCCACTCCCGCGGTCGCCCGTTCGCGCCCCTCCTTGACGTGGACCACCGCGGCGTCGACGTGGCCGCGGGTCTGGCGAATGATGGCGGCGATCTCCCGAGTGCTGCGCGCAGTCCGCTCCGCCAGCGAGCGGATTTCCTCGGCCACCACTCCGAACGGACGCCCCTGTTCGCCGGCCTGGGCAGCGATGATGGCCGCGTTGAGAGAGAGGAGATTGGTCTGGTCGGCCACCTCCTGAATGACGTCGACGATGCGGCCGATCTCCCGGCTCCGCTGCCCCAGGGCGTCGACGATCTCCGCAGCGCGCCGGATGGACTCTTCCACCCGGTACATGCCCTGGACCGAGTCGTTGACCAGCGCTTCGCCCCGCTGGGCGGTGGCCGTCACCACCCGGGCCAGCTCCCCGGTTTCCCGGGCGCGCCGCCGCACGGCATCGATCCCGTCCTCCACCGAGGCGACGAAGGCCGCGGCCTCTCCGGCAAAGCGGGCCAGCACATCGCCGCTGCTGGCCACCGCGGAGAGCCCCTCGCTCATCACCTGGACCCGCTCGGTGGTGCGCTGGGCGAAGCTGTCCAGCGTGCCCAGCGCCGAGGCTACCTGCTCGATCCGCTCGGTCATCTCTGCCAGCGCAGTGGTCGTCTCGTCGGCGAAGGCCTGCACCTGGGTGAGCCGCTGACCGGCCACCTGCAGCGACTCACCCATTCCCTGGACCGACCCGAGCGAGCGCTCCACCGCCGCTCCCTGGCGACGGGCCGCCTCCAGCAGCGACTGGGACTGCTCGCCCACGCCCTTGCCGGTGCGCTGGACGTTGGCAGTCACCCGCTGAACCTGAAAGAGGGCGCGGCGCAAGGAGAGGATCAGCCGGCGCACGTCCTCCTGGCCTTCGCCCTGGGTGACGTGGGTTGCCAGGTTTCCCTGAGCCAGCTGGGCCACCACCTCGGCCCGGGCGCGTTGCCGCCTCTCACTCCAGCGCAACCAGATCAACGACCCGCCGACGAAGAAGCCGGCGGCGTTGACGGTGGCCAGCAACAAGTAACTCTGCCAGGGCAGCCGTCCCCAGTGGAGCAGGTCCAGGAGCGCAGCGCCGAGCAGTCCCGAGGCCAGCCCACCCACCATGCCGAAGAGGAAGAGGAAACGCTTGCTGCCCATGTTCCGAGGGACGACCCATCAGCGTAGCAGGAGGATCTCGCGCGGGGAGCCCGGCAGCTGGGGCACAATGGGCACCGTGCCGGTGTACGGGCCCGCGCTGGTGTTGCTCGCCGCCATCGCTCCAGTGCAGCGAGCGACCTTTCTCTTTGCCTACGACGGCGTCCTCTCCGGCCAGGTCACTTTGACTCTCTCCGACGACCGGCGACGTTTCGTCTACCGGAGCGAGCACATCTACGGTCGGGGTGGGACAGGGCACCTGGTGGAGGAGCACGCCCTGGATCTGGATCCTCCCGGCGTGGTGGCCGGCAGCTCGCGACTGCCCGTCTCGCTGTGGCTGTGGAAGATGCCCGCTCCCGGCTGCGTGGACGTGGAGGACGAGCGCACCCACAAGCGCGGTCAGGGTTGCGTGGAGCGGGTGGCCGAGGAGGTGGTGGAGGGCAAAGCGCTGGACCAGGCCTTCCGGGCCAGGTACCGCTCGGGGCTCCTCCAGGCGCTGGAGCTGGGCAAGGCCCGCTTCACCCGGGCCCCGCGTCCGCTTCGGGCCGACGTCACCCCAGCGACCTGGGACCGAGGGTTCTCCGCCCCCCTCGGAGGCGGCTGGCTCCGCCTCTCGCCGGAGGCACCGCTCCCTCCCGCCCCCTCCGACCCCAGTCCCCGGGCCCGGGCCTGGGCGACCAGGCTCCTCAAGGACTTCGGCATTGTCCCGGATGGTGAGCGATGCCTCGAAGCCTCGCGTCGTTTCATGAAGTGGACCGGGAAGCAGAACATCCACTCCGAGCTGGTGCTGGGGCTGATGGTCAGCGGAAGCCGGGCCTGGCCGCATGCCTGGACTCGGCTGAGTGCCGAAAATGGCGAACGGGTCGACGTCGATCCGACCTGGGGACGGTTGGCCTCGGCGTCCAACTCCCTTGCGCTCGGCCTGGCAAACCCGGATGAGCCGGCGCTGGAAGCGGGGCAGCTCTACCTGGACCTCCTCGCCGGCACTCGGAAGATCATCCGCCGTCACTGACCGAGCGGGTCTTCAGGCCCCCTCGAACGGAACCAGCGAGAGTTTGACCCCGCTGGCCACGCCCAGCAGCTCCTTGGTCTCCGCCGGAAGGTAGACCACCTGGTCGTCGATCCGGGCTCGGCTCCGGGCCGCGCGAAAACGGGTGCGACCGGATTCCCGCTCCACCCCGACCAGGAAATCTTCGCCCAGCTCGGAGGCCAGGTCTTCGGCGGTGACCCGGGCCGTTCGGAACTTTTGCACCAGCGTCACCTCGGAAGTCTTGGCTTCGAAGTGTGGGCCACCGTCGAACGGGTCCACCCGCTCCACGTAGCGGAAGCCGATCCGCTCCAGCATCCGCTGCACGCCTCGGATCTGGGGTCCGACCTCGCCCAGGACCTTCTGCGCCCGCTCAGGGAACAGGGTCACGTAGATGTCCGAGGAGGGGAACAGCTCCTTGATGAACTCCTTGTTTTGCCGGCTGAGCTTGTCCGCCTCGGAATAGGTCAGCCCGGTGAACTTCTTCCCGATGGATTCCCAGAGCACGCTGCGCCCATCGGGCATGAGCGGTGGCAGCAACTCGGCCAGCACCCGGTCGCGGAAATTGGCCCGGTGCATGGCCAGGTACAGGAAACGCACGTAGGACAGCTGCTTGCCCGGTTTGTCCGGGCCGCTGCGATGTCGCGGGTCGACCACCAACCCGCCGATCTCCGTCGGGCCCTCGTAGTTGTAGGCGATGGAGAGCACCTTGTGGCGGAAGTGTCGGTCGATGCTGGCCGAGTAGTGCTCGCGCTCGCTCACCTCGTAGTAGATGTGCGGCGCGTCGTAGGTGCCGTGTTGGGCGATGACCAGGCTGGTACCGATGACCGCGCCGGCGCCGGTGTCTTCCAGGACGAAGAGGTACTCCCGCTCGAACGGATTCTTGACCTTCCCGGCGAAGCTTCGCACCGAGGTGTCGACCAGCCGTTCCAGCGATTCATCGTCGTCGGAGAGGTTGACGGTGTTGAGGACAGCCGCCAGGCGCTTGAGGTGCGGAAGGTCGGCCTTCTGGGCGTCGCGGATCAGAAGCATGGGGAACGGGGCCGCCGAGCCCTCCGGCCCTATAACAGAGCCACGGCAGGATCCGCTCGCAGGTCATCGCTTGTCTGGACCCCTCGCTGGAGAGAGGGTGCGGGTCCATGCCCCGTCTGCCCCTCTTGCTCGTCGATGCCTTCACCGACCGGCCCTTTGCCGGAAATGGTTGCGCCGTCGTCCTGGACGCAGGTCAGCTCACTCCCCCGGCAATGCAGGCCATCGCCCGGGAGATGAATCAGAGCGAGACCGCCTTCGTTCTCGGCGGTGAAGGGAGCCGTTTCGAGGTCCGGTACTTCACTCCCGCTGAGGAGATTCCGCTGGCGGGGCACCCCACCATCGCGACCGTGGCAGCGCTCCTGGATGCAAAGCTGCTGGTTCCCACCGGCCAGACCCTGGAGGTCACCTTCGAGCTCCGGGATGGCCCAATCTCCATCACCGTGGAGCGTGGCGCGGGACTCCCCCGGGTGCGGATGACGCAGCGCCGGCCCGAGTTCCGGGAAGTCGTCGATGCTGACGAGGCGGCCCGTGCCTTTCGGTTGACTCCGGACCTGGTCCGGACCGAGGCCCCGGTCCAGGTGGTGAGCACCGGAACGCCGCAACTGATGTTGCCCCTTCGTTCGCTCGACGCCCTTCGTCGCGCCCGCGTCGATGTCGATCGATACACCGCCCTGCGGCAGCGCTGTCGCTTCTTCAGCGCCCACCTCTTCGTTCTGGAGGGAATCACCCCCGAAGGGACGACCTTCGCTCGCCACTTCGCCGTCCCGCCGATTGCCCCGGAGGATCCGGTGACTGGGTCGGCCACCGGGGCCATGGCTGCCTACCTCTTCCACCATCGGTTGATCCGCGAGCCGTACTTCGTGGCCGAGCAAGGTCACTGGATGGGGCGCCCCGGGCGGGTGGAAGTCCAGCTCGAGGGAACCCCGGATGACGTGCGGTCGGTGTCGGTGACGGGCACGGCGGTGGTGGTCGCACGCGGGCTGTTGGAAGGGCCGGCCTCGTGAGAACAGCACCGAGCCGATCGCAGCCTGACCACCATCGGCGCGGGTGGGGTCTAGGCAGTGCCCCCAAGCTTCCGTCGCTTGCGGCAGTCTGGCAGGGTGGCGGGTCGAGATGGCACGACTCAAGGCAGTTCTCATCGGCGGCACGGGCTACGGCGGCGCGGAGTTCCTGCGCCGGCTGCTCTTCCACCCTGAGGTCGAGGTGGCCCGGGTCACTGCCGCCGACAACATCGGCAAACGCATCGGTGATGTTCACCTGAACCTTGCCGGCCTGACCGACCTCGTCTTCCAGGAGCTGTCCCCCGAGCAAGCCGTTGCCGGCATGGAGGTGGCCTTCCTGGCCATGCCCCACAAGACGACGGCCAAGGTCGTCCAGGCCATCCTTCCGACCGGCATCCGGATCGTGGACCTCTCCGGGGATTTCCGGCTGCGCGATCCGCTGGCCTACGAGCGTTACTACGGGGTCGCCCATCCCATCCCCCAGACCTTGAAGGACGGCCTGTTCACCTACGGCCTTCCGGAGGTGAACCGGTCGGCCATCGCTCGGTCCCGCTACCTGGCCTCCCCGGGCTGCTTCGCCACCGCCATTGCCTTGGGGCTGCTGCCCCTGGCCCGGGCTGGGCTCCTGACCGGACCGGTGCACACGGTCGGCGCCACCGGCAGCTCCGGGTCAGGAGCCAACCCCCAGCTCACCACCCACCACCCGCTCCGGGCGGTCAATCTCCGGACCTACAAGCCGCTCGAACACCAGCACAACCCCGAGATTCTCCAGACCCTCGAAGGAGCGGGCGGGCGCGAGGTGGCCCTGGAGTTCGTTCCCGTCTCCGCGCCACTCCCCCGCGGCATCTTCGCCACCAGCTTCGCCGAGGTGGCCGCCTCCACCACCGCCGAGCAGCTCCACCAGGCCTGGACCCGCTGCTTCGAGGGCGAGCCCTTCGTCCGCCTGGTCCAGGGACGGCAGCCGGAGGTGGTCGCCGTGTCTGGAGGCAATTACGTAGAAGTGGGGTTCGCGCTGGGGCCGCCCACCGGCGCCACCCGGCGGGTGGTGTGCTTCAGCGCCCTGGACAACCTGGTCAAAGGGGGTGCCGGCCAGGCGGTCCAGGCCTTCAACGTGATGATGGGGTTCGAGGAGACGCTCACTCTCAAGGAGCCGGGGCTCTGGCCGTGATCGAGCTGTCCGATTTCGCCGGTCGCTGGTTCGTGGTGAAGGTTGGCGGCGAGTTGGCAGCGGATCCGTCCCGGCTGGCAGGGAGTGTCGGCTCGGCGCTCCACGCCTTCCGGGACGCCGGAGTCCGCGTGGCGGTGGTGCACGGCGGAGGGCCCCAGGCCACCGAGCTGAGCAGGCGGTTGGGGCTTGAGCCGACCCTGAAGGGCGGGCGCCGGGTCACCGACGCCGCCACCCTGGAAGTCATGAAGATGACCCTGGCCGGCCAGGTGTCGGTGGACGTGGCCGCGGCGCTGAGAATGGCGGGGGTTCCGGCGCTCTGCACCACCGGCGTCTCCGCAGGATTGGTCGACGCAGTGAGGCGCCCCCCCAAGGTCATCACCGGTGCCGGGCCCGAGCCGGTGGACCTTGGGCTGGTGGGAGACATCGTGGCCGTGGACACCGCGGCGCTGGAGCGGCTCTGGGATGCGGGATTCGTCCCGGTGCTCGGCTCGCTGGGAGGGGATGCTGGCGGAAACGTCTACAACATCAACGCCGACACGGTGGCCACTCGGCTGGCGGCGCGACTGAAGGCGGCCAAGCTCTTCCTCGTCTCCAACGTGCCCGGCGTGCTGCGGGACAAGAACGACCTCTCCACCCGGATGCCGCGACTCACTGCGGCCGAGGCCCGGGCCCAGATGGAGTCGGGCATCATTGCCGGCGGAATGATTCCCAAGGTCGAGGAATCTCTGGCCATGCTCGAAGAGGGCGTCGAGGCCATCCACATCGTCGGCATCGAACCGGCATCGAGTCTGGTCGACGAGGCACTTGCACCGGGCAGCCGCGGGACCGCCTTCGTTCGGTGAGGCCGGACGACTTCCGGAGCCTCAACGCGGCTTGCGACGTGGCCGGGTGACGAGCTCGCCGCCGCAGTTTGGGCAGAGTGCCCGTAACGCTTCGGTGCAGGCGGGGCAGAAGGTGCATTCGTAGCTGCAGATGTAGGCCAGGGCCTCGTCGGTCAACGCCACCGAGCACCGCTCGCATTTCTTGCGCATCTCCAGGGCCATCTCGGGAATTCCCACATGGCGGAGACCAGCCTGGTTGGTCAAGTGGATCCCGCCGCAATGACGGCAGGAGATCAAGGAACGCCGGAGGGAGCTTATCTCGGGGTCAAGTGACCGGAGGCGCGATGCGGAGGTCGGCCGCCAGGGCAAGCGAGGATTGAACAACCAGGCTGGTTTCCGCCATCAGCGCTCGAGCGCCCGGAGAGCGGCGGCGATCTCCTCCTGGCCGCACCCGTGGGGCATCTTCCGTTTGCGCGCCCGCTGCAGAGCGGCCACGGCCTCGGGCAGTCCCAGCTCGCCCAGCCTCCGGGCCGCCACGGTTCGGGCCGCGCAGTCCGTTCCATCCAGCCATCCGCCGTAGAGCGTGGCCAGGTCCAGGGTCTCGGTGCGGTGCTCTCCGTCGAGGTAACGCAGCGCCCCCCAGGCCGACTCGTTGGTTCCTGACTCGGCGATGGCCTTGAGCGCGGCTGTGGTGCGCGCCACTTCCAGACCGTCGAGGTAGTCCTTCCGCGGGCCCTCGTTGCCCTGGCGGGCCAGGTCCTCGACCACCCCGCGCAGCGCCCGCACTTCCAAGGGTCCCTCGTTCCCCCGCACCGCCCGCAGCGCGGCCAGCTCGGCGTCGTGTTCGCGCAAGCCATGAAAGGCAGCGGCACGAAGGCCCGCTAGCTCCGCGCTGGGCCGCCCGGACTTCTCCAGCCGTTCCAGCGTCTTCAGCGCCTCGGCGGGTCGGTTGGCATCGAGCTGCGCCCGGACTTGCTCCATGCTGCTGGGCGAGCTGCGCAGAAAGGCCAGCGCCGTTCCACCCAGAAGGAGTGCCGCGGCGGCCAGCACGGGGATGCGCCAGGATCGTCGAGGGACGGAAAGGGTGTCGGCCACCCGCGCCACCGGGAGGGGGGTGGACTCGCCGGTGGGAACTTCGGTGAGCGGGGCCACGGGCACCGGGCCGGAAGTCGCGGCCCCCCGCCGGGCGAAAATGACCTCCGAGACACTGGAGATGGCGCGGGGAAGCAAGGGATGCATCCGCCCCACCGCTCGGGGCGGAGCTTCCAGCGCAGAGACCAGCGCCTCCGCAGTCTGAAATCGCGCCTTGGGCTCCTTGGACAGACAGCGCATCACGATCTCCGCCAGATCTGGGTCCTCCGCCAATGCCGGAGCGGCCCCCATCAACGGCCGCGGCGCGGTCCCGATGTGCTGGACCAGGTAGTCGCGGGCGTTGGGGCCGGCAAAGGGCAGAACCCCGGAGAGCATCCGGTAGGCCAGCACGCCCAGCGAGTAGATGTCGCTGCGCGCATCCAGAGGATTGCCCATGGCCTGTTCGGGCGAGAGGTACTCCGGCGTTCCCAGCACCACCCCCACCTGGCTCAGCCCCTTGCTGTCCGGATCGGGCTGGAGAAGCTTGGCAATCCCAAAATCGAGCAGCCGCGCCTGCTCCCCCCGGGGACCCGGGGTGAGGACCACGTTCTCCGGCTTCAGGTCGCGGTGGATGATCCCCTTGGCGTGGATGGCAGCCAGGCCCTCGGCCAGCTGGAGCAGGACCCGGCGACCCCGTTCCGGCGTCAGCGGCCCGGTGGTCAGGGCCTGCAGCAAGGTCTCTCCCTCGGCGAACTCCATCACCAGGCAGGTCGCGTCCTGGGAATGTCCGAAGTCGATGACCCGAACCACCGCCGGATGCTCTACGCTGCTGAGCAAGCGAGCCTCTCGGCGAAACCGCTCACTCATGCCGGGCTGCTGTCCGACCTCCCGTCGCAAGACCTTCAGGGCCACCCGCCGGCCCAGGCTGACCTGCTCCGCCAGATACACCTCACCCATGCCGCCACCGCCAAGGTGACCGAGCACACGGAAGCGATCGCCCAGGACGAGGGAGTTCAGCTCGAGCACGGGAGCACCCACGGAGGTTAGCAGCGCCCCCGCGCCCCCTGTCACTGTCGTTCGAGTGCCTACCCGGCAGGCAGTCGGATGGAAGTGGCCGGAATTTGGGTGGTCCTGGGGCCGTGCTACCGTCGGCGCGCCCCAGATGGCCACCGAGGACACGCCCGGAGGCTCGGCCTCACCGAGCCCCGAGGGACAGCCTGCCGCGCCCCAACTGCGACTGCTGGATCGGCGCGCTTTCGTGGGCTTCCCCCCTCTGGAAGTCCGCCCGGGGATCAGCATCGTCGACTTCGGGCTGCAGATTCCGGACGTCTCCTTCCCCTTCAACGTGGGTGCTGGAGTTCAGCGCTACCAGCGACGCAAGCTCCACTTCGGGTTCCTGGAAGTCGCGGTCGACGCCGAGGTGATCCGACGAAGCGTGCAGACGGCGGCGGCCTCCGCGCTGGAGCTGTCGGACGTCGCCCTCAACTTCCGCTCCGGATGGCTGGAGGGCGAGGCACGGCTGAAGGGTCCGGCGCCGGTCGAGGTGACCTTCAAGGTGGCCTTCGACGCCGACGGGGAGCGGCTGGGGGTCTACCTCTACGACGTCCGGATGTACGGCTTCTCCCCCGTGCCCTCGGCCACCGTGCCGCTGCTGCTCGCGCGGGCAGCCCAGAGCGCGGCGGCGCTTCCCGACGTCGAAGTTCGGGGGGCCAACGGCTTTTCTGCCCGGGTGCTTCCGCAGCTGGTGACCCTGGCTGCGGTCTCCCGTGGTTTTCGCATGCCCTCGCTGGATGGAGCGCGCCTGGCAGCCGTGGAGGTCTCGCCCACCGGGCTCCGACTCCGATTTGCCTCCGGCGCGCTGCCCCCGCCGGCTCTCCACGACGACGAGTTGCTCTTGACGCTCGAGGGTGCCCGGGCCTTTGCCGAGGCCGAAGCGCTGGTCTCGGCCGGGAAACTGGCCGACGCCCGCGAGGCCTACCTGCGCGGCGCCGGAGCGGAAGAGGCCCACCCCTTCGCGCTGGAGCGGCTGCTGGCCTTGCTGGTGGCCGATCCGGGGGCCCATGAGTACGCCCTGGACGTCCTGGACACACTGGCCCGTCGGCGTCCGGGGAGTGCGGCGCCCATGTGGGCCGAGGCGGTGGTTCGGGAGAGGCGCGGAGAGCCTGCCCGCAGCGCCGAGCGCTGGCTCGCACTGGTCCAGCTGGCGCGCAAGCGCGGGGAAGACGCCTCTGCCTTCGCCGCCGCCGAGGCTGCTGCCCGGGTTGCCGAGGGCCAAGCGCCGCAGATGGCGGTCAAGGCGCTTCACGCGATGCTGGGCATTCGGCCGGACCATCTGCCTTCGCTGAAGGCGCTGGCCCGGGCGGCGGATCAGGCCCAGGACCGGGCCGGAGCCATGCGGGCCTACCGGCGACTGTCGGCGCTGGCCCGCGACCCGGTGGAGTCGGCCGAGGCGCACGTGCAGCTCGCTCGTCTCTCGGCGCTGACCGAGGACGACGTGGCCGGCGCGCGGTTGCACTGTGAGGCGGCGCTCAAGCTCGCTCCGGACCTCCCCGGAGCCCTGGAGCTGCTGGGCGAACTCTGTGCCCGGGCCGGCGAACCACTCCGTGCCTTGAAAGCTTTCGACCGGCTGCGCGACGTGGCCCTGGGCCGCCACGAGCTGGCACTGGTCGGACGGGCGAACCTCCGCGCCGGCGAGGTGTGGGAAACGGGGCTCCGACAGCTGGACAATGCGCTGCTCCGCTACCGGGAGGCGGTTTCGCTGCTTCCCGGCGATGTCGTCGCTCTGGTCGCGCAGGCCCGCGTCTCCGAGGCCCTGGGTCGCATCGCCGAGGCCGTCACTGGCTACCAGCAGGCGGCGGAGCTGGCCGGCCCGTCGCCGCAGGAGGTGGCCGTCCGTCGGGCCGCGCATGCCGCCCACCATGCCCTGGCTGCGCTGGCCCAGAGTCGGTTCGGCGACGCCACCCAGGCCCGGGAACACTGGGAAGCAGCGCTCTCCCTGGTTCCCGACGACGCTCGGGCGCTCGAGGCACTGGTCCCGGCCTGGCGAGCGGCGGGAGACCCAGCTGCCCTGGCCCATGCCCTGGAGCGCGCGGCCCCGACGGTGCATGAGCCCACCCGGCGGGCAGGCTTCCTGGCCGAGGCGGGCGAGCTCCACCGCACCCGACTCGGCAACCCGGACCGGGCCGAGTCGTTGCTCCTTCGGGCCCTGGAATCGGACCCTCGACACCGGGCCGCGCTGGAGGGGCTGGTCGCTCTCGGCGAGTCGCGTCGCAACGGACCGCTGCTGGTTCGGACCCTGACGACCTTGGCCGAGCTGGCCAAGGACGGGGCCGAGCGGGCCAGGACGCTGCGCCGGCTGGCGGTGGCCGCCAAGGATCTGGCCTCCGACCTGGAAGTGGCGGCCCGTGCGCTTTCGGAGGTGCTGCGGCTCGAGCCGGAGGACCTCCTGGCCTGGGGCGAGCTCTGCGCGCTTCAGCGTCGCCGCGCCGACATGCCCGGCCTGTCCGCCGCCCTCGGAGCCCGGGCCCGGGTGGCCGAGGCCCAGTCCGATCCAAGGCTCGCCGCGGCCTGCCTGCGCGAGCTGGCCCAAGTCGAGGAGGCGCGGCTGGGCCGTTTTGGCGAGGCTCTGGTGGCGCTGGAGAAGGCCGCGCGGCTCGACCCCCGCCCGGAGATCCTCCTCGAGCTGGCGGACCTCTCGCTGCGCTGCGAGCGGCCGGAACACGCCCGCCGGGCACTGGAGGACGTGCTGGTCACGCTGCCGCGCACGGGGCCTCCGGAGAAGCTGGCCGAGGTCCGGGCACGGCTGGGGCAGGCTTGCGAGATGAGCGGCGACCTGGCTGCCGCGGCCGCCCACTACGCCGAGTCGCTTCCCTACCGCCGCGGCGACGACGCCCTGGCGGCACGGCTGGAAGGGCTGTACGAGAAGTTGGGCCGGTCCCGCGAGCTGGCCGAGTTGTGGGCGGCGCGGGCGCGGCAGCTGCTGGCGGATGGACGCACCGAGGCCGCCGCCCCGCTGCTCTTCAAGGGCGCCCGCGCGCTCCTCGACGACGGGCAGCGGGATTCGGCGCATCGTCAGCTCTACGCCGCGCTGGAGATTGCCCCGCGCGGCGTCCTGGCCGGCCAGATCCTCGAGGCCCTGGCCGATCTGGAACTGGAGTCGGGACATCGACCCGAGGCGGCGACCCTCTTTGCCCGGCAGGCGGCGCTGCTGGCGGATCCGCTGGCTGCGGCCAGGCTCTTCCGTCGGGGGGCGGAGCTGGTCCGTGGGGAAGCGCGGGAGCTGTCGCTGCTCGACGAGGCCCTGCGGCTCGATCCGGCCCTGGCCGATGTTCGCGTCCGCCGGGCCGAGCTGCGCATCGAAGGCGAGCCTCGGCGGGCCTTGGAGGACCTCGAGGCTGCTCTCTCACTGGCCCGGGCCGACCCCTCGGTGCTTCCCCCCAGCGATCGCAAACGGGTGGAGCGGCTGGCCGCCGAGTGCGCGGTGCGGGCCGGCGATGCCGAAGCCGCCCGGCGCCACCTGTCGGCTTATGCCGATGCCGCCCCCGACGACGTGGAAGCATTGCTGCAGCTGGCGGCGCTCCATCGCAGTGTCGGGGCGGTGGAGGCGTTGGCCGCGCTCCTCTCCGGGCTCTGGCCCCGTCTCTCCGGAGAACAGGCCCGGGCTGCCTGCACGGAGCTGGTCGAGCTCTCCCTGGAGCTACACCGTCCCGGCGAGGCCCTGGATGCGCTCCGCCGTCTGGTGGAGCTCGATCCGACCGACCAGTGGGCGCTGGAGACGCTGGTGGGGCTGCTCCCCCCGTCGGCTCCGGGGTTCGAGAGCGAGGCCCTGGCCTTGCGGACCCGTCTCGTGGAGCAGACCTCGGGAGCGATCCGAGCCGCCCACCGCATCGAGCGTGCTCGGCTGCTGCGGAGCCGCGGCGACCGGACCCTGGCGCGGGAGGAGCTGGCCCGGGCCGCGCCCGAGGCTGTTCAACCCGGACCTCTCTGGCGCGAGGTCGCCCTGCTGGCCCACGAATCCGAGGACCTGGCCGGCGAGCTCGAGGCCTGGCGTCAAGCAGTCCGGGCCGACCGGGCGCTCGCCGCGGAAGCTGGCCCACGGCTCCTGGCGCTGGGCCGCGTGCTGCTCGAGCCCAATCCAGAGCTGTCCCGCGAGGCCCTGCTCGAAGTCACCCAGCTCGACCGACCGTCGGAAGCGGCGGAGGCCTGGCGCACCCTGGCCCGTCTGGATCGGCGGGCCGGGGCGCTCGATGCGGCCTCCGAGGCGCTGCTCCGGGCCTCTGAATTGATGCCCGAGGCCCTCCGAGGCGAGGTGTTGCTGGAACGCGCCGAGCTGGCCGAGGAGCGAGGCGACGTCCTTGCCGCGGCGGACGGCTTCCGGCAGGTGCTGCAGCTGTCCCCACGCCATCCGCGGGCGCTGCCTCGTCTGCGGGGGCTCCTGGAGCGGTCAGGCGACTGGTCGGGGGTGTCGGAGCTGCTGGAGATCGAAGCCGAGCGGGCGCCCCGCGAGCGGTCGGCGGTGCTCTTCGCCGAGCTGGGAGGGCTGCTCGAGGAACGTCTGCAACGGGAAGAAGAGGCCACCGCCGCTTTCCGGCGCGCGGTGGCCCTGGCTCCCGACGACGGACGCTCCCTGGAGCGGCTGCTCCGGCTGCAGCTGCGGCAGGGGAACTGGTCCGAAGCGCAGGGGTTGCTGCCCGGGGCCGCCCGGTTGCTCTCGGCCGACAGCGCCGCCGAGCTGCTGCGGGAGTGCGCCCGGCAGGCCGAGGCCGCCGGCGAATCCACCGCTGCCCTCTCACTCCGGCGGCAAGCCCACGCCCTGGTCCCGGCCACCGGGGAGGCCCTGGCCACGCTGGCGCTGTCGCTCTACGCGGCCGGCGCGCGCGCCGAAGCCCTGCCGCTGTTTGCTGCCCTCTCGCCGACGCTCGACTCGGCGTTCGCCCCCTCCAGGGCTGCCGCGCTTCTGCTGGCCCAGGCAGATCTCCTCGAGGCCTCGGGCGAGCTGGCCGAGGCTGAGGTCGCCCTGCGCCGGGTGATCGAAAAGCCCGACCCGCCGGAAGCGGCGGTGGAGCGGCTGGCGGCCCTGCGGTCGCGGACCGATCCGCGCGAGGCGGTGACGCTCCTGGCCGAATTCCATCTGCGTCGCCCGGCTTCGGAGGCAGCGGGTCGCGCCTTGATCCAGCTGGCCACCCGCGCCTCCAGCGAGCTGGCCGACCCCGAGCTGGCCGAGCGGCTGCTACTGGCCGCGGGGCCCTTGCTGGCCGACCCACGGACTGCGCACCGCGCCCGGGTCGAGCTCCACCGACAGACGGGACGGACGGCAGCCCTGCTCGAGTCCCTGCAAGCGGTGGCCTCGGCCTCGATGGCCAGTGGCGACCGGAACGGGGCGGCTGAGGCGCTGGCCGAGGCGGCCGAGATTGCCAGCCGGGGCGACCGTCCCGAGGGAGCCCTTTCCGCGCTGGAGCAGCTGACCGGCGTCCTCGAAGAAGCCGGGCGCAAGACCGAAGCAGCGGAGATCGAGCGGCAGCGGGCCGAGCTGCTCCTTCGCGCTCGCAACGATCTTCCCGGCGCTGCCGGGGCGCTGGCCCATGCTTTCGAGCTGTCCCCCGATGCCGGCACCGCCAGCCGGGCCGCGGCTCTGGCCGAGCAGCGGGGGGATGTCCGGGGACGGGCCTGGTGGCTGGCCAGAGCGGTGCCATTCCTGCCCACCGCCGAATCGCGAACGGAGGCCCTGCTCACGCTGGCAGAGCTGCACGCCGGCCCACTCGAAGACGACGAGCAGGCGGAGGGGCTTCTCCGCGATGCGCTGGCGGAGGTGCCGGGCCACGCCGGAGCCGAATCGCTGCTGATCCAGCTGCTGGAGCGCTCCGGCCGGGGCGCCGATCTGGCCGCTTACTACGTTGCCGCGGCCCGGTTACGTCCCGAAGCTGCAGCGCGAGCGCATCTGCTGCGGCGTGCGGCGGGCCTCTACCGGAGCCTCGGCGAGGTGGAGGGGGCTCTGGAGGCTCTGGTCTCGGCGCATGGATTTGCGCCCGCGGACCGCAACGTCGCCACCGAGCTGGCCGATCTGCTCTCGACCCAGGGGCGGGAAGCGGATGCGGCGGCATACGACGCCCAGCTGCTGCGGGAGGACCCTTTCCACCCGGCCTATCCGAGACACGCCGCTTGGTTGGAGTCGACGAGCGACATGGTGGCACTCGGCCGGCTGGAGGCCGCTCGGGCCGAACGTCAGGTGGGCGCGGAGTCGGCGCGGAGCTGGTTGCAGTCGGCGGCAGCGTTTCGGGCCGGCGGACGGGAGGAGGAGGCCCGGGCTGCCGAAGACAGCGCCTTCGCCCAGGCCCCCGAGCTGGACCTGGCCTTCTCGGCCCGTCGAGCCCGGGTCGAAGGCGATGTCCGGGCCCTGGCGCAACTGCTGGCGCAGCGGGCCCGTGCCGTTCCCACCGAGGCTCCGGCGCTGCTGACCGAACGGGCCGAGTTGCTCACCCGGGCTGGCGAAGCCCTGCTTGCCGCCGAGGCCTGGGATGAGCTGTTGCAGCTGCAGCCAGAGGACGTGAACGGTCTGCTCCAGCGGGGAGAGCTGGCCGCCACCGCCGGGGGCCCGGAGGCCGCCCAGCCTTACGACCGGCGTGTGCTCCAGCTGGCACCCGATCTCCCTACCCCCCAACGGCTGAAGCTGCAGCTCCGGCTCGGCCACGCCGCGCTGGCGACCGGCGCCTTGCACGATGCCGCCGACGTGCTCGAGGCCGTGGTGGCGCTCGATCCGGTGGGCGAGCGAGGTCGCGAGGCGCTTTCGCTCCTGGCCGAGGTTCACGGACGGCGGCACGATGCTGCCGGTCTCTTCCAGACCTCGGTCCGGCTGGCGCGCATTGCCGGCCCCGAGGAGGCCGAAGCCCTCTACCGCCGTGCCGCGGCGCTGGTCGACGAGCCAGCCCAGGCGCTGGAGGCGCTGCTCCCGCTGGCCGAGCTGCGGCCCTCCGAGGACCCAGTGGTCGACCGCGCCGTTGCCGGGCTCCTGGCGCTGTCTCGGCACGAGGACGCTCTGGCGCTGCTGGAACGGGCGGCGGACGCCACCGGAGGACCGCGGGCGGCCGGCCTGCTCACCCAGGCTTCGAGAGTGGCTGCCTCGGCATTGCGCGACGAGCCGCGAGCCCTCGAGCTGATCGAGCGCGCCCACCAAGCCGATCCCGGGAACATCGAGATCCTTCGCGCGCTGGCCGCTGGCTACCGACAAGCCCACGCCTCCCCCGAGGTGCTGGTTCCGGTGTTGCGGGCCCTGGACGAGGCCACGCCCCAAGGAGAGGAGTCAGCGCAGATCAAACTGGAGCTGGCCCGCCATCTCATCGAGCGGGGTGAGGCTGACGAGGCCCGGGCGCTCCTGGAGCCGCTGGCCGCTGGAGGGCGTTCTGGCCCGGGCTACGCCGAGGCCTTGGCGCTTCTCGCTCCCCTGCTGGACTCGGCGGACGATGCGCTGGCCCGCGCGACGGTTCTGGCCGCCCGGGCCGAGATGGAGACCGGGGGCGAGCGCGCCCGACTGCTTTTCGCTGCGGCCCAGGCTGCCCACCAGGCTGGGGACGAGGCCCGTGCTGCCCGTCTGGCCCGCGCCTCGGTGGCGACCGAGGCCAGCCAGGAGGCGCTGCTGCTGCTGGCCCAGCTCATGCGCGAAGCGAGCGAACTGGCCAAGGCGGCCGCTTCGCTCACCCAGGCCGCCCAGCTCGCCTCGGCCGAGGAGCGCCCCGCTCTGCTGCTGGAGGCGGCCGACGCCTGGGAAGGGGCGGGCGATCCCGCCGAGGCCCAGGAACTGCTCGAGCGGGTGGCCCGCCTCCACCCGGCGACGCTCGGCCCAGGGGCCTGGGCCGCCCGTTTCCTGCGCCTCGGAGCTCGAGCCCAGGCGCTCGAGCACGGTTACGAACCGCTGCTGGCGCAGGGTGCCTTCGCCCAGGCGCTGGAGATTGCCGAGACGCTCCAGGACGGGCCGCGGATCCGGCAGAGCCTGTGGGGTCTGGCCCAGAGCGAGTCTGGAAACGAGGCCCTGTCGCGGCTGAGTCGACTTCTCCTGGAGGAGGGGAGCGGCGCCGAGCGGCAAGCCTGTGCGGAGCTGGCCGAGTCTCGCCGGGGGACGGATCTGGCCATCGAGCTGCACCGGGCGATTTTGTTGTCCCCGCCAGGCGAGGCTTCGGCCGACGAGCGACTCCACGCGTTCCAGCGATTGCAGGCCGTGAATGCGCTCGACCCGGTGGTGTTCGAGGCCCTGGAGCAGGTGAACTCGGGGACGCCGCCTCCGCTGGTGGATGCCCTCATCGGCCACGTTCGAACCCGGCGAGGCGCGGAGCGAGAGCGTGGGCTTCGGCTGTTGGCTTCGCAGGTGCCGGCCCGAGCAGCTCCGCTGTGGCAGGCGCTCTTCGAGCAGGCCCGGGACGACAACCGCCTGGCGGATGCGGCGGCGGCGTTGCACGCCTGGGTGGAGGCCACCCCCGAGCCGGTCCAACGCGCCGGACTCCGCGTTCAAGCAGGAGATCTCGAACTGGCCCTCGGCCGCGTCGAAGCGGCCCGGGAGGCCTGGACGCGGGCGGGGGCGGAGGATCCCACGTCGGTCCCGGCAGCCACCAAGCTGTTGGCCCTCACTTCCCCGGAGGAGGCCCCCGAACGCTTCGTCGATCTGGCCGAACGGCTCAGCTCGCTCATCGGTCCAGAGGTGCTGGAGGGGTACCAGGAGGGGCTGGCACGCGCCTACCTCAAGCTCGGCCGAACCTCGGACGCGCTCGGGGCGTTGGCTCAGCTACCCCCCACACCGGAGCGGGTGCGCGAGCGGGCCGAGCTGGCCCAGACCCTGGGGCGGACAGAAGAGGCGCTGGCGCTCCGGGAGCAGGTCGCCACCACCCCAGAGGAACGCGAGGCGCTGGCCTTGACCGCCGCGCGGGCCGGCCGTCACGCCGATACGGTGCGCATCGTCGGGAGGATGAGCGGGCCCGAGCTGCTCTCGGCTGGAGCCCGTCGCGAGCTGGCCGAGCTGCTCGGGACCTCGGAAGCCGGTGCGCCGCTGGCCTGTGTCCTGTGGCCGATGATCCTCGGCGAGCACGCGGTCGACCCGCAGGCCTGGGCCCACTATGCGGAGGCGCTCCGTCGGATGGGACGGGCCGCGGCGGCAGCCGGGGCCGCGGCTTTCGGACACCTTTTTGCTGGTGAGGAGCCGGCATCGACGCCGGTCCGCGTCCAGCCCGTAGAACGTGGGCCGCTGACGCACGCGCTCGACCTTCCTCCTGGAGCCCTGCCGGTTCGACCCGAGGAGATGCCGGAAGTGTCGCGGGTGCTCGACGCCGCGCTTCTGGACCTGGGCACGGTCGGCCTCTCGGTGTGGCTGGATCCGACCGGTGCGGCGGAGGCCTGGCTGGCCAGGGAGGACGCCCTGGTGCTGGGAGCGGGCGCCTTGTCCCTCTTTGGCCCGGTGGAGCTGACCTATCTCGTCGCCCTGGCGCTGGCGCTGGGAGACCAAGGCGCGCTCCTGGTCCGTCCAGGTGACGTTCCTGCGCTGGGGACGGCGGCGGCAGCGGCCTTCACTGCCGTGCCTTCGCCGCCGGCTGCGGCGCGCGTCCTGCTCTGGCTCGACCCGGTGGCGCGGGGCGCCGATGCGGACACCATCGACAGCGCCGCGGTGTTGACGGCGAGCACGCCGCTGGCAGCAGTTGTCCAGCGTGCCCTGGCACTCGTGTAACGTCCCGGACCGCCCCGGCTTGCCGGGCGACCTGGCCGATGAAGCCCGTTCCTCTCCTGCCCCTGTTCGGTTTGCTTCTCGGAGGCAGCTTGGTCACCGCCTGCAAGGGCCAGGTCCACGTTCCAGGCAAGGAGCGGGTGGGGACGTTCAATCTCTTCTCGGTGGGCCCGCCGCTGGTGAACGACTGCCAGCCGGAGATCATCGCCTTCGGTCCGGACGGTGGCCTGCTCGACGGAGGGCAAGCCATCGACGGAGGCATCGTGCTCTCGGTGACGTACAACAACCGAACCGGGATCGACGGGGGCTCGCTGCTTCCGGATGGCGGACCCATCCAGCCCTACGACGCTGGGTTTCTCACCTTCCCCGACGGCTCGGGCTCGGAGTGGGGGGTGATCGAGGGACAGGTGTTCGACGTGGCGGGCAGTAGCCCGCGGGTCTTCCCGCAGTGCACCTGCACCTCCATCTCCCCGCCGGACATCCTGGTGGAGGAGCGCAACGTGCTGGCGGTGCTCAGCCCGAGCCAGGCGGCGCTGCTGACTCCGCCTCGCCGCTGTCCACCCCCCGACGTGGTGCTCGATGGCGGCATCCCCTCCGGGGGAGTTCCGCCGCGGGATGGAAACGGAGTCTGGAGCGTGGGCCTGGTCTGCGGATTCACCGAGGACCACGTGGCAGTGCTGGGCATGAACTGCACGACCGCGGATGGCGGAACGTGTTCCTCCTGCACCGTGCGCTTTCCCGTGCAGGGAGTGCCCTCGCAATGACGGCCGCGCGGGCGGTGGTGTTGCTCTCCGGCGGGCTCGATTCAGCCACCTGCCTGGCCCTGGCCCGGGCCGAGGGCTTCGTCCCCACTTGCCTGCTGGTCGACTACGGGCAGCGGCACGCGGTGGAGCTGGAGCGGGCGCGAGCGCTGGCGCGCTCCCAGGGCGTGGAGGATGTCCGGGTGGTGGAGGTGGACCTTCGGGCCATCGGCGGCTCGGCGCTCACCGCCGACCTCGCCGTGCCCAAGGACCGACCGGAATCGGAGCGCGGTTCGGGCATCCCAGTGACCTACGTCCCGGCCCGGAACACCCTGTTCCTTGCGCTGGCCCTGGGGCTGGCGGAGACGCTCGGTAGCCGCGACATCTATATCGGCGTCAACGCGGTCGACTACTCGGGCTATCCCGACTGCCGGCCGGAATTCATCCGGGCCTTCGAAGGACTGGCTTCGCTGGCGACCCGGGCCGGGGTGGAAGGGGCTCGCTTCCGGGTGCACGCACCGCTCTCGGGGATGAGCAAGGGCGAGATCATCCGCACCGGCGCGCGACTGGGCGTCGACTACGGATTGACCCACAGCTGCTACGACCCGGGTCCGGACGGACTGGCCTGTGGGCGCTGTGACAGCTGTCTCATCCGCAAGCAGGGGTTTGCCGCGGCTGACGTTCCCGATCCGACCCGCTACCAGCCATGAGCCTTGCCTGGCTGGCAGCGCTGCTCCTGGCCACGGCTCCCGATGCAGGTGTCCGGCCGGGGCTGGTGGATGCGACGGGGATGGTGCCCGGGCTGCTGGTCGAGCTCCGCTATGCCACGACCGACAACTTTCTCAACCGCGCCGTCTATCCGGAGGGGGCGCGCTGTCTACTGCTGGCGCCGGTGGCGGCGCGGTTGGCGAACGCCGCTCGGGAGCTCGCCGCCGAGGGGCTGCGGTTGAAGGCCTGGGACTGCTACCGGCCGCTCCGGGTGCAGTGGTCCATGTGGCGGCTCGTCCCGCGCCGTGGCTACGTGGCGGACCCGCACACCGGCAGCAACCACAACCGCGGCGCAGCGGTGGACGTCACCCTGGTCGACTCCCACGGCGCCGAGATGGACATGCCGACGCCCTTCGACACCTTCGGACCGGCGGCGCACCATGGGAGCAACGCCGGCACGGAGGAGGCGCGGGACCACCGGGAACGGCTGCGGCGGGCGATGGTGAACGCGGGCTTCCGGCCCAACCGGATGGAGTGGTGGCATTACGACGCCCCGGAGGCCCGGGGTAGGCCGGTGCTCGACGTGCCGCTTGACGCTCCGCGGTGAGCTGGACCTTCCGTCTGCTACCGAATCGAGCCTGAGGGGACCGCTTGCCGGGCAGGAGGGGCGGATCTCTCTTCCCCTCCCGGCCTGCGCGCTGGAGCTGCCGTGCACGCGGTCGATTGGACTGCATCCCGGAGGTGCGACATGCGGCGAGTCGGCAAAGCGACGACGTTGGCGTCCCCAGTTCTCATCGCTCTCCTGTTGATGCCCTGGCGGGCCGCGGCCTGGGATCGCGGTCCGGTCAAGACCTTCGCGGTCCTCCCCAGCGGCTCGTCCGGGCCGGAGGGCCTGGAGGTCGACTCGGCTGGCAACGTCTATGTCACGACGTTCGGCTTCACCAGCGCCGGGCCGGCGTCCGGAGAAGCGCAGCTGTTCGTCTTCGATCCCCACGGGCACCTCATCCGCCAGGTGTCCATCGCCGGCTCCAGCGCCCACTTGCTCGGACTCCGGTTCCACCCCACGACGGGTGCCCTGCTGGCCAACGATTTTGGCGCCGGCCACGTCCTCAGCGTGAATCCCCACACCGGAGCGTCCAGCGTGTTCATGACCCTCCCGGCGCTGCCGCATCCCGGGGGCTCCGGCTTGAACGACATCGCCTTCGACAAATCAGGCAACGTCTATGTCTCCGATTCTTCCCAGGGCATCGTCTGGACCGTGCCACCCACTGGGGGAGAGGCCAAGATCTGGGTGGACAGCGCGCTGCTCCGGACGACAGGCGTTCCGCCCTTCGGGGCCAACGGTCTCCGGTTCAACCGGGAGGAGACGGTGCTCTTCGTGGCCAATACCGGCGATGACACGGTGATCAAGATCCCCCTGGTTGGCGGAATGGCGGGGACGCCGACGATCTTCGTCCAAGCCATCAACGGCGCCGATGGTCTGCTGATCGACGAGCAGGACAACGTTTGGGTCGCCGCAAACCAGGCCGACGAGATCGTGGTGGTGGATCCCACGGGAAAGGCCATTGCCAAGCTGGGCGACTTCGGAGGGCTGACTCGCTCGGGAAAGCCCATCCACCTGTTGTTCCCGGCGAGCATCCGCTTCAGCGGAAAGAAGCTCCTGGTCACCAACGTGGCTCTCGACCTGCGGATCTTCAGTCCGGCCTTCGGGGCTCCCGACTCGGAATGGACGGCGCAGGTCTCGCGCTACACCGTCGCCGAGCTGCCGGCTCGGATCCCCCAGGTCCGGGGGTCCGATCACGACGAGGACTGAGCGGCCGCGCGGCTGGCGGAGGCATTCCCACCGCTGTCGCCGAGATGCTGGGCTCGATTAGAGGCACTTCTGGTTGGGCCTCGCTGTCAGCACGGGGCTCGCAACGACCGTGAGGCTCGAGACTCGAGTGGTGGAGGCGCTGAATGAATCTCCCTCGCCGGCTCCAGCAATGGGAAGCACTGACCCTGAAGGTCGGTGCGGAACTGCACCTGGATCCCGCGCTCCTCCTGGCGATCATGGACCGGGAGAGCCAGGGCGGAGAGTCGCTCGACCCTCCTGGTCCCGGCGGGGTAGGGGACAAAGGAAACGGCCTCGGGCTGATGCAGCTCGACCGGCGCCACGCAGGCAGAGCCCTCCTCCCAGGAGACGCCTGGAAGGACCCGGAGAAGAACATCCGGGCAGGCGCCCGCGAGCTGCGCAAGAACCTTGACCGCCTTCACGGAGACGTCGCTGCTGCGGTCGCCGCCTTCAACGTCTCGCTCGACCATATCCTCCGCGCCCAGGCCCAGATGAAGCCGGATGCGACCCTGGAAGAGCGCGTCCATGCGTTCGACGCCTTCACGATGGGGTGCGACTACGTGGCCGACGTCCTCGAGCGTCGAGAGGCCTTCTCTCGACCCGACAACGAACCCGACTTTGGGGACATCGTGATGGGTCGCTCGGCCGCGACGGGCTGAATCGTCGTCGAGACGAATATCGCAGGCCGAGCAAAGGGCGCGCCCCGCCGCCCCGGCCCGGACTGGAGTTTCTGGCTGCTGCTGGGGTGATGATGTCCGCCGGGAGAGTGCCCATCGATGTCGGTCATCACCTTGCTCAGCGACTTCGGTCTCGAAGATGGCTACGTGGCGGCCATGAAGGGCGTGATCGCCGCCATCGCCCCGGAGGCTCGGCTCGTCGACGTCACCCACCTCGTGCCACCCCAGGACATTGTCTGGGCCCGTTTCCGGCTGCTCACCGTGAGCCCCTACTTCCCACTCGGGACGGTCCATCTGGCCGTCGTGGATCCGGGGGTCGGAACCTCGCGCCGGGCGATCGCCGTGCGCTCTCGGAGCGGATCCTTCTTCGTCGGTCCCGACAACGGCGTGTTGACCGGAGCGCTGGAAGCGGATCCACCTGCCGTCGCGGTGGAACTCACCGAGATGCAGTTCTGGCGAACTCCGGCCCCCAGCTCGACCTTCCACGGGCGAGACGTGTTCGCCCCGGCAGCAGCCCACCTGGCCCGAGGCACGCCGGTGGAGGCCCTGGGGCGGGCGATCGACCCAGTCCAGTTGACCAGTCTCCAGCTACCCGCCTGTGAAGCAGCACCCGGCGGCTTCAAGGGGGTCATTCAAGCGGTGGACCGATTCGGGAACCTGATCACCAACGTGCCGGGAGCGCTGGTGCTCACCCGCCAGGGCTGGACGGTGTCGATCGCCGGCCGCTCCATTCCCGGTCATCGGACCTACGCCGAGGTTCCGGTGGGAGAGCTGATCGCCCTGGTTGGCAGCCACGAGTTCGTCGAGGTGGCGGTGCACCGGGGCGACGCCCGCCGGGTCCTGGGAGCGGGGGTCGGAGAGCCGCTGCAAATCCACCGCACCCGAGAACCCAGGGCACGCTGAGGATCCGCATCGGGCGGGCCGATCGGGCTCAGGGGCTGATCTCATGGCGCAGACCACCCTGGTTGGTCGGATGGTTCGCGCCGCAATGGCGGCAGAGATCAAGGAGCGCCGGAGGGAGCTTGGCCCGAGCCAAGTGACCGGAGGCGCGACGCTGAGATCGGCCGCCAGGGCAAGCGAGGGCCGATCAAACCAGGGTGGTCTTCGCCATCAGGCGTCAGCGGCCGCTGCTGGTCCTTTCGGCAGCGAGCAGGGCCCGCTTTCGTTCCGGGCCCCAGCGGTAGCCGGAGAGACTTCCGTCGGCGTGGACGACGCGATGGCAAGGCACGGCCAGGGCAACCGGATTGGTGGCGCAAGCCTGGGCCACGGCGCGCACGGCCTTGGGCCGACCGATGGCCTGAGCCACCTCGGCGTAACTCCGGGTCGAGCCGGGGGGGATCTTCCGGAGCGCTTGCCAGACGCGGCGCTGGAAGTCGGTGGCGCGCACATCCAGCGGGAGCCGCTCCGCCCCCTGGGGTTCGCCGAGCGCGCGGACGATGGTCGCCAGCTCTCGGTCCGCCTCGGCCGAGGCCTTGACCAGTGTGGCTCGGGGGAATTCTGCGCGGAGCAGTCCTTCCAAAGCCGATTCGCTCGGGCCAAAGGCCACCCGGCACAGCCCCCGCTCCGATCGGGCGATCAACAAGGAGCCTAGGGGCGAGGCCAGGACGGTCCAGGTGATGGTCATCCCCGCGCCTCCCCGGCCGTAGCTGGCTGGGCTCATTCCCAGCCGCTCCCGCGCTGCGGCGTAGGCCCGACCCGATGAACCGTACCCAGCGTCGACCCAGGCCTCTGTCACCGGGCGGCCGGCGCGGAGCCGGGTCTTCCACCGCTCGAGCCGGGCCGCGGCCACGAATTCCTTGGGCGAGAGGCCGGTCTGGCGGCGAAACATGCGCTGGAGGTGAGTGGGGCTGAGTCCAACCGCGCGCCCCAGCTGGGTCAGACCCGGAGGAGTATCGAGGGAATCCATCAGCATCCGACGAACCTGTTCCACCGTCCGTACGCCTGGGGCAAGGCGCTGCGCCGGCTTGCAGCGCTTGCAGGCTCGGTACCCCTGTCGCTCAGCGGTGGTCGGATCGGCCAGGAAGCGGACGTTCTTTCGGAGCGGGCGCCGCGCCGGGCAGGTCGGCCGGCAGTAGATGCAGGTCGATTCGACCGCCACGACGAACTGACCATCCGCCTCGGGGTCGCGCCGGAGGAAGGCTTCCCAGCGGGCATCGTCGGAGTCATGGGCCATCTCTGCCAACTGTAAATCCATGGGGGGCCTCTCGCCGGTCGTCATGGGGAGGGTGCCGTTCAGAGTCATGGGGAGGAGATACGCCGCTCGGGGGAGCGGCGCTTTCTGCGCCTTGCGGTCAAACTCCGGAGCCGATTTCCTGCCCGGGGGGCCCCGCTCACGCCTTAACAGGCAAGCGCCGGACCCGCTGGGCTGCCCCGATCCGTCCTAGCTGAAGAAGACCCGGGCCACTTCGAAGAATTCCGGGGGGACCCGCTTCAAGGTTCGGGTGGCCTCCCCCAGGTCGACGCTGCCGATGACGTTTCCCCGCAGCGCCGCCATCCGTCCGAACTCCCCCTGGGCCACCATGTCGCAAGCGTGGACGCCAAACCGCGAGGCGAGCACCCGGTCATAGGCCGTCGGGGAGCCACCCCGCAGAATGTGTCCCAGCACCGAAACCCGCGTCTCGAACCCCGTGCGCCGCTCGATCTCCTGGGCCACGTAGCTCCCGACCCCGCCCAGTCGAACCCTCCCCGCTTCGTCGAGCTGACCGGAGCTGATGACGTGCTCCGGCTCGTCGGGGGTGGAGCGGATTTTCGTCCCCTCGGCCACCACCACGATGCTGAAGTTCCTGCCCCCCGCGTGGCGGCGCTTGACCTGTTCGGCGACCACACCCAGGTCGGCCGGCTCTTCGGGAACGAGAATGACGTCCGCCCCACCGGCGATGCCGGCGCAGGTGGCAATCCAGCCCACGTGGCGCCCCATCACTTCCACCACGATGACCCGCTTGTGCGACTCGGCGGTGCTGTGCAGCCGATCGATGGCCTCGGTGGCGATGGATACCGCGGTGTCGAAGCCGAAGGTGTAGTCGGTTCCGCTCAGGTCGTTATCGATGGTCTTGGGAATGCCCACCACCGGCAACCCGTGCTCGTGCATCCGGACCGCCGCCGAGAGCGTGCCCTCGCCGCCGATGGCCACCACTGCCTCGATGCCGTGGTGGCGGGCATTGGCCAAGGCCGTGTCCACCCCGCCCTCCAGCTTGAAGGGATTGATGCGGCTGGTTCCCAGGATTGTCCCGCCGCGATGGAGGATGCCGGCGGTGTTCTCGCGGGTCAGCCGAAAGGCGCGGTCCTCCAGGAGACCTTTCCAACCGTCGCGAAGGCCCAGGACCTCGAAGCGGTGGTTCGCCGCCCGACGCACGACTGCCCGGATGACGGCGTTGAGTCCCGGGCAGTCACCTCCACCCGTCAAGACGGCGATGCGCACGGTCTGGAAGTCTCCCCCGTCCCTTCGCGCGACGCCAACCCTCGAACCTCCTCAGCGGGTGCGAACGGACAAGCGCTCACTTTGAGGGACAGCCGGCACCGCCAAGCGCGGGGCGTTCTCGGCCAGTGCCTGGGCGGCCAGCAGGACCACGGCCAGCCAGACCGCGTCGGCCAGGAGCAGGTGGACCAGCTGCATCCACACCGGAGCCAGCAGCGCCAGATTCACCAGTCCGGCCACGAGCTGGCAGATCAGGAGCCCAACCGCGCAAGCGGCGGCCCGGCGAAGCGGCGGGCCAGGACGGAGCAGAGCCGAAAGGGCTGCGGCAATCACCACCACCGCGGCCACGGTCACCGCGAGGGCCGGATGCAACAGACGCAACCGGAGCAGAACATGCGCCGAGGTGGAGAAGTCCTGCCGGAACCCTTCTGCCAAGGAACGGGCCGGAAATAGCGTGTCGCCGAGGGCCGCCAGTGCGCCGCTGATGCCGAGAAGCAACAAGCCGACCAGCGCAGCGCTCAGCAGCACCCCGACGACCCCCTGCCCGCGAAGATGGGGGCGGGCCAGTCCCCCTGCCCAGGCCCCGGTGACGGCCACCACCCCCAGCAGGAAGAAGGTGTTGGTCAGGTGTAACGACATGGCCAGGGCACGGCGGACCGAGTCGTCGGTGCCCACCAGGCGGAGCAGCACCAGGCCTGCTCCAATGAGCGCCTCGACGATCATCAGCCCCAGCCCGAGGATGGCGGCTCTCCGCACCCGGTGTCTGGGCGGGAAACGAACGAACCCCCACACCGCCCATCCAGCGACGGCCAGCAGCGACAACCCACTGCTGACCCGGTGGCTGAACTCGATCAGCGTGGCCAAGGCCGGGGCTCGCGGGACGATCTCCCCGTTGCACACTGGCCAGTGCGCGCCGCAGCCCGCGCCCGAACCGGTGGCCCGAACGTACGCGCCCCAGGCCACGGTCCCCAGCAGGAAGGCCAGAAGTACCCAGGTCGCGCGGGCATACGGGCGAGAGATCATCCCGGGAGCTCTCCTAGCAGCCGGCCTTCATCGAGGCCATCCTGAGCGAGAAGCCGAACCCCCAACGGAACGGAGTCAGCGTGGCGGTCGTCGAGGGTCCGGTTGAGCGACAAGGGGCGACCGGGCGCCTCCAGTCCGTCTACGTCCGCGACCCTGACGAGAACCTGGTCGAAATCGCCCGGCCCTTGTGACTCAGATGATCAGAATCTGATCAGAATCGCCCGGCGACGACGAGTCCGGTGCGCCCGTCCGGTCCGACCGTGGGAGCGACCGACACCAGGCCGACACTGGTCGACTTTGGTGGCGCGGGGGCTGGTGACGAGGACAGCTCGTAACCCAGTACCGCGCCGGCCAACATCAAGGGCGGGGCGACCCAGAGCAGCCGTCCCGAGCTTCCGCGAGCGATGCCGAAGGCCGCGCCGGCGCCCAGAGCCTCCCCGAACCAGGAAACCCAGGGCGAGCCGTGGCCCTGCAGGTAGTTGCCGGTGAGGGGCACCATCGCCGCAACCGCCAGCCCGAAGCCGGTCAAGGCCCCGGCGGCGACGGTGCCGTCCGAGCAGCTCTCCTTGGCCGAGAGCGACCCAGCGCACCCGATGTAGCCGCCCAGCGCACCGGTGAGCGTTCCCGCGGCGCCGGCCACCAGCACCTCGGAGAGGACGCGGACGGTGCGCGAGGCTGGAGCGGGAGGAGCTTCCGCAGTCGCCCGAACCGTGCTCTCCGCCTGAAGGTCAGGAGCAGCGCTCAGATGCTCCGGGGCCGCCTCGGGGAGGGGGGAAGCCCGGGGGACGTCCGCCGGCTCCGCAACCAGCACGGCAGCGACCAGCAGAGTCAGCATCGTCGCGGCGGCTCCAGCGCTCCCACGTTCGCTCCGGCCCGATTCGCGCGCGAGGTGCGGAACTGGAAGGCTTAGCAGAGCGCGGCGGCGGCCGTCAGCCCAGCTGCCCCCTGGTTCGCCGAATCTGGGTGCCGATGTCGGATGTTTCAGCCCACCTACACCCAACCCGGGGGCTCAGCCGTCTTCCACCGTGAACGGCAGAGCCCGCACCGTGGCCTGTCCCGTCGCTCCGGCCAGGGTCAGCGCCGTCCCGGGCTGCTCCAAGTCACGTTGGACGTAGCCGAGGCCGATGGGACCGAAGCGGGGGCTCTCCACGGCCGAGGTCACCCAGCCCACCCTGCGCTCGCCGCGGAACAGCTCGCTCCTGGGCGGGGGGAGTGACGGAAAGCTCAAACCCACCAGATGGCGATTCATGTGCCCGCGGAAGGTGGCGCGGGCGATGACTTCCTGCCCGATGTAACAACCCTTCTGGTAGTTGAGCGCCCGCTCCAGTCGGGCTTCGAGCGGAATCGTCTTCTCGTCCATGTCCGCCCCGAACCTGGGGATGCCGCGCTCGACCCGAAGAACTTCCAGGGCCTCGAAACCGGCGGGGACGGCCCCGGCCGCCAGGAGGCGATCCACCGTGGCTGGCAAGACCCCGGTGGGCACGAGGAGATCGAGCCCCGGGAGCAGCAGCCCCTGCGGGAGCGCCCACCCCTTCGCTCCCTCCACCTCGAAACTGCGCAGTCCGCCGTCGGCGGGTCCGACGAGCCCGAGCGCCTCCTTCGCGAGCTCCTCGGCCCGCGGTCCAATGAGCGCCAGCTGGCCAAACTCGGCGCTCGCCTCCGCCACCTCGGCGTCCTCGCTGATGAGGTACCGGTTCAGAGCCTCGACCACCGGAGCCCCGAACCCAGGCTCGACGAGCAGCAGGAGGTCATCGGCGCGCCGGACCACCCGTGCATCGGCAACCATGGCTCCCTTGGCGGTCAGCAAGGCCGCGTCGGCCACTGCTCCCTCGGCGAGCCCTCGCACATCCTGAGTCACCATGCCGTGCAGGAAGCTCACCCGGTCCGGACCACTGACCCGCACCACCTCCCGGCCGGACAGATCCACCAGCGCCCCGCCCGAGCGCAGGGCCGCATCCTCGCTGGCCAGTGCGTAGCGCCGGACCACCTCGCGGCCGCGCAGCTCGTCGAAGCTGGCGCCCAGGGAGGCGTGCCGGGCGTGGAGGGTGAGCGGAACCACCGACCCCAGCTATACACGGGGCCCGTGAAGCTTCAGCACCTCCCGGATGCCCGCGGCTACTCCGACGCCAAGTTGCAGAAGCACAACCCCATCAGCACCGAGCGGTTCTTCCTCGACGTGTACTGTCTCCGCCCCGGACAGTCGCAGACCCCCCATGCCCACGGCAGGTCGGACAAGGTGTACGTCGTCCTCGAGGGGCGGCCGACGGTGGAACTGGATGGCGAACGGCGGGAACTGCGCGAGGGGGATGCGGTGTTGTGTCCGGCGGGTTCGTCGCACGGGGTGCGGAACGAAAGCCCCAGTGAGGCGAGGTTGCTGGTGCTGATG
>JBKOYI010000088.1:0-24527 GCA_046725335.1 Myxococcota bacterium | reverse complement strand
ACGGAACGGGACGCTGCGCTGGGAGCACTCGCCGCCACCACGGCAGAGCGAGATGCGGCCCTGGCCGAGCGGGAACGGCTCGCCTCCGAGCAACAGGAGGTTTCCCGTCCGGAGGCCGACTGGGCAACCCAGGCTGAGCGGGATTCAGCCGTCGCGGAACGGGACGCTGCGCTGGGAGCACTCGCTGCGGCCACTGCAGAACGGGATGCTGTCCTCGCCGAGAGGGAGGAAGTGGTGGCAGTGCAGGTGGCGATCGCCGCCGAGCGCGATGCGGCGATCGAACGCGCCACAGTGCTGGAGGCCCAGCTGCGGGAGGCCTCGGAGGAGCTCTCCTCGGTCCGCCTGGCGCCGCCCGGCTCCACCGAGGAGCAGGCCCGCGCCGCCAAGACGGCCCGCGAGCAACTCCAGGTCGAGCTGGCCCAGGAACGGGCCCGGCTTCGGGTCCTTCAGGAGGAGAAGGACGCCTCCGATGCGCTCCAGGCCGATCTGGACGAGCAGCTGGCCCGGACCACCGAGGAGCTGCAGACCGCTCAGTTCGAGCGCGACGCCCTGGCCACCCAGGCCGAGCAGGCCGCGGCCCGGGAACAGTCGGTCTTGCAAGAGTTGGAGGCTGCCCGGACGGCTCAGGCCGAGCTCTCCACCCAGCTGGCCGCCGAATCCCCCGGGGGGCTGCAACAGATGCTGGCCGATGCCATGGCCGCCCGGGATGCTCTGGCCGAGGAACGCCATCGGGAGCGAGAACGGTTGAGCCGCATCGAGTCGGAACGGACGAGTCTGCTCTCCTTCGCCGAGCGGGCCCAGGGCGAGCTGGATGCACGGGAGAGCGCGCTCCGGGCCGCCAAGGCGGCATTGGCGGAAGCAGAGGAAAGGCTGGAGGCGGCCCGCCAGCGCGAGGAGGCGCTCAGCGCTCGACTGGACCAGCTCCAGCGACGGCTGGCCGCACAGGAGGGGGAGTTGAGCGTGTTGCGCCGAGCGACGGCGCGAAACCTCTCCAGGCCTCCCGGCGAGGGCGAAGGCCATGGCTGAGTCAACCGAGCGGGCCTTCAAGTACGAGGGGCTGGGCAACGATTTCGTGCTTCTCGACCGCCGCCGTTCCGGCCAGGACATCTCTGCCGAGACGTCCCGGGCCCTTTGCAACCGGCGTCGTGGCGTCGGCGCCGACGGGGTGCTGGTGCTGCTGCCTTCCCGGCTCGCCGAAGCGCGGATGGTGGTCCACAACGCCGACGGCTCCGTGGCCGAGATGTGCGGCAACGGGCTGCGCTGCGTGGTGAAGCATCTCCTGGACGAAAACCCGGGAAGCCAGGGGATGGAGATCGAGACTGGGGCCGGGGTCCTGGCCTCGCGCGCCTTGCGCAGAAACGGTGCGGTCGACGAGGTGGAGGTCGAGCTTGGGCCGGCCCGGGTCCTCTTCCGAGATCGAGGCGTTCCGGGCCTCTCCTTTCCAGCGACGGCGATCAGCATGGGCAACCCGCACCTCGTGCTCCTGGGGGCCCCGCCAGCGGCGGTGTGGGAGCACGGCCCCCGCCTGGAGCACCTGCCCGAGTTTCCCGAGCGAACCAACGTCGAGGCCGTCACCCGGTCGCCAGAGGGGCTTCGGGTCGAGGTGTGGGAGCGGGGGGCCGGGCTGACCGATGCCTGCGGGACCGGTGCCGCCGCCGCGGTGGTCGCCGCCGTGCTGGCCGACTGGGTCCCCTCCGATGCCTTCGTCACCGCCCGGCTCCCTGGCGGTCTGCTGGCGGTGCGGGTGAGCGCGGATCTCGCCCGGACCAGCTTGCGCGGGCCGGCGCGGTTCGTCTTCGGCGCCGACCTGCCGGAGGCGCTGCTCCACTGACCGGTCCAACGCCTTTGCGCCTGTGGATCGCCGACGGGCGGGAGCCCGCCCGGACCTGGTTCGCCCGGGTGCTGGCACAAGCTGGCCATGCCATCGACTGGATCGGGCCCCCGGAACAAGTGGCCGACCTTCCCGGGGAGCCCGAGGTGCTGGTGGTGGGCATGGGCCATCCCCAGGCGGGTCCCTGGTTGCAGGCCCTCCGGACCGCCCACCCGGAATTGCCGCTGGTGGTTTGGGAGGATGCCCGACCCTTGCCGCACCTGGCCCCGCCGCTGGAGCGCGTCGTGCCCTCCCACGACGGTCGTGGCCTGTGGGCTGCGGTGGAGCGCTGCCGGCCCTGGGCGTTGTTGCGAGCGGAGCGGGATCGGGCTCGGAACCAGGCAGCCGAGGCGCTTCGGCGGGCCGAACTGGCTGGGCGCGCCTCGGCACTGTTCCGCGAACCCGAGGCGGAGAGCTTCCAAGACCTATTACTAGGGGAGCTGTGCTCGGCAACCAAGGCCGAAGGGGGAGCCCTGTGGATCGCCGATGAGGGTGGTCGGTACCTGCTCCGGGCCTGGCGCGGCGTCCTCCAACGGGAGCAGCTGCCCGAGGCGCTCGCTCCCGACGAAGCGGCCGCGGCCCTGCTCCAGGGTGGCCGCCCCTGGCAGGTCGAGGGCCAGGCCGTGCTGTGGGTGCCGTTCTCCGCTCGCGGCGAAGCCCTGGGAGTGGCCCAACTCTCGCTCCCCGCGCCAGGCGGGCTGGAGGCGGAGGCTGAAGAAGCGGCCCGGGTGCTGGCGGAGACGGGCGGCCAGGCTCTGCTCTCGGCCCGGCGCTTCCGGGCGCTCCAGCGCCTCGCCCTCCGCGATCCCGACTCCTCCGCCTACAACCTGGCCTACTTCACCGACTACGCCAGCAAGGAGATCGACAAGGCCCGGCGCTATGGCCGTGGCTTCTCGCTGCTGGTCTTCGGGCTGGACGGGCTGCCCTACCTCCGAGCCCGGACCGGGGCGGATCAGGCCCGGGCGGCAGTTCGGAGCTGCACCCGCGCCCTGACCCGGCTGCTGCGCGAATCGGACGTGCTGGCCAAGGTGGCCGAGCAAGAGTTCATCCTTCTCCTCCCCGAGACCGATGCCTTCGGCGCCCAGGTCTTCCTCCGCCGCGCCCTGGCCTCGGTGCGCGATTCGGCCGAGCTTCGGGCTGTGGAGCAGATTGCCCCGGTGTTGCTGCAGGGTGGGGCGGCCAGCTTTCCCAGCGATGGCGAAGAGTTCGACCTCCTGCTGAGCTGCTGCCGCTCCCGGCTGGAGCAGCGACGCGCTTCGCTGCAGCGCCGCCTGCTCCTCGATCCGCTCCGATTCTGGGAGGCGGTGGAGCTGCTGCTCGGGGTTCCCGACGGCCCGCGACTCCCGCTCGAGGAGGGCGGCGATCCCTCCCGACGGGGGCGGGTCCCGGAGCCGCTCTTCGACGAGGTCCAGACGGAAATCGGCCGGACCCTGCTCCGCGATCCGGGGAGCCGGAGTCTGGTCTACCTGGGCGGCCCGGAGGCCGGTCCCTCGCTCCCGCTGGTTCGGGCGCTGGAGCGGGCCGGAGCGGATTTCGTTCCCCGGGTCTACCTGCTCGGCCGGCGCACCGAGCTGACCGGGCGCCCTGGCCTCACTCCGGTGTCGCTGGCGGGTGACGAACGTCTGCTGCGCCACGAATTCCTGCTCTGGTTGCACGGGGCATCGGCCTACGCGCTGCTGCAGCGCCGGGGACGCGGAGCGACCTGGGCCTTCCACACCTCCGATGCCGCCCTGGTCGACGGCCTGGTCTCCAAGCTGCAGGCGGCCTACGACCTGCAGCCGTACTGAGGACCCGGAATTTCCATGCCCCCGCCTCGGAAAGTGCTGGTTGCCGACCCGGACCTGGGTTCAGTCCGGTCGCTCACCCGGGCGCTCCGACAGAAGGGGCACCAGGTCTTTTCCGCCCGGGACGGGGCCCGGGCGCTGGAGCTGGCCGTGCTCCGCCATCCAGACCTGGTCCTCTTCGACCGTGGTTGCCCCATGCTGGAGGCCCGGACCTTCGTCGACATCCTGCGCACCAACCCGCGCACCGAGACCATTCCGGTGGTGGTGACCTCCAACGCCTCCGAGGCGGACGAGGCGATCCGCGAGACCTCCGGGTCGGTGCTCCGCAAGCCCTACAACCTCGAGGAAGTGCTGGCCCACATCGACGATCTGCTTTCCCGCGCTGAGCGGCGCGACTCGGAAGCGGAGACCCAGGAGATCGAAGGAGCGCTGTCCCAGCTGGGGCTGCCGGACCTCCTTCAGACGCTCGCCGCCAACCGAAGGACGGGGCGGGTCACCCTCCGTCGCGGGGCCGAGCGCGGCGAGGTGGATCTCCAGGACGGCCGCCCGATGGACGCGCGGACCGGGGTGGTCCAGGGGGAGAAGGCGCTCTTCCGGATCATCGGCTGGCACGAGGGAACCTTCTCCTTCCAACCGGGAGTGGTGCCGGCCCGGACCGCCATCTCTCGCGGCGTCGATGTCCTCTTGCTCGAGGGAGCCCGCCAGCTCGACGAGACCACTCGACTGGCCTCGGTGCTCGAGGGGACGCAGACGCGGTGGATCCAACTGGAGGGGGCGAAGCTCCGGGCCATGCCGCCTATCGCTCGAGCGCTGCTGGAGCGGCTGGAGGTGCCTCGGAGCACCGCCGAGCTGCTGGATTCCAGCGAGGAGCCGGATTTGGCGGTACTCCAGGCCTTGAGCACCCTGGCCGCCGAGGGCCTGGTTCGGCCGCTGGACCTGGACGCTCCTCCCGCTCCGGAGCCTCTGCTGACCCCCGCCGAAGCCCACGCCGTCCGGGCGCGGTTGGCCCGTGGCCGTCCCCCCGCCCGGGTCTTCGTGGCCAAGGTGCTGCTCGTCGCCCGCGATGCCGCTTCGGCCCGCGAGTCCCTGGGTGCCCTGCCCCTGCTGGCCCCGGAGGGCGTCACTCCCGAGTCATTGGGGACGGTGGCCGAGCTGGAGCTGCCCGAGGGGGTGCGGGTGGACTTCTGTGCCCTTCCGAGGGGCGAGCTGGCCCAGCCACTCTGGCGGCCGTTCAGCGGCGATGCCTCGGGTCTGCTCCTGCTCGATGTGTCGGCCGAGTGCGTGGCCCTGGCCCGTTTCGTCGCCACCGAAGAACACGCCCCGGTGGCCGTTCTGGGGGCCGAGTGTCCCGCCCAGCTCCGACCCCTGGGGGCGCGCACCCACTCCACGGCACGCCAGGCAGTGCGGGCCCTACTCCTCGCCTATGCCGGACTCTCCGGGTCATGAGCCTCTGACCAAGCAGGGGGGTCCGCGCTCTGGGCGAGGTGCTCGGGCATTCCGGGGATCCGCAGCAGCAGCGCGTACTCCTCCCGGCTCAGCGAGGCGGTGCGGCGGCCGGAGAGATCGTCGAAGCGCAGTTCCACCCGAATGATTTGCTCCGCCTCGTCCTGACGCAACCTGGGTCGGCTCCCCCGCTCGGCGCAGCGGCGGATGTCCCGGGCCAGCCCTCGGAGCCGGCGGGCCAGGCGGAGCGCCCGGCGTCCCTCCGGAGTCTCGAAGGTGTGGAAGTGGCGGTTCCGGGTGAGCGGAGCCGAAGGCTCCAGCAGGCGCTCCACGAGTCGGCGAACGAAGGCGTCCATCGGTTCAACGGTGGAGAGGGAGTCTAACGGCCGGGCCATCAGGCGCTCTCCGCCGGGGCGGCTGCCGGCGCCTCGGCGGGCGCTCCCGCTTCGGGGGCCCGTCGAACCCGGACCACGAACACCGTTCCCTCCGGGCCGGTCCGTTCGCAGATCAGCGCCCCGCCGTGGGCCTCGAGGATCTGCCGGCTCAGGGCCAGACCCAGTCCGGTCCCGTGCGGCTTGGTGGTGAAGAGGGGGTCGAAGAGTCGTGCCCGGGCCGCTTCAGAAATCCCGGGTCCTGTATCCTCCACTCGGATCTGGAGCCCGCCCTCGCCCGCCCCGGTCGAAAGGCGCAGCGTTCCCCCGGCGGACATCGCCTCCCGGGCGTTGCGGACCAGATTGAGGAGGACCTGCCGCAGCTGTCCTTCGTCCACCAGCGCCCGAGGCAACCCCGGGGCCAGGGAGCGTTCCACCCGAATCCCCGCCCGGGTCAGCTCGCCAGCGGCAAAGTCCAGCACCGCATCCACCACCGCGTTGACCTCCTCGGCGGCCAGGACCGGCTCAGGCGAACGGGCCATGCGCAGGTAGCGCTCGGTGGTCTCGGTCAGCCGGTCCACCTCCCGGGTCACGGCCTGGAGCAGGGTTCGCACCTCCTCGGCGTCGGCGGTGGAGCGGAAGCGGGCCCGCTGGAGCGCATCCTGAAGCAGCTCCACGTTGAGCCCGATGGAGCTGAGGGGATTGCGAACTTCGTGGGCCACCTGGGCCGAGACCCGGCCCACCGCCGCCAGCCGCTCTGCCCGGACCAGCTTTTCTTGTTGCTCGGCCAGCGCCTGCTCCCGCTCCTCCAGCGCTCGGGCCATGGCGTCGAACTCACGACCGAGCTGGGAGATCTCGTCGTCGCCGGGAATGCGCAGCTGGGCCGAGTAATCGCCTCGGCGGATCCGTCCCACCCCCTCGATGAGCGTCCGCACCGGTCGCAAGCTGCGAGCCGAGAGGGCTGTGGCCAGCAGCCCCACCACAATGGCCACCACCGACAGGCCGATGATCAACAGCCCCCGGCCTCGCTCGCGCCGTTCCGCCTGATCGACCACCGTCCGAATGCGGGTCTCCAGGCCCGCCCGGAGCGCCCGCAGCTCGCGCCCGAGCGCATCCTGGGCGGAGATGAGCGCGGCTTGCCCCTCGGGCGAGCCCGGAGCCTCGGACCAGGCGTGGGCGGCGGTGCTCTCCAGCAGGTCCACCCCGCGGGCCACGTGCTCCACCCGCCCTCGCACCCCGGCGAGGAAGGCCTGCTCGGAGGGCGGAGCCTCCACCCGCATCGCTTCCAGCGTCGACTCCAGAGAAGAGAGCCGGGCCCGGAGCAGGGGAGGGAAGGTCAGCGGCGCCAGCCGGGCCAGGGCGGCTCGCGTCTGCGGGTCCTTCTCGGCAGCGATCTGCGCCGCCTCCTGGGCCTGGTTGCGCTGGAAGGAATCCAGCGCCGCGGCGTCCTGGGCCAGCAAGAGGTAGCCCTGGCTCACCAGCCGGATCTCCTGCTGGTTGCGGTGCAGCTCGGCCACGCTGAAGAGGGTGAGCAGACCGAAGGTGACCAGCACCACGGCATGCCCCAGGAAGATGCGCGTGGCCAGCGAGACCCTGGGCGGCCGGCCCGGACTCGACGACCCGCTCAGCCGGTCTTCTCCGCTTCGCCCTCGGCGGGCGCATGCTCGGGGGGCGGTGCCAGGTCGACCGGGTGGGTGCGCCGGGCCAGCTCGGCGGCCTCGGCGGCAGCCCGCTCGTCGATGGAGCGGTCGGAGGCGGCGGCCTCCTCCGCGGTCAGCTCGGTTCGCTCGGCGAACAGACCGCTCTTCTTTTCCAGATCCCGGATCGCCCGCCGCATCAGGTCTCGCTCCAGCAGTGTCCGGTTGAGCCGCTTCTCCAGGGCCTTGAACTTGTCCTTCAACAGATCCAGCTCGCCCTTGGTGATGGTGTAGACCCGGGCCTGGGTCTCCGCCCGACCCTTGAAACGGCGTACTTCGGCGGCCAGCTCCTGGGCCCGCGACCGTTCGCGGTTGGCCAGGTGCTCGAGTCGCTCCATCTTCTCGCGGTCCGTATCCGACAGCTCGCGGAAGCGCCTGACGGGCGCTTCCTGCGCAGCGGCTGGAGGAGCGGGAACCGGGGGCGGGGCTGGAGCAACGGCAGCCGGAGCGGGAGGAGCGGGCTTACGGCTCCGGAAGGCTTCCGATTCCGCGCGCAGCCGGGCTACCTCCGCCAGGGCCGCCGCCAGCTCGGAACGGACGATCTCCAGCTGCTGGCTGGCCGACCGCTCCACCTCGGCCCGGGCCTTGACCAGATTCTGGCCTCCCTTTTCCTCTTCGCGGTGCTCGTGGAGTTTGCGTTTGGCCTGCTTCAGCTCGCTGCGCAGCTCGGCCACGGTGGATTTGAGCTCCTCCACCTCGCGTCGCCGCCGCTCCATTTCGGGCTCGGGACCCGCCCGCGGAGAGGGGGTCTCCATCCGCGGAGCGGTCCCGGCGGCCCCAGCCTGGGGAGCGGGGCGTCCGAAGATGAGCAGACCCAGACAAACCAAGAATCCGAGAGAGACGAGGACGAGGAGGAAGACGACCATGGCGGATCCGCTCCCTTTACCATGCCGAATCAGGCCTCTGGTTCAGAGGTAGAATCGTTCCACCACCCCGGCCGTCCGTTGGAGGATGCTGCTCCAACCGAGCACCAGGTCCACCCGGCCCGCCGCCTCTGCCTGCGTTCGGCCGAGCGCTGCCAGACTGCCGCTGCAGGCCACCAGCACGGCCTGCCCCGCCCCCCGGATGTGGGCCAGCAACTCTCGTAGTGTGGGCAACCCACGCGCCTCGAAACGTTCGGCAACGTCGGCCCTCTCAGGAAAATCGGCCTCGTCCAGCCTGTCCGAGAGAAGGCGATCCAATGCCCACCAGAAGAAATACACCTCTACCCGACGGGACAGGGCCAGGCCGGAAGCGGCGATCGAAAGGCCTTGGTGGACCCGATCGTATGCTCCGCTGTGCAGAAAAATCGCAATTGTAGCGCCTTCATGCGTGACTGACACCCTGTCCGCATACCCTGGATCGCCTTGCACCGGAAACACCTGGCTGGTAGTCCCCGCCTCTCCCCTGCGGAGTCTCCCAGACCCCTGATGCCAGAGGCACACACAGCACGGCGCAAAGACGCCCACCTGGATCTTTGCGCCGAGGGGGACGTGGAACCGTCGGGAAATTCGACGCTCTTGGACTGCGTCCAGCTGGTTCACAACGCTCTACCGGAGATGGCGCTCGACGAGATCGAGCTCGGCTTGACGCTGTGGGGCAAGCTGCTGCGCGCTCCGCTGGTCGTCACCGGAATGACCGGGGGGACCGACCGGGCGCGGGAGGTCAACCGCGATCTGGCCCAGGTGGCGGAGCGAAATGGACTGGCCTTCGGGGTTGGCAGCCAGCGGGCCATGGCCGAGAACCCCGAGCTGGCCCGGACCTTTGAAGTGCGCGAGGTCGCCCCCCACCTCCTGCTCATCGGCAACATCGGACTGCGGCAGGCCATCGCCATGGGCGTGGATGGGGTTCGCCGGCTGGTGGATGCCATCGGCGCCGACGGACTGGCTCTCCACCTCAACGCCGCTCAGGAGCTGAGTCAGCCGGAAGGGGACCGGGACTTTCGCGGCGGCTACAGCCTGGTCCAGGCGCTCTCGGCGGCGTTCGGCGAGCACTTTCTGGTGAAGGAGACGGGCTGTGGCATCGGCCCCGCGGTGGCCCGCCGTCTGGTCGATTGCGGCGTGCGCACCTTGGACGTGAGCGGGCTGGGGGGGACCAGCTGGGTTCGGGTGGAACAGCTGAGGGCCTCCGGACAAGCAGCCGAGCTGGGAGCCCTGTATGCTGGTTGGGGCATTCCCACCGCCGCGGCGGTCGCCACTGTCCGGGTCGCCGTTGGGCCCTCGGTAAAAATCATCGCTTCGGGGGGAATCCGCCACGGGCTTGACGTTGCCAAGGCCCTGGCGCTGGGCGCGGATCTGGCGGGCATGGCCTTGCCGCTCTTCCGCGCCCAACAGACAGGCGGCGTGGCCGGCGCCGACGCGGCAGTGCGCACCGTGGTGGCTGGGCTACGGCAAGCGCTGTTGTTGACATCGAGCCGGACAGTGGCCGACCTGCGGCGCAGTCCGCGGGTGGTGACGAGTCCGTTGAAAGACTGGATGGAGTCGCTGTGAGAGCGAATGCATCGGGTGCAGTGCTGCGCGTGGACGTCGAGCAGGGCGAGGGCATCTCCTCGCGGTTCCCGGGATTCCACAAGCTGACCCTGGAGCAGCGCCTGTCCGAGTTGCAGCGGCGGTACGCCCTGACCGCCGAAGAGCTCGAGCTGCTGCGCACGGGCGACACCCTGCCGATCGAGACCGCCAACCAGATGATCGAGAACGCGGTGGGCGCTTTCTCCCTGCCGCTCGGGCTGGGCCTGAACCTGAAGGTCAATGGTCGGGACTACGCCGTCCCGATGGCGGTGGAGGAGCCCTCGGTGGTGGCCGCGGTGACCTTTGCCGCCAAGATCGTGCGGGGGGCCGGGGGCTTCAGCGCCGACGCCGACGAACCACTGATGATCGGGCAGGTCCAGGTGACCCGCTACGGCGACCCCGCCATCGCCGCCGAGAAGATCCGCGATCACAAGGAGCAGATCCTGGCCCTGGCCAACAGCTTCCATCCCTCCATGCAGCGGCGGGGTGGGGGGGCGCGCGACATCGAGGTGCGGCTGCTGCCCGCTCCCGAGGGAGCCAGGGGCGAGCCGATCATGGTGGTGCACCTTCTGATCGACACCCAGGAGGCGATGGGGGCCAACCTCATCAACACCATGGCCGAAGGGGTCGCTCCGCTCATCGAGCAGATCACCGGTGGGCACGTCTACCTCCGCATCCTCAGCAACCTGGCCGACCGCCGACTGGCCCGGGCCAGCTGCCGGATTCCAGTGGACGCCCTGGCCGACTTCGACATGACCGGGGCGGACATCGCCGAAGGGATCAGCCAGGCCAGTCGCTTCGCTCGGGCCGATCCCTACCGGGCGGCCACCCACAACAAGGGCGTGATGAACGGCATCGACGCGGTGGCCATTGCCACCGGGCAGGACTGGCGGGCCATCGAGGCCGGAGCCCACGCCTTCGCCTGCCGCGATGGTCAGTACCGCCCGCTGTCCCAGTGGTACGTCGAGGACGGCCACCTGGTCGGACGCATCGAGCTTCCGCTGGCGCTGGGCACGGTGGGCGGACCCATCCGCATCCACCCCGGGGTCCAGCTGTCCCTGAAGCTCATGGGGACCACCGGCGCCCGGGAAATGAGCATGGTGTTTGCTGCGGTTGGGCTGGCCCAGAACTTCGCCGCCCTGCGAGCCCTCGGCTCGGTGGGGATCCAGAAAGGCCACATGGCGCTCCATGCCCGCTGCGTGGCGGTGACCGCCGGAGCCCGCGGAGATCATGTGGAGAAGGTGGCCCACCTGCTCGTTCTCAGTGGGACGGTGAAGGTGGACAAGGCGCGAGAAATCCTGGCCTCGCTGGGGCCGGCAGACGCGCACGGATCCGCCGAGCGCACGTGAGCGGGGGGCCGTTCGGCCGCCGCCAGGCGCACCACAGCATCCCCCGGGTTCGGGAACTGCCCCCGAGCATTGTTCGGAGACTGCGCCCGATGAGCCGCCGCCACACGCTCCTCGGCGCCCCCCGGGCTCGGGGGCTCGAGGCCTTCGGACCCGGCAAGGTCATTCTCCTGGGCGAGCACGCGGTGGTGTACGGACACCCGGCGCTGGCGGTCCCCCTCTCGCTGGGCATCACCGCCCGGGGAGTACCGGATCGGGCCTGCCGGTTGGATCTGCCACCGGGCCTGTCTCCCTCACAACGGGCCGCCCTGCGCGAGGCCTTCGACCGCGCGGCCGAGGCGGCCGGCCACCCCGGAATCCGAGTCAGCCTCCACTCCACGCTTCCGGTGTCGATGGGGCTGGGGAGCTCGGCGGCCCTGGCAGTTGCGGTCTCCCGGCTCCTTCTTCGGGCGGCCAAGGCCCGCTCCACTCCCGCCGACGTGCTGGAGCTGGCGCTGCGGATGGAGCAGGCCTTCCACGGAACGCCCTCGGGCGTGGACCATACCTGCAGCGCCCATGGCCGGGCGATCCTCTATCGACGAGCAGTCGAGGGACGTCCCGGACGGGTCCGGCGAATCCGGGTGGGTCGGGAGGCCACGCTTCTCCTCGCCCTGGTCGGCCCCCGCCGGGCCACCCAGGAGACCGTCGCTGCCTTACGGGCCCGGCAGAGCCGCTGGCCCAGCCGCTATGCTCGGCTCTTCGAGGCCATGGGACAGCTGGCCCTGGAAGGCACCCGGGCCCTGGAGGCCGGAGACCTGGACTCGCTGGGAGATGCGATGAACGTCAACCACGGCCTGCTCGCCGCCGTTGGCGTGAGCTCGCCGGCACTCGACCAGGCGGTGGGGGCCCTGCGCCAAGCGGGAGCACTGGGGGCGAAGCTCACCGGGGCCGGAGGCGATGGCGGAGCGGTGGTGGCCCTGTTCCGGCGGCCCCCTCGACATCGCGGCGCCCTGGAGCGAGCGGGGCTCACCCTCTTCCAGTCGCGCCTGAAGGTCGACCGATGAGCGGCGGGCGGGCCACGGCGCGGGCGCATCCCAACATCGCCTTGGTGAAGTACTGGGGAAAGCGGGACGCCGAGCGAATCCTCCCGCACCAGTCGAGCCTGTCAGTGACCCTGGCGCCGCTGGAAGTGGTGACCACGGTCGAATTCGGCTCTGCCGAGGAGGCGGTGATGCTCCACGGTTCGCCGGCCCGCGGCAAGGAACGGATCCGGGTGCTCGACCTGGTGGAGCGCGTTCGCCGGGAGGCCGGGCAGCCGCTGGGGCCGGTGCAGGTCGATTCGCGCGCCAATTTCCCGATGGCGGCCGGCCTGGCCTCCAGCGCCGCCGGCTTTTCCGCCTTGGCCCTCGCGGTCCGCGGCGCCGCCGCGCTCTCCACCGATCCGGCCTCGGTGTCGCGGCTGGCCCGGGTGGGAAGTGGCTCGGCCTGCCGGAGCGTGCAGGGAGGGGTCTGCATCTGGCATCGGGGCAACCGCGATGACGGCGAGGACAGCATCTCCACCCAGGCCTTCCCCGAGACCCACTGGCCCGAGCTGCGGCTCTTGGCGGCGGTGCTCTCGCGTTCGGAGAAAGAGGTCAGCTCCCGGGACGGGATGGCCCTCACCGTGGAGACTTCGCCCTACTATCCGGCCTGGGTGCGGGACGCCGAGGCGGAGATCGGACGAGCCACCGAGGCCATCGCCGCCAGGGACATCGAGCGGCTGGGTGCCCTCTCCGAGCGGAATGCCTGGCGCATGCACGCCACCGCCTTCGCCGCCGATCCACCCCTCTGCTACCTGCTCCCCGAGACGCTGGCGCTCATTCTGGCCTTGCCCCTCGCTCGCCGTCGGGGCGTTCCGGTGTGGTTCACACTCGACGCCGGTCCCAATCCGGTGCTCCTCACCCTGGCCTCGCACGAGACGGAGGTGGAGCGGCTGGCCCGAGAGGCCGGCGCGCTGGAGGTGGTGCACTGCCGGCCGGGCGGGGATGCCCGGCTGGTGGAGAGCTGAGCGTTCCGCCTGAGGTGTCCGGAGCACCGCGAGATGGCAGAGACCGAAGCGAGAGGGCGGACCCGAGGAGAGAGCAGCGGAGGCGTCCCCGAGAACCCGGGGGACGCTGACGTGCGGCCTTCGGCCGTTCGATTGGGCGCAGTGCCCCGAGGCACGTCGAGCAGCACAGCGACGAGGCTCCGCCTCGGAGCGAGAGGATCGGCCAGCGCAGCGCTCCGGACATCTCGGGTGGAGCGCTGAAATGGAAGTCGCTCTCTCCGCCCCGGGAAAGCTGTTTCTCTCCGGTGAGTACGCCGTGCTGTGGGGCGGGACCGCGCGCCTGGCCGGGGTGGGCCCTCGGGGGCAGGCCCTGGCCCGGAGTCGGGACGACCGTCAGGTCCATCTGGTCCTCAGCGAGGGCCGCCTGGCGGGAACCCTGACTCCCTTTGGCGTCCGTTGGTCGAACGAGCCGAGCGGGCCCTTCGCCTTTGCCGCCAGGGCCCTCGATGTGGTGGCCCGGGCCCGCGCTCGGGAATCCCTGGGCCTCTCGCTGGCGCTCTCGCCCACCGAACCGGGGCCGGGCGGCCACAAGCTCGGTCTGGGTAGCTCGGCCCGGGCGGTGGTGCTGGCGGTGGAGGCGGCGACGCGCTTGCTCGAGGTCCGTCCACCGCTGGCCCTGGCCTTGCTGGCCCATTCCGAGGCGCAGGGGATGCGCGGCAGTGGAGGCGACGTCGCTGCCTGTGCGGTGGGAGGGCTGCTCCGTTACCGCCGCTGGCCCTTGGAGCGGGTGGAGGAAGCGCCCTCGCTGGCCTTGGGGCTCTCGGCCGCCGGCGCGCCTGACATCGTCCGACTGGGAACGACGTCGCTGCTGGCCACCTACGCCTTCTCGGGTCGGAGCGCCTCGACCCGCGGGATGATCTCCCGGGTGGAAGCGGCCTTCGGCGTCGCCGAGCGGGCACGCTTCGTCGAGACCAGCGATGAGTGGGGCCGGGAGCTGGAGGAAGGGCTCCGGGCCAACCACTTCGCCCAGGTGGAGGAAGCCTGTCAGTCCCTTCAGGCGTTGCTGGAGACCCTCCCGGGCGTGGGAACGCCAGAGAGCGCCCGAATCCTCGCCCTGGCCCGAGCCTCCAGGAGCACCGGAAAGGTGAGCGGGGCGGGTGGGGGGGACGGCTGCGTGCTGTTCTCGCCAGACGAGGACCGGCAACGGACATTGCTGGACACCCTCACCCACCGAGGGTTCGTGACCCTGCCGCTGAGGCTCGAACCCGGGGTGCGCGCTGAGGCTGAAACGCCCCTGGTACTCCGCGCCTGGCTCGATGCCTGAGCGACCGTTCCTCTCGACCTCTCACCGTTCGGTCGAACCCGGGGGGCGGTCGGTCCGTCACCCCAGCCGCGAACGCATGAGAGCCGCCACCGCTCGGCTGGTCTCGTCGCCGCCCTCGAGCCAGGCTGCCACCCGCCTCTGGTCCTCGAGGGAGCGGTTCTGGCTCAGCTTCCACTTTCCCTCCAGTTGCTCGATGGGAATCTCGAACCCGGCGATCGCCTCCAGGGCGGATCGCAGGTACTCCTCGGGTGCTTCCAGGCGCCACCCGGTCGGGTCGAAACGACGCACCAGATCATCGAGGATCGTCTGGAGGGCTGGCTCGTCGACCAGCCGGCCCCGTCCCCGGACGTGGACCACCACGTAATTCCAGGTCGGTACGCTGGGCTGCTCCTCATAGACCGAGGGCGAGACGTAAGCGTGCGGACCGTGAAATATGGCAACGGCCTCCGAGCCCACTGCGAAGTCCCGGCACTGAGGGTTCTCCCGGGCTAGGTGACCCCGCAGGACCCCGCGCTGCCCATCGACCAGGAGGGGAAGATGGCTCACCGTGAGATCCCCTTCCCACCGGGTGATCACCGTCGCGAACGGATAGGCCGCGGCGTGTGACAGCAAGGTCTCCCGATCGTCTTGGCGGAAGGCATCGGGTCGATAGATACGGGGTCCGGACATACCCATCCTCCCTCAAGTTCCAGTCCTTCGGTCGCGCCGCGGTCCGATTGACCACGAATTCGCACGCACTCTAGTCTGCGCCCACCTCGAGCCCCCTATGACGACATCCCTTCAGACGAGCTATCGCGCCAAGCGTGTCTATGAAGTCCGACCTTTGGCGGGCGGCCGTGAGCTGCGCCTGAGCGACCGGGTGGTGGAACTGGGGGAGCGGGAATTCGGCTGGTACCAGGAAGTGGCCAACTGGCTCCCCAGCGTACGCGGGGTGGCGGATCTTTCGCGCGAGCTGGGGGTGGACGAAGCCAGGGTGCCAAGGCTCATCGAGACGCTCGAGAAAGCCGGTCTGCTCTACCGGGTCGATCAGGCGCCGAAGACGATGAGCGGGCTCGATTTCCACGCCCGCTTCAACACCGTGCTGAACAGCTGGCTGTCGGAAGCCTTCGCCCATCCCTTCTGGGACCGGATGATGAGCGGCAAGGGCTCCGCGCGGCTCTTCACCGGCTGGCTGATCGAGCTCTACCACTACACCAAGAACGCCAATCGGCACATGCCGCTCTCGGCCGCGCACGCCCACGAGAAACCCATCAAGCAACTTCGGGCCAAGCATTATGCGGAAGAGTGGAACCACTTCCACTACTTCATGAAGTCGCTGAAGGCCCTGGGCTTCACCGAGGCGGACATCGCCGACTCGGTGCCTTTGCCGATGACCCTGGCTCTCTCCAACTTCATGAGGCAGGCGGCCCGGCACGACATCCTGGCTTACTCCATCTGCTCGGCGGTGCTGGAGGGCACCACCACCGACCGGAAGACCTACAACCCCTATTACGATAAATCCGGCGAGCTGTACGGGATTCCCAGAGAGGCCATCACGCCGATCTATGCGCACCTCGATCTGGACGTGAAGTACCAGCACTCCGACCTCTTCCGGGACATCCTCCAGCACGTCCCGGAGATGTCTGCGGAGCGTGCCTCCACGGTTCTCGACTACGGGCACCAGCTCGTCGAGCACATCTGGCTTTGGACCGACAACATCGAGAAGTACTACCAAGTCGAGACGAACCCGGTCCCGCGCCGTCCGTTCGATATCCGCGTCGATTAAGGGGTGAGCATGCAAACTGCGATTTCTACCGCCGGCTCGGTGGCCCCGAGCACGAAGGACCTACCACTGCTCCGCCGCGGCGCCTCTGTCGTCCCGGGCGACGGCACGGTGGTCATCCGTCATCACCACGACGAGGTGACCCTGGAGGGGGCAGCGGCCCAGCTCTTCACCCGGGCCGGGCCCTACCTCGACGGCAAGACCACCGTTGCCGGGGCTGCCACCAAGCTCGGGGAGACGCCTTCGCGGCTGGTTGCCCTGCTCGAGCAACTGGAGAAGGCAGGGGTGCTGGTCTTCCTTTCCCCCCAGGACGACCGGGTCCTCATGAGCGGGGTGGAGTTCCACCAGCTCCATCGCGAGCACTGCAATTTCTGGCTGGAAGACGTCTATCGCCACCCGTTGTGGGAGAAGATCGTCACCGGGAAAGCCAGCCGGGCCCAAGTCATCGGCTTTGCCTTCGAGAAGTACCACTACATCGAGGCGGCCTTCGAACACATGGGCATTGCCGCGGCCAACGCCACCCCGGAGATGATGCCCCACCTGGCCCGGCACTTCATCGAGGAGTACACCCACGGGGACATCTACCGGAAAGGGCTTCGCAGCCTGTTCCCGGACGACGTCATCCTTCGTTCGCAGCCGCTACCGTCCACCCGGGCCCTGATCAACTACCTGAGCGAGTCCGCCCAGCGGGGATCCTTCTCCTACTACTCGGGCAACGAGCTGCTACAGATGACCGAGAACGAGGAGGGAGGGGCGGCCGGGGCGGTCAGCGAGTTCTACGATGCGATGCGCAAGCACTACCCCTACACCGGGAAGCTGATCGATTCCTTCATCGCCCACACCCGGGCGGATCAGAACCTCGGTCACTCCAACGCCTTCCTGCTGATGTGCCAGAGCGTGCCGCCGCTGACCATGCGGGAGGTCAACGACGCGCTCAACGTGGCCAAGAACATGGCCGAGCACCTGCTGCTCTTCATGGACGGCATCGACACGTTCTACGCGAACTTCGCAACGGTGCCGCGCATGCCGTGTGATCTCCTCTCCGAATAGCGCACGCGCCGTGATCGACCCGGCGATGGCCAGCCTTGGCTACACCGAGGCCGACCTGAACCGGGTGGTGGAGATGGCCGCCGGGGGAGGGCTCTCCTCGCCGGAGGACGTCCGACGTATCATCGACAACTATCAATACCTGGACGACTGGCGGGCCAACTACCGGATCCAGTCGGTGCGCTCGTCCCTGCACAACACCCGCATCACCTGCATCGACGCGGCCATCCTCTCCTACGGATTGCTGGAGCTTCTCTGTGGCCATGTCCAGCGCCGACTGCTGGCCATCCACCGGCGCGATCCCAAATCAGGGGAAGAGGTCGGCCACTGCGTGGCCCTGTACTGGAGCAGCAACGGCCGGATCGGGGCCATCTCCAAATCCAGCTTCAAGGGGCTGGGGCACCGCGAGCCGATCTTCCCCGACGAGACCGCGGTGGCCTCCAGCCTAGCCAAGGCCTACGTGGACATGGGATTCCAGCCGCTGTACTTCGGGGTGACCACCCTGGAGGAGGCGGCCCCGGACATCGACTGGCGTTTCCACCAGGGCGATCTGAACATCCTGTCGGAGCGTCTCCAGGCCTCGTACCAGTACGGTTTCGAGGTCGGCTACTAGGCCGGCCATGGCTCCGCCCCCGGCGCTCGACATCCCGGCGCTCCTCGGCCGGCTGGCCCGGCACGGAGAGCGCCCGGCCCTGACCTTCTACCGCGGCAAGGCCCTGGAGGGACGGCTCTCCTATGCCGAGCTGGTGGCTCGGGTGGAAGCGGTGGCCGGAGGGCTGCACCAACGGTTCGGGGTGGAGGCAGGAGATCGGGTGGCCCTTCTCACGCCCAACCGTCTGGAAGTGCCGGTGCTGGTCCTGGCCCTCTTGCGTCTGGGTGCGGTGGTGGTTCCCCTGAACCCTGGCTCGGCTCCCGAGGACTGGAGTTACATCCTCGCCCACTCCGGGGCCCGAGGGCTCTGCGGCACCGCCGAGCTCCTCGAGCGGGTGGCGTCGGCGACCCAGCCCACCTTCACCTTGCCCATCGAGGAGACCCCCACCCTGGCGGGTCGCCCTCCGGGAACGCCAGGCGCCCTGGCCGAGCAGATGGGGGCGGTCCTGTACACCTCCGGGACCACCGGAAACCCCAAGGGGGTGGCCCTCCGGCAGCGCAATCTGATCGCCAACGCCTGGAGCATGGCCTGCAACTTCCGGCTGGACGGGACCACCCAGTACGCGGTGCTTCCGCTGTACCACGCCCATGCCTTCGGCTTCGGGCTGATGACCGCCCTCGCCACTGGGGGGCACCTGGTCTTCTCGGAGCGGCTGGAGCCCTTCACTTGGGCGGCGGTGATCCGGGCCGAATCGGTGGAGGTCTCCAGCGTGGTTCCGTCGCTGATTCCCATGCTACTGGCCACCGGAGTCGAGCGCGCGCAGGTCCCCAGCCTGCGACACCTCATGGTTTCCTCGGCCCCGCTGTCGGTCGAGCTGGCGCGTACCTTCGAGGCCCGGACCCAGATTCCACTCATCCAGGGCTGGGGGTTGTCGGAGTACACCAACTTCGCCTGCTGCCTGTCTCCCTTCGACCCGCCCGAGGAGCACACCCCGCTGATGTCCTCCTGGGAGGTTCCTTCCATCGGGCCGGCTCTGGAGGGAACGGAGGTGCGGGTGGTGGATGAAGCCGGGGCGGACGTAGAGGAGGGCACCCGGGGCGAGCTGGTGGTGCGCGGGCACTCGATGATGCTCGGCTACTACCGGGACCCGGAGAGCACTGCTCGGGCCATCGATCCGGACGGCTGGCTGCACAGCGGCGACGAGGGCTTCTTCCGGCTCCACCACGGTCGGCCCATCCACTTCGTCACCGGGCGGCTCAAGGAGCTGATCATCCGCGACGCCGAGAAGTACAGCCCGCTACGGCTGGAGCAGAAGCTGCTCGAGACGCTGCCCGAGCTGTCCGGGCGCCTGGTGGTCCTCGGCTTTCCCCACCGGGAGCATGGGGAGGAGGTGGGGGCCTATCTCGAGGTGGAGGCATGCGACGAGGAACTGCGAGCGAGACTGGCCACGGCCATCGACGCGCTGCCGGTCGCCGAGCGGCCCAAGGTCGTCCTCCATGGGAGCCAGCCCATTCCCCGGACGCATACCGGGAAGATCCAGCGCCGGAAGATGCAGCCTTGGTTCGCCAGCTGGGCCGGGCACCGCGGACAGACGGTCATCGGACCCCTCCCGGCACAACCCGGCTTCAGCTCGTGAGCACCATCCGGTAACGCACCCGGTTCTCGCGCACCCGGAGGAGCGCCGCATTGACCTCCTCCAGAGGGGCGGTCTCCACCTGAGCACCGATGCCGTGCTCGGCGGCGAAGCTCAGTGTCTCCCGGATGGCCCGGGGGCTGCCGATGTCGCTGCCACAGATGACACGCTGGCTGGTCACCAGCTGGGAGGCGGGAATCTGCATCAGCCCGGGTGGGGCGCCGACCAGGCAGAGGACACCGTTCGGCTTCAGCGTCTGCAGATAGGTAATCCAGTCGAGCCGCGCCGGTACCGTGCAGAGCAGGAACTCGAATCGGTTCGCCCAGGTGCGGATCTCGCGGGCGTTGGTCGAGGAGGCGACGTCCCGGGCCCCCAGCTTCTGCGCCGCCTCGTGCTTGTCGGGCGACGAGGTGAATGCCGTGGCTTCGCAGCCCAGGGCCCGCAGAAACTGCAGTGCCAGGGAGCCCAGGCCGCCGATTCCGATCACCCCCACGCGCATCCCGGCGCGGACACCCCAGCGACGGAGCGGAGCGAACACGGTGACCCCGGCACAGAGCAGCGGGGCCGCCGCGGCCGAATCAAGGGCCGCCGGGAGGGGGAAGGCAAAGCGTCCGTCGAGGCGAATGCGATGGGCGAAGCCACCCATGTGCCCGACGCACGTCGCCTGTTGTTGCGGGCAGAGGTTCTCCTCCCCGGCACGGCAGTACTCGCACTCCTGGCAGGCCGACCGCTGCCATCCGACGCCGACCCGTTGCCCGACGCTGAGGGCGCAGTCGCCGCCTCCCACGGCCGACACCGTCCCGACGATCTCGTGACCAGGGACCAGCGGATAGACGCTGGAGGACCAATCGTTGTCGATCAGGTGGAGATCGCTGTGGCAGATCCCGCAATGCGAGATCTCGACCTCGACATCCTGAGGCTGCAGCCCGCGCGGCTCGTACGGGTACGGAACGAGGGCCTGCTTGGCCGCGAGCGCGGCGAAGGCGAAAAAGCTCACCTCGCCGCGCTCGAGCGCAACCTGATCACTCGGCGAGGACCCCGCGTGGGCGGACCGGTACCTCCAGCTTCCGCACGGTCACCTTGAACTCCGTCTCTTCGGTGGAGTCTTCCTTTGGCTGCTGGACCGGCTCCTCCCGGGTTTCCTCTTTGTCCTTCCGCGTGGCCTCGGTCTTCATGGTCTTCGCTCCGTGGTCATTTCGTTGTTCCCCCCGATGGCTGCTGCCTGCTCCTTCAAAGTCCGTGCGACGTTCAGCAGATCCCCCAGCGTCTTTAGATTTCCCAGCTCCACGCCCTGCTCGACGATGTCCACCCCGAGCTCGCCGCCCAACCGAAGGGCCAGGGAGACCAGGGACAGCGACTCGATGGCCAGGTCGTTCTGAAGAGAGAGCCGGGCATCGAGCGGCCGCCTGGCCGGAACGCTTTGGGCGTACTCGAGAACCAGACGCTCAACACAGGCCTCCAAGGTCTCCCCCTCCAGCACGGCGGCGAGCACGGCGGCGATCCGTAGCACACGTCCCTACGTCGGGGGAGGAGGGGCAAAATTCACCTACCCCCACCCCGGGGGACCCACGAGGCGACTTGCAAGTTGGGATAATCTTTCGCCCATGGCCGATGAGGCAATTGCGCAACGGGTGCGAGACTTTCGGGCCTCTTACACCGGTGCCTCTGAGGCGACCCTGGGCGGCAACTCAACACCACAAGACACCGAGGGCTGGGATTCCCTGGCGAACCCCGACCTCCTGGCCGCCATCGAGTGGGAGTACGGCTGACCAAACCGGGCTGGTCACCGTCATCGGGAAGGTGACCGCGGTTGGGGTTCCTGGCCTGAAGAGGCTGCGCTGGCGGAGCAGCGACGGCAGACGCCAGTGGTTGCTCCCGCGGAAGAGCGACCTTGCCTTGCCGCCTGCCGGGGTGTGAGGTCCGCTCGTGGAGCCGATCGAGATCCGAACCGCGTCTGGCCGCAAACAGCCCATCTACTTCGGTGCCGAAGGGCGGCCATTGTTCGGTTTCTACCATCCGCCCAAGGAAGGCCCCTGGCGCGGGGTGGGGGTGGTCCTTTGCCCGCCGATCGGCACCGACCGAACCCGCTCCGACCGCGCCTATCGCCACCTTGCCGAGCGGCTGGCGGACGCCGGTTTCGCTTGCTTGCGTTTCGATCTGTTCGGGACCGGTGATTCGGGGGGCGATGAGTCTGCTCCTGGACTTCTGCCGGCCTGGCTCGACGACGTGGGGCAGGCGATCCGGGAACTGCGAGCGCGGTCGGGAGCGGAGACCATCTCAGTGGTGGGACTGCGGCTGGGGGCAACGCTGGCCATGCTGCACGCCGCCGAGAGCGGCCCAGTGGACTCGCTGGTGCTCTGGAGCCCGTACGTCTCCGGATCCGGGTTCGTCAGCGAGGTCACCAAGCTACACAAGCTCTATCTCCGGATCGAGCCAGCGCTGGCCGGCGTCGTTCCCCCCGAGCGTGACGGCGAGGAAGCCCTGGGGATGCTGCTTCCCCGCGCCCTCATCGACGATCTCTCGAAGATCGATCTGCTCGGCGTCGCGCGCCGCCCTGCTCGGCGGACTCTCTTCATCGACGGGGGCAACGTGCAGGGGCGCGACGCGCTGATGGCCCATCTGCGTGAGCTGGGCACCGGACCCGAGCTCCGCTCGCATCCAGGGCACAAGTTCCTCATCACCGTGTCCCACCGCGCAGCGCTTCCCGACGAGATCCTGGAGTCGATCCTCGGCTGGCTCAAGGATGCCTATCCGGCAAGCATCGCTGCCCGCCCGGTTCCAGCGAGGGCCTCGGTCCCCCCGCCCTCGGGGGAGCGTCCTCTTCACCTCGGGGGAGACCAGCCCCTCTTCGGGATCCTCACTCCGGCCGACCTGGCGCAGGCGCGGCCGGGCCGGCCACCCATTCTGATTCTCAACGCCGGCTGCGTGAACCGGTCGGGCGTGCACCGGATGACCGTGCGGATGGCCCGTCGCTGGGCCTCCCTGGGCTTCGACGTCCTGCGCGTCGATCTCTCGGGCCTCGGTGACAGCCCGGCCGCTCCGGGGGCCACAGACAACGTCACCTATCCAGCGAGAGCCTTCGAGGACATCGCCGAGGCCATCCGGGCCCTGGGGGCCCCCCGGGTCATCGTGGCCGGCCACTGCTCGGGGGGTGACTACGCCTTCCAGGTTGGGGCGCGCGACCCGCGCGTCGCCGGCGTGTGCATCCTCAATCCCCGCACTTTCTGCGTGCTCGATCTGACCGCGGTCGAGGGCGGGGAAGGGGCTCCGGTGACGGAATCGGTCGAGGACGTGCCGCGCACTCTGCGCCGGATGGCCGAGGGCGGGGTGGATACCTTTCTCGTGGTGAGCCCGAACGATCCGGGGGTGGCTTACGTCGACGTCCACGCCGCCGAGGCGATGCGCGCCCTGGCCGACGTGCGCGGCTTCAAGCGCATCGACATCGCCAGCACAGACCACGCCTTCACGCCCATCGACGCACAGGGGCGGGTGGGCGACGCGCTCACCGAGCACCTTCTCGCTCACTACTAACGTCGGGGTGCGCCGCTCACGTTCCCATGCGGGTCCACGATACGCGCCCGCTGCTCGGTCCTGCCAAAGCGGTCGATGGAATCACCGGCCGAGGACGCTCTTCATCCAATTCGCCAGGCCAGAACCGCCGCGTGCCCACGAGTACACGCCCAAGGCAACCCGTGAAGACAGCTGGGGTCTCACCCAGAACGCTCGGTGGAAGAACGCCATCTCCGGATCCCAGCGTGACTTCGAGGCGTCCTCTCCCATCGAGAGGTGCAGGCGTGGAATCCCGGAGTCGATCGCGTACTGGATGGCCTCGGCGACGAGGGTCGTCGCCACCGCGTACTTCCGCCAGCCGGGGTCACAACCCGAGTGGTACAGGTAGAGGCAGTGCGGAAGCTGAAAGGCGACCCGACTGGCCACCGGCAGGCCTCGGATGCGAAGGGTCAGCACCCGGGTCATGTTTCGATTGGCCAGGCGGGAGCAGAGCTGGACCAGGAACCGGCGTGCCACCGGGTCGGCGAAACGATCGAATCCAGTGAGAGGGTCGGCGTGCTGGACGAGGGTGGTCTGCAGGCGGAGGAAGATCTCCAGCGCCGGGGCGATCTGCTCCGGGGTGGTGGCGACCTCGAGCTGTGCGGTCAGGCCTTCGCGCTTGAGCGAGTTGTAGCAGTGCCTGACCGATTTCTTGAGGTGCTTCCGGAACCGGCGCTTGAACTCCTGCCAGCTCGACGGGAGGTTGCCCGCCTGTGAGGCGCCCCAGCGCAGGTCCATCGCTCGCCCCAGCGTCCTGGCCAGCTCACTCTCGGGCTTCAGGCCCTCCCAGGCGATCCAGTCCCAGTCGTCGGCGGTGCCCAGGTGGGCGGCCAGGGCGGCCCCCACCTCCCTCTCGCAGGCTCGGTCCACGATGGGCGCCTGTTGCTCGGTGACGTACTTGTCTGCCCCGATGAATCCGATGCCCCGGACGCGGACGGGACCGACCGCCGGACGCTCGGTGGCCATCAAGGGGACGATTGCCACCAGCTCCCCCGAGTCACGCCTCACGGCCTTGACCTGCAAGCTGTCACGGATGACCGAGCGCTCCTGGCGGAAGAGCTCCCACCAAGTGATGACCCAGTCCGGCCAGAGAAACGGCAAATCGGGCTCGACCCTGCCGAGCAGTGCAAGCCACTCCTCCTCGAGGTCCCGGAGCTCTTCGACAGTGGTGAGAGTTGAGACCTCGAACCCCATGTCCGGCCGCCGGTCAGGCAGCCACCGGCGCACTCCCCCTCAGGCCCGCAGGCTGGATCGCACCCGCTCCCCAGGCACCGTTGGCAATACAGATTTTCCCTACCAAGGCGTAGGCGGTCGCCATGGTGAAGACCGGGCCCCAGGCCCCGAAGCCCAGGTCGCCGTAGCCCTCCATGAGATAGGAGACCTGGAGGCTCGCCGCGCCCAGCGCGGTCACCCGTTCCAGCGGGGTCCGGGCCCAGCGGTAACAGCGGGCGGTGAAGAGCAAGCCCACCGGAAACATCGCCCAGAGCAACGTGAAGCCGAGGAACCCGCCATAGGCCCACAGGCCGAGGACGCTGTTGTGGGGAACGTAGGGCTCGAGCAGGTAGACCCTCAGGATGTCGGGACCCTTGATCACCTCCTCGAAGGGATGCCCGAACCC
>JBKOYI010000028.1:0-9989 GCA_046725335.1 Myxococcota bacterium | reverse complement strand
CCGTCCAGCCCGGGAAGGCGGACCTCGGAGACGACCATGGCCGGGGGAGGGGCCTCGGAAAGCACCCGTTCGGCGTCCTCGGCGGAACGGACTGACCGAACCTGGAATCCGGCCCGGACCAAGCCGAACTGCATCAGCCCTCGGGCGGAGGGCCGCGGTTCGACGATGAGCACGCTCTTGCCTTCCGGCGAGCCGCGAGCTCCCGACGGCGCGCGGGAAGCCGGAGACTCTGGACTGGACTGCACAGCTGCCATCGGAACGCCCCGCCAGCCGTGGCTGCCACCGGTACCTGGGGTACGACTTTATGCGCTTGTCTCCCCCACAGGCTAGCGGACGAAGGGACTGGAGCGGACGCTCGGAAATGGCCGGGCGAGGTGGCGAGGCGGAACCTGCGAGGCGACCGGGGCGAGCCTCGACGGGCGTCCTGAGCCGCCCCGCAGAGCCCCACCGCGCATCGAAGCGATCTCTACGTTCAGCGGACCTTGCGCAGCTCCTGGGCGAACTTCTCCGGGCCCAGAAAACCGGTCACCCGCGGCTCGCTGAGGATGGTCCCATCGGAGCCGACGAAGGCCACCGTGGGCAGCCCGATGACTCCGAAGCGCTGGTAGAGCGCGTCCACCGGATCCACCGAGTTGGTGCCATCCACCTTGATCCGGACGAAACGTGCGGATTCGGCCACCACGTCCGGCGCCACGTAAGTCTGGCGGTCCAGCTCCTTGCAGGCAGCGCACCACTCGGCAGAGAAGTCGATCATCACCGGCCGGTGCTCGGCCCGGGCCGCGGCCAGGGCCCGCTCCACTGGCTCGGGAGCACTGCCCTCCCCGGCGTAGCGGAGGTTCCAGACCAGGCCCGTGCTCTCCAGGCCGAGGTTCAGCGCCGAGAGACGGAGCATCACCGCTCCGGCCACCAGGGCGATGCCTAATCCCTTGAGGGCCGCATCCCGGGCCCCTCCCCCAAAACGGCGGTGCACCGCTCCCATCAAGATGCCCGTCGCCGCCAGGGCCGCAGCCAGCCACACCCCGCCCACCGGGCCCCAGGCTCGAGCAGCGGAGTTGGCAGCAGCCCGGATCTCCGGGAAGGCATCGCGAAGGTAAGTGGCCGCCAGTGCCACCAGGAGAATGCCCAGCACGCTCTTCACCCAGTCCATCCAGGCGCCGCTCTTGGGCAGGCGAACGGCAAAGACCCCGATGAGGAAGAAGGGCACCCCGATGCCCAGCGCGTAGATGAAGAGGAGCCCCGCCCCCAGGGGGGTACTCCGGGTGGTGGCGACGAAGGTGAGCAGCCCGGTCAGGACCGGGCCGGTGCAGGGGGCGGCGAGAAAACCGGCCACGCTGCCCATGAGGAAGGAGCCAGCCACCCCTGCCCCGCCCACGCCGTTGAGCCGCTGGGCCAGCCCCTCGGGGAGCGTGAGCTCGAACGCCCCGAACATGCTTGCCGCCAGGACCAGCAGAAAGGCCGCCAGCGCGACTGCCACCCAGGGATTGCCGAGCAGCTGCCCGAAAGCCGCCCCGGTTCGCGCGGCCAGCACTCCCAGCGCGGCAAAGACCACCCCCATGCCCACGACGTAGCTGGAGGTGAGGAGCACCGCCCGCCCTCGTCCCACCCCGGGACGAGCTCCGAAGATGCCCACGGTGATCGGAATCAACGGGTAGACGCAGGGAGTCAGCGCCGTCAGAAGCCCGCCCAGGAAAACCAGCGCCGCCCCTGCCCCGATTCGTCCTGCCCCCAGCGCCCCGGCCGCGTCCAGCTGGGCCGAGGGCCCGGTGGGCAGGGCCCGCGGCACGAGCACCAGGGCGAGCGCCGCCACCGCTGCCAGCCCGACGACCCAAAGCCATCTCATCGGGCGCTGTCCCGCCGCTTCTGCCGTGCCTGTCGCCGCCGCGTCCATCCGTTCTCCTGAAACGTCTGTCTTCTGAAGCGTCTAATTACCGAGGGTCCCCCAGAGAGAAAACGCCTTATGAGGCCGGGGCGTTACACCTTGCTTTCAGGGGGTCGGTCTTTATAATCGACCTATCCGGTCCACATTAGGGTTCTAGTGTAAGTCCCCGGAACGACTCATGACGCTTCCCATCTACATGGACAACCATGCCACGACCGCGGTCGATCCGCGCGTGCTCGAGGCCATGCTCCCCTACCTGCGGGAGGATTTCGGAAACGCTGCCTCGCGCAACCACGCCTTCGGCTGGCGGGCGGAAGCGGCGGTGGAGCAGGCCCGGACCCACGTGGCGGCGCTCATCGGGGCCCAGCCCAACGAGATCGTCTTCACCAGCGGGGCGACCGAGTCGGACAACCTGGCCCTCAAGGGCGTGGCCGAGTTCTACCGGCACAAGGGCGACCACATGGTCACCCTCAAGACCGAGCACAAGGCCATTCTCGACACCGGCAAGCGCCTGGAGCGGATGCGGCAGGAGCGGCTGGACGAGCTGAAGCTGCTCCGGCTAATGGAGCTCACCGGCGGCGAGGTGAAGCCGGAGGACGTCGACTCCTTGGCGCTCCAGTACAAGCTGGACCAGGACCCGGTGCTGGCGCGCTGGAAGGCGGTCATCCGGACCGGCGCCCGGGTCACCTACCTGGACGTGCAGAAAGACGGTCGGGTGGACCTGGACGCACTGGAAGATGCGCTCACCGACCAGACCATCCTGGTCTCGATCATGCTGGCCAACAACGAGATCGGGACTGTCCAGCCCATCGAGGCCATCGGCCACCTGTGCCGCTCGCGCGGGATTCTCTTCCACACCGACGGGGTCCAGGGCGTGGGCAAGGTGCCCTTCGACGTCGAGAAGATGCAGGTCGACCTGGCCTCGGTCACGGCCCATAAGATCTACGGCCCCAAGGGCATCGGGGCGCTCTACGTCCGGCGCAAGCCGCGGGTGCGAATCGCTCCGATCATCGACGGCGGAGGCCACGAGCGCGGCATGCGCTCGGGAACCCTCAACGTCGCCGGAATCGTGGGCTTCGGAAAGGCGGCGGAGATCGCCAAGAACGAGATGGCGGCCGAGTCGGCCCGCATTCTGGCGCTGCGCGAGCGGCTGCGGACCACCCTGATGCGCGAGCTGGATCTGGTGATCGTCAACGGCTCGCTGGAACACCGGCTCCCGGGGAATCTGAACGTCTCCTTCTCCTACGTGGAGGGAGAGGCGCTGATGATGGCCATCAAGGACGTGGCGGTGAGCTCGGGCAGCGCCTGCACCTCCGCTTCGCTCGAGCCCTCCTACGTATTGCGGGCCCTGGGCGTGGAGGAGGACATGGCCCACTCCTCCATCCGGTTCGGACTGGGTCGCTTCAATACCGAGGCCCAGGTGGACTCGGTGGCCCGGCTGGTGGTGGACAAAGTGAAGAAGCTGCGGGAAATGAGCCCGCTCTATGAGATGGCCCGCGAGGGTGTGGATTTGAAGTCCATCACCTGGGCGGCCCACTGAGGATTCGACCATGGCGTACAGCAACAAGGTCATCGACCACTACGAGAACCCCCGGAACGTCGGCACGCTCGACAAGAGCGACCCCAACGTCGGCACTGGGCTGGTGGGGGCTCCGGCCTGTGGCGACGTGATGCGCCTGCAGCTGCGCATTTCCGACGAGGGGATCATCCAGGACGCCAAGTTCAAGACGTTCGGGTGCGGCTCGGCCATTGCCAGCAGCTCCCTGGTCACCGAGTGGGTGAAGGGCAAGACGGTGGAGGAGGCCACGACGATCACCAACAAGGAGATCGCCAAGGAGCTGTCGCTTCCGCCGGTGAAGATCCACTGCTCCGTCCTCGCCGAGGACGCCATCAAGGCGGCCATTCAGGACTTCAAGAAGAAGCGCGAGGCACGGACGGTCCAGTCGCAGGCGGGGTGATGACGGCGATCACCTCCCAGAACAACGCCCCCGCACCCCGAGCCCCTGCTCGCACCTTCTCCATCTCGGAGGGAGCCGCGGCGCGGCTGAAGCGGCTACTGGACGAGCGGGACACACCCCAGGCCGGCCTGCGGGTGGCGGTCCGCGGCGGGGGCTGTTCCGGCCTGGCCTACGTCATCGAGTGGGCGGAGTCTCCCAAGGAGCGGGACAAGGTCTTCGAGAAGGACGGGGTCCGGGTCTTCGTCGATCCCAAGAGCTATCTCTATCTGATGGGGTCCGAGCTGCGATACGAGGAGAGCCTCATGGCTTCGGGGTTCAAGCTAGAGAACCCCAACGTGAAGGCCTCGTGCGGGTGTGGCGAGAGCTTCGCCGTCTAGAGGCGACTTTCCGGTGAAGTGCTGGAACTGTCAGGCGGAGTCGACGGCCGCGGACCTCTGCCCCCGCTGCGGGAAGGTGCAGCCCCTCCCGGTCGAAGCCACCCTCTTCCAGGCAGCGGGGCTTCCTCGTGGGGTGGACGTCGAGGTGGGCCAGCTGGAGCGGAACTACCGCGAGCGGTCGCTGCTCTTTCATCCCGACCGGGTTGGAAAGGAGGACCCGCGGGAGCGCCGGGTGGCGCTGGAGCGCACCGCCCAGCTCAACGAGGCCTACCGCACCCTCAAATCGCCCGAGTCGCGCGCCTTTTATCTGCTGAAGCTCCATGGAGTGGATCTGCGCCGTGACGAGGCCACAGGTTCTGCAGTCCCAGCCGAGCTCCTGGAGGAGGTGCTGGAGCTCCGGGAGCAGCTGGAGGACGCCCACCGGCGCGGGGACGAGGAGACGGTGAGCGTCCTCTCCGACCGAGTCCGGACCCAATCGGCCACCGCGCTCTCCGCGGCCCAGTCGGCACTGCGCCGGCTGGAGCAGCAGCCGGCCGACACCGAGGCCCGCGTTGAAGCGACCCACGCCCTGGCCCGGCTGCGCTACCACCACCGATTCCTGGAGGCGGTGGACGCCGGCGGCGAGGAGGAGATCTGAAATGGCCGGGGGACTGTTGCAGATCCACGACCCACTGAAGCCGCGGGGACAGGCGGTGGGCATCGATTTGGGCACCACCAATTCGCTGGTGGCCACGGTCCAGCACGGCAAACCGAGCTGTTTCGTGGTCGACGAGGAGGGCTCGCTGCTCCTCCCCTCGGTGGTCCACTACGCCCAGGACGGTTCGGTCATCGTCGGGGCGCGGGCCCGGGCCCTGGCCGCCGAATCGCCCAACAGCACCATCGCCTCGGTCAAGCGCTTCATGGGCAAGGGACCCGAAGATGCCGAGACCCGCGCGCTGGGTGCCTACCGGTTCGCCCGGGGCTCGGGGGCGGTGGTGCGCTTCGAAGTCCAGGGCGGCCCCCCGGTCACACCCATCGAGGTCTCGGCGGAGATCCTCCGCACCCTCAAGCGCCGGGCCGAGGCAGCCCTGACCACCAAGGTCGAGCAGGCGGTCATCACCGTCCCGGCCTACTTCGACGATGCGCAACGGCAGGCGACCCGGGATGCCGGGCGACTGGCTGGCCTGGAGGTGCTCCGGCTCCTCAACGAGCCCACCGCCGCGGCACTGGCTTACGGGCTGGACAAGGGAAGCCAGGGGACGTTCGCGGTCTACGATCTGGGCGGCGGCACCTTCGACATCAGCATCCTCCAGCTGGTGGAAGGGGTGTTCCAGGTGAAGTCGACCGGTGGCGACTCGGCACTGGGAGGCGACGACTTCGACCGGGCCATCGCCAGCCACTTTCTGCAGGCCCATGGACTGGCCGAGCCATCGGCCTCGGAAGTGACACAACTGCTGGCCGCCGCTCGACGGGCCAAGGAGGCCCTGACCGCGGTGGAATCCATCTCGGTGATGGCCCTGGGCCGAGAGCTGGCGGTGACCCGCGCCGACCTCGAGACCTGGATTGCTCCGATGCTGCAACGAACCGGGGTGGCCTGTCGCCGGGCGCTCAAGGATGCGGCAGTCACTCAGGAGGATCTGGACGGGGTCATCCTGGTCGGCGGAAGCACCCGGGTCCCGGCGGTGCGGCGCTTCGTCGCCCAGCTCTTCAAGAAGGAGCCGCTGGGGGACATCGACCCGGATCAGGTGGTGGCTCTCGGAGCAGCGGTGCAGGCCGAGCTCCTCACCAACCAGTCGCGACAGGATGAAGTCCTGTTGCTCGACGTCATCCCCCTGTCCCTGGGGCTGGAGACGATGGGCGGGGTGGTGGAGAAGCTCATCCCCCGAAACAGCGCCATTCCCACTGCGGCGGCCCAGGTCTTCACCACCTTCCAGGACGGGCAAAACGCGCTCGACGTCCACGTGGTGCAGGGCGAGCGGGAGCTGGTGACCGACTGCCGCTCCCTGGCCCGCTTCCGTCTCTCCGGCATTCCGCCCCTGCCGGCGGGGATGGCCCGGGTGGAGGTGCGTTTCGAGGTGAACGCCGATGGCATCCTCTCCGTCTCGGCCAAGGAGCAGAGCACCGGGACGTCGCAGGCCATCACCGTCAAGCCGACCCACGGGCTGACCGAGGAGGAGATCGAGCAGATGCTCATCGACTCCATCGAGCATGCCGAGGAGGATATGCAGGCCCGACAGCTGCGTGACCAGCAAATCGAAGCGGAGCGGATCCTCCACGATGCCCGGAAGCAGCTGGCCGAGTTTCCTGATCTGGTCTCGCCCGAGGAGCGAGCGGCGCTGGAGGCAGCGATGGCCCAGGTGGCCGAGCTTCGCCAGAGCGCCATCGAGGCCGAGCCGCTGGCCGAGGCCATCCACGCCCTCGACGAAGCCTCGCGTCCTTTCGTGGAGCGGGTGATGAACCGTGCCCTGAGCAGCGTGCTCGAGGGCCGGCGCGTGGACGAGGTCTAAGTGCTCCGACCGGGGTACTAAATGCCAAAGGTGCGCTTTCGCAGCCCCTTCGATGACGTCACGGTGGAGGTGCCGGAAGGGACCAGCCTGCTCGAAGCGGCCGAGAAGTGCGGGGCCACCGTGGGCCATGCCTGCGGGGGGGTCTGCGCCTGCTCGACCTGTCACGTCTGGGTGCGCAAAGGACTGGAGTCGCTGTCGGAGCAGGAGGATGCCGAGGCCGACCGGATCGATCAGGCCTTTGACGTCCGGGCCTTCTCGCGGCTGGCCTGCCAGAGCCTGCTCGGCAAGGACGACGTCGAGGTGGACATCACCCAGGAGTCGCTGCAGGCGTACCTGGACGAGAACCCCGAGCTACGCCACCGGCTCGAGGCCGAGGGGAAGTGGCCCTTGAAACGCTGAGGGGGGCCTCGTATAAGCCGCGCTCCGCACCGCCCAGGTGGTGGAATTGGTAGACACACTAGATTCAGGGTCTAGCGCCGCGAGGCATGGAGGTTCGAGTCCTCTCCTGGGCACAGGCAGCGTCCCCGTGCACCGTGGGTGCCCCGGGGCGGGTCATCGATAGCACCTGGGTCATCGCGAACGTCAGCTGGGGGAGCCGAACCGAGCCCAGGACCGACTGTCCCCATGCGCGACCCCGGATCGGAGTGCGAGCCAGAGGTGAGCAGCGGGACCCCTGCGACGAGGCTTCCGGCGCCTCTTCCAGCAGTGACGGGGACTTCCGAGTGGCCTCTGGTGGCGCACCCCTGCGCCTGTCGCCCACCCTGCCAGACTTGAGCGCTGCCCTTGGGCATGGCGATGCGCTGGCCTGCCGCTCGCATTGCCATTGGAGAATGAGCCCCGGAAGCACCTACAACCCGGTCCAGGTGGCGACCCAGGCGGTGGCGAAATTCCTCGGCCTCTCGCCCAAGGTCGACATCGTCGGCGCACAGTCGGCGGCGTTGCGCGCCTGCGTCGAGGCGATGCCGGGTTTCGATCCACGAAGCGATGGGGCGCAGGGCTATTTCTTCCGCGTTGCCTTCGAAGCCACGGCCAGACACCTGAAAACGCATACAGTCGACCGTGGGCTGACCTGACTGACGGCAGCACGCAGCAGCCTGGGCCTGGCAGTCGCGGCTTGCGCTAGGATGGGCAGCTGGATGCAGAAGGCTGCCAACCCGGGGCCGGTCCGAACTGGAACGGTGCACCTGTGGTTCCTCGACCGAGCCGTTCCAGCCGATGCGCAGTGGATGGACGTTCTGGACGTCGATGAGCAGGAACGAGCCCTTGCCTTCCAGAGCCTTGACCAGCGCCAGGCATTCATCGCCGCCCATGCACTCGTCCGAACCGCTCTGTCCGCTTACGCCGGATGCCCACCGGCGGCCCTGAGATTCGAGATCTCATCGCTCGGGCGGCCCTCGGTCCTCGACGGTGGGACGAGCCTCAGCTTCAGCCTGACCCATGCCGGACGATACTCGGCGGTGGCCATCAGCGCGGGCCACGACCTGGGACTGGATTTGGAGTTCGTGCGTTCGGACCGGGATCCACTGCCCCTCGCCCAGCGCTTCTTCACCGCTTCCGAAGCAGACTGGCTCACCCTGCTGCCCGAGCGGGATCGACCTGGCGCGTTCGCTGCGCTGTGGACGGTCAAGGAGGCGGTGCTCAAGGGGCGGGGCTGCGGACTGACCGAGCCCTTGCACTCGGTGACGGTCGAAGTGGACGCTCTAGGCCGTCCCGGCCGGGTCCACGCTCCGGGTGGTCCCTGGGCCATTCGAGCCTGGTCACCGGAGCCCGGGTTGTCCGCAGCCCTGGCAGTGGCGACTGACCAGGATTTGACGGTCACCGCATTTCGAGCGGCACCTCTGGGAAATCCCATCCCCGCGCCCGAACTGGCCCCAGAATGGTCCGGAGCCGCCTCCTAGACGTCGAACGGGCTTCGCAACGAGGGCGCGGTCGAGCGGAACACCCCCAGAGGTCGCTCAGTGGCTGCCGCGTCCGCTCCACACCGCCGGGACCGTCTTGAGCAGCAGGTTCAGATCGTCACCCAGGTTCTGGTGGTCGATGTACTGCAGATCCAGATACATCCAATCCTGGAAGGCAATCTCGTTCCGCCCACTGACCTGCCAAAAGCAGGTGAGACCGGGAGGGACCGACAACCGTCGGCACTGCCAGGGCTCGTACTGGGCGACCTCCTGTGGCACCGGTGGCCGCGGGCCGACCAGAGTCATGTCACCGCGAAGCACGTTGACCAGCTGGGGTAGCTCGTCGATGCTGTACCTGCGAAGCAAGCGGCCCAGGGGGGTGACCCGCGGGTCGCGCTTCATCTTGAACACCGGGCCGCTCTGCTCGTTCTGCCCCGCCAGCTGGGCCTTCAGATCCTCGGCGTTGGCGATCATGGAGCGGAACTTCAGCATGTGGAACTCTTTGCCATGCAGGCCAACCCGGATCTGCCTGAAGAAGACCGGACCCTTCGAGGTGAGCCTCACCAGGGCAGAGATGAGGAGCAGGAACGGGAACAGTAACCACAGCGCCGCTGCCGACCCGATCACGTCGAGCAGCCGCTTGAGCACCCGGTATTCGGGACGGGCACCTCCAGCCACGTAGTGAAGGAAGCCGTCGGCCACCGCCTTGTTGGCCACCGGGTGGGCGCGTCCAAGACGCACGCTGTAGGCCGGCAGAGCGAAGGGGACGCCGTAGGTCTCGCAGACACTCACCGCTGCCTGGAGCCACCGACCCTGGGTGTGGGCCAGACCGCAGAGGTAGATTTCGTCGACCACCTCGTGGTGGAGGACCGAGGCTAACTCCCCCGCCTCGCCCAGATAGCGCCCTCGCAGGGGCTCGGGGATCGACTCCCCGGGCCAGCTCAGATACTTACAGACGGCGCGGGCTCGGACCAAGTCCTCGCCGGTGATGCGGCCCAGCGGCCCGGTCCCGACGATCAGGACCTGTCGTGGTTCCGCGGTTTGGGCCCGGACGAAGGCGAACACGGTGACCCGTAACAGCGCCTGCACGGGGAAAGCGATCATCAGCAGTCGGTCCAGCCGGGGCGAGGGGAGGTCCAGCAGCCACCCCCCCACCGAGACGACTGTGACAACCGACAACAAAATCACCAGTGAAAGGAGAACATCCTCCCAGCGGGCACGATCGACCGTTGAGCCGTAGTGGCGGGCCACCGAGCTGGTGCTCCAGAACACGCCCATCGAGCAGAGCACCCAAGCCGCCCTTAGCCACCACGGTCCCGAGGTGGCAAGCACCACCGCGGCAGCGAGCACGCTCAGATCAAGTCCAAGGCCCAGCTTCGCCGCGGGAGTTG
>JBKOYI010000158.1:0-19646 GCA_046725335.1 Myxococcota bacterium | reverse complement strand
AACCAGCGTGTCCTCCCCTTGGCGTGACATCTGCAAACGACTGAACCTATGCGTCGTCGGGCAGTGCGACATCGAAAGTGCCAGGTGGCGGGTTGCGGACGCGACGTCCACAGCCGTGGGTACTGCGCCAGCCACTACCGGCAGCTCTTACGGGGGACCGTCCCCTCCCGCCCCATTCGGGAGCGGGGTAAGGGCGAGAAACCGGTGTTGGCAGTCCGGCTCCCGGGTTCGCTCATTTCCACCATGGACCGGCAGCTGCGCAAGGTGGGACTGAGCCGGGCCGAGTTGCTGGAGCAGCTCGTCTCCCGGTGGGTGCGCAGGCTGGCGCACTGATCTTGATGATTAAGGGCCTCAGCGCTTGCGAGCCAGGGTCAAGCCGTCGCCCACGGTGAGAACGCAGACGTCCACCCGCGCGTCGTCACGAATCTTGAGGTTCAGTGCGCGCAGGGCGGCGGTGTCCGGGTCGGTGACCTTCGGGTCGGCGACGCGGCCGGACCAGAGCACGTTGTCGATGGTGATCAGCCCCCCGGGCCGAAGCAGCTTCAGGCACAGCTCGTAGTAGGCGTCGTAGGACGTCTTGTCGGCATCGATGAATGCCAGATCCTGGCTCCCCGGCCCTTCCTGGGCCAGCAGCGAGGCGAGAGTCTCCCGGGCCGGGCCAAGGCGCAGGTCGATGCGGCTCTCCACCCCAGCCTCCCTCCAGTAGCGCCGGGCGATGGCAGTCCACTCCTTGCTCACGTCGCAGCAGAGGACTCGGCCCCCGGGAGGAAGGGCCAGGGCCATTGCCAAGGAGCTGTAGCCGGTGAAGGTGCCCACTTCCACCACCTTCTGGGCGCCAATGATTCGCACCAGGAGTCCCAGCAGCAGTCCCTGGTCCGGGCCGATCTGCATTCCGGCGTTGGGAAGTCGCTGCGTCTCTTCCCGCATTCGGTGCTGCACCGGCGTGATGGGGGAGAGGACGTCGAAGAGGTACTGTTCCAGGGGTTCAGGAAGAAAGGTTCGTGCTGGCATGGCGGGGCGGGAGCATAGGCCCGCCGCCGACCCCTGGGACCAGCTCAGTTCTGAAGCGCTCCGCTGTCGATCCAGGACCTGACCTTGACCAGATCTCCGGGGGCCAACGGTGGATTGTTCTTAGGCATCTGGGAACCACAGCTTATGCCGCTGAGCCACTTGGGCAGCGAGGAAGCGCTGGGAGTGCTCGTATCCACCAGCTTCTCGCCGACGCAGTTCCCGGTGGTGGTCGTCTGCGTCCGGTCGACCAGCTGGGCGTAGCTGTTGGGCGCGGTCAGGTCCAGTGACCCGTCAGGCGGATGACAACTGATGCAGTTGGCGGTCCAGATCGGCTGGATGTCGGCCGCATAGCTGGGGGCCGTCACCTGGACGGTGGCGGTGCGCTGGACGGGAGCGTTGTGCCCATCGGAGACAGTGACCTGGAAGCTGAAGGTCACCGTCGGCGAGCTGAGCGGCGGGGAGCGCCAGACGACGCTGGCGGTGGTGGTGGAACTCCAGACGCCCTGGGTGGCCGGCGCGGTCTGGCTCCAGGCGAAGGTCAGGGGATCGCCATCGGGGTCGGTGGCGGTCACCGAGAGCGGGACATCGTCGCCGGCCACCGGGGACGTACCAGGGACGGAGATGGCCGAGACAGTGGGCGGCTGGTTCTGCTGGACGTGGATCACGGTGAGGGTGAAGGAGGCCACCGCCGAGGCCCCGTGGCCGTCATTGACCGAGACCTGAAGCGTGACCGGGGTGTCGCTGGCCACCGCCGGGGCCGCCCAGGTGGGGTTGCGGGCGGTTCGGGAGCTGAAGCTGCCCTGAGGCGTGGCCGGCGATAGCTGGGTCCAGGCATAGCCGAGCGAGTCCCCATCGGGATCGTCGGCGGTCACGGAGAGCTGGGTGGTTTGTCCCTCCGGCAGGGTCGACGCGCTGGCATTGGGTTGGACGAGGAACACCGGGGGGTGGTTGGTGGGGGGTGGCGGGGTCCCGGTGTCGCCTCCCGGCGGAATGATGGTGCCCGTCCCGCACGCCAGCAGCAGACAACCCCACGCCCATCCCGCTGGCGATCGTGTGCTCACGCCCGGAGGGCATCGTGTCACTGGGCGCGCTCGGCCGGCCACCTGCGACTTTCGCCCACCGCCGGGGTCGCCATTGCCCCCTTCCAAGCAGATCGCCTACCTTGCAGCAGAGGTGACTGCTCCTTCTCCCGCACGCATTGTCGGCCTCACCGACCCTTCGGTCAGTCCGCTGGAGCGGGTGGCCATCCGGCTCCGCGAGAGCAGCAACACGCTCTCGGCCTGGAAACTCTCGGTGGCCGCGCCGGAGGGAACCGGGGCGATGATGCGGATCGAGACGCCCGCGGGACAGCTTTTCCGGGGCGAGGGTTGGTTTCTGGGCTGGTCGCAGGAGACCCTGGCCGCTGCCTGGGCCGAGCTGTTGCCGCATCCCGAAACCGAGACCCTGGACCTCCCTCAGCTGGGCTGAACGACGGGGCTCAGAGCCCCGCCAACCCGGGCTCGAGCCTCACGTAGCCGCGCTCGATGGCCCACAGGTCCAGTCCCAGGGAACGCAGCTCGTCCACCTCGGGGACGGCCAGTCCGTCCACCGAGAGATCCACCGATTTGACGTACCGATGACAACTGTCACAGGCCTCGACCCGGGCCGCGGGGTAGGTGTCGCTCTGCCAGCCGGGGAGCCGGTCGGGATTGGTCTCTCCACAGGCCGGACAGCGGATGCGGGTGGTTTGCCATTCGGTGCCGCACAGTCCGCAGCCCAGCCAGCGCGCCTCCCCGTCGCTGCCGGAAATGGCCCGCCGAAAAGAGATGCTGGGTGGAGCCCCGCAGGCGGGACATCGGCCGCTTCCGGGGATCCGCTCGCGCTCCAGCCCGACACCGGCCGCCACCAGCGCCTCGGCGTAGGGCCGCAAGGTGGCGTGGGAAAGGAAGTCCTGACGCTCCTCCGGGCCGCCGGTCCAGGCGGTGTCGAGCCTGGCCACGAACAGGTCCAGCGGCTCACCGGCTCGCTCCTTGGACATCTCGCGGAGGGGGACCGGTCCCGACTCGGCGAGAAAGCGAAGCACCGAGCGCAGCGGCTTTTCCACCTTGGGAAGGTCCCGGGACGGCGAGCCGCTCAGCGCCGACCGGGCGTGCAGCTCGAGGACCGCCGCAGCGGCCCGACCCTGGGCCCGGAACAGCCCGGCGGCGAAGCGCAGCGGCTCGCGTCCCGAGGAAGGTCCCTCGGACAGCGCCTCGGCACGGGCGGCCCGCCGTTCGAAGCGCTGGGCCAGGGTCTCAGCGCTTGTCACCCGTCACATCGCGGTACCACCGCGGGTGGTGCAGCCGCGCCCAGTCCTTGGTCACCGTCCCCTTCACCATCCCAGTGAAGGTCCCTGGCTCGGCGATGGAAAGATAAATGTGCCCCATGATCAGCAGCACGAAGAGGATGAAGGTCACGTCGTGGAGCAGCCAGGACAGTTCGCGCAGTCCGGGCCCGAAGAGGTTCGGCCACCAGAGGACGATGCCGGTGAGGAGCAAGCCCAGCGAAGCTAGCGAGCTCATCCAGAACAGGACCTTCTGCCCGCCGTTGTATTTGCCGATCTCCTCGTCGTGGGTCTGCCAGCGCATGTAGGCCAGGAAGTTCTCGAGCTTGATGAAGCGCTTGTCGGCATCGCCCATGCGCATCTCGGAAGCCCAGTGGAGGAACTGCAGCAGGGCGAAGAAGGCGAAGAGGATACCGGTCCAGGCGTGCAGCCAGCGGCAGACTTGAAGGCCGCCGAACAGTGTGGCCATCCAGCCGAAGATGGGTGTCCAGATCGGCAACCCGGTGAAGAGACAGACGAAGAAGGTCAGCGCCACTCCCCAGTGGATGACCCGGGTGGCATAGCGAAAGCGCACCACCACGTCGCCCACGACCAGGTTGTCCCGATCCTGGGCAACCAGGATGGCGGGGTCGCCCGAGGAGCGAGCAACAGCGGCGCCGGCGGCAGAGCTCTGAACGGGGTTGGCCATCGCTGGAGTCCCTTTCTGGGGTCAGGCCTGCGGTGGAGAGGGAGGCGACTTGGGCGGCTGCCGTGGACCGAACTTCAAATAGTGGCCCACCAGCCCGATCAGGACCGCCCCCATGCTGAGGAGCCCCAGGGGCCGGAGCCAGTTCTTGGACACCCGGACCATCGTCGGCACCGTGGGGTTGGCCGGCAATCCGTACAGCTCAGGCTTGTCGGCGTACTTGAGCACGGTCACCACCCCCGTGCCGCCGACTCCCGGCGGATCGTAGAGCCCGGCGTTGGCAAAACCATCGGCCTTGAGCTGGGCCACCCGCTCGTTGCCTAGGGACACCATCGCCTCCTTGGTCCCGTAGTGCAGGCAGCCGGTGGGGCAAGCCTTCACGCAGGCCGGCTCCAGCCCGATGGTGGTGCGGTCCACGCAGAGCGTGCACTTGGACATCTTCCCGGACTTGGCGGAGAAGCGGGGGACGTCGAAGGGGCACCCCGTCTCGCACAGGCCGCAGCCGATGCACTGGTCGGGGTTCACGTCGACGATGCCGTTGGAGTACTGGACGATTGCCCCCGGCGCCGGGCAGGCCCTGAGGCAGCCCGGGTCGGCGCAGTGCATGCACTGGTCCTTGCGCATCAGCCAGGCGAAGTTGCCGTCGACCTCCGTCTCATTGAACTTGATGAGGTTCCAGAACTCGGCATGGAGCGTGGGCAGCGTCTGGTAGCTGCCGGTCTGCTGGGTCTTCACCGAGGGAAGGTCGTTCCACTCCTGGCAGGCAACCTCGCAGGCCTTGCAGCCGATGCAGGTCGAGGTGTCGATGTACTTGCTGACCAAGGGCACCTGCCGGAGGCCGCTGTACTGGCCACGAAGGGAGGCCGATGACCTGATGATCTCGAGGCCGGGGATCGGCATGGTCAGGCCCTCTCCGCCTTGTCCAGCTTCACCTGGAAGGCCTTGTACTCGGGCGTCCAGGTGTTGGGATCGATGGCCCAGGGAGTGAGGGCGTTTGCCAGCGGCCCGAGGTGCTTGGCATCACCGGAAAAGCCCCAGTGGATGGGGAGGCCGATCTGCCAGACCCGCTTGCCATCGATGGTCATGGGCCTGATGCGCCGGGTGACCATCGCCGGCCCTTCGATGAAGCCTCGCGCCGAGGTGATGCGGACCGTTTCTCCGTTCTTGATGCCCTTCTCGGCTGCCAGCTCCTCGGGGATCTCGAAGAAGATGCCGGGCTGAACCTCGTTGAGCCGTCCGCCTTCCTGGTGCTTGGTCCAGTAGTGGAAGTGCTCGGTCAGCCGGTAGGTGGTGCAGACGATTGGGAAATCCGCCGCCTTTCCGTAGGGGTCCTTGTCGCTGCTGAACCTCTTGCTGGCCGGGTTGCTGCTCACCTTGGGGTGGAGCACGTTGTCCACCGGGGCCTCCACCGCCTCGTAGTGCTCGGGGAATGGCCCATCGTTGAGCACCGGGGCGAAGAGCCGACCCACTCCTTCAGGGAGCATGATGAAGGCCCCGAATTGCCCGGGCGGGCTGTCCGGCTTGATATCCGGGACGTCCCCCACCCACTTCTCGCCGTTCCAGGCAATGCCCGCCCGCTTGGGGTCCCAGGGCTTGCCAGCCGCGTCAGCGGAGGCGCGGTTGTACATGACGCGGCGATTGGCCGGCCAGCTGAAGGCCCACTGGTGGAACATCCCCAGGCCGAGCGGATCCGCGGGCAGCCTGCGCGCTGAATTGTTGCCGGCCTCGGTGAAGACTCCGGTGTACAGCCAGTTGCCGCAGCTGGTGGTGCCGTCGTCGCGGAGCTGACCGAAGCCGTCGAGCTGCTGGCCGGCGGCCTTGACCAGCTTCTTCACCTCTTTGAGATCCTTGGGGTCCTTGGGCGGCTCGAAGATGTCGACGATGGCCTTGCCGTTGATCTCCTTGAGGACCTCCGACAGGTCGGGGTTGGCCGGGTTGGTGTAGGCCCAGGAGACGTTGAGCACCGCCTCCGGGAGCGCGCCACCCTCCTTCTTGTAGAGGTCACGGACCGCCAGGAACATGCGGGCGATGATTTCCTGGTCGGATTTGGCCGAGCCGGGTGGGTCCAGGGCCTTCCATTTCCATTGAATCCACCGGGCAGAATTGGTCAGGGTGCCGTCCTTCTCGGCGAAGTTGCCGGCCGGCAGGAGATAGACCTCGGTCTGGATCTGCGATGCCTCGGGCCCGCCGAGCTGCTTGGGCGCCTTCCAGAAGATGGCGGTCTCGGTCTCCTGGTTTTCCACCATCACCAGCCACTTCAGTTTGGCTAGGGCGGCCACCATCTTCTCCGCATTGGGGCCGGCGCCCACCGGGTTCATGCCGAAGGAGATGAGCCCCTCCGGGGCGGGCTCCTTGCCCCCCGCGCGCATCGACGAGCCGCGGTACATGTCATCGAACATGTAGGCCCAGGAGTAGTTGCCGTCGGCCTTGGGGACCCAGGCGTAGCCGAAGTCGTTCTCCTTGGTCGCCGCTTTGCCCCACAACGTCTTGAGCAGCGAGACCATGAACTTGGGGTAGTTGCTCCAGTAGTTCATGGACGTCCAGGCCTGCTTGTTCAGCGTCCAGGGCGTGCTCTTCTCCAGATAGGTGGCGAGGTCGGTCAGCGCTCCGTTGGGCGTCTTCAGGTAGCCCGGAAGGATGTCGAAGGTGCCACCCATGTCGGTGGCGCCCTGGATGTTGCTGTGGCCGCGCAGCGCGTTGACCCCGCCGCCCGGACGGCCGACGTTGCCCAGGAGCAGCTGGAGCATCGCCGCGGTGCGGATGATCTGGACCCCGGTGGAGTGCTGGGTCCAGCCCAGGGCGTACAAGATGGTGCCGACCCGCTCGGCGTTCCCGGTGGAGGTGACCGCCTCGGCGACCTTGAGGAACTGCTCCTTGGGGGTTCCGCAGATTCGCTCCACCATCTCCGGGGTGTAGCGGTCGACGTGCTTCTTCAAGAGCTGGAACACACAGCGTGGGTGCTGCAACGTCTCGTCAATGCCATAGGCCTTGGTCTGCTCGTCCGGTTCGTAGGCCCAGGCTGCCTTGTCGTACTCCCCCTTCTTCTCGTCAAAGCCGGTGAACAGACCGTCCTGGAAGCCGTACTTCTCCCCCACGATGTAGGGGGCATTGGTGTGGGCTTTGACGTAGTCGAGGTGGAAGCGCTTCTTGTCCAAGGCGTAGCGGATGATGCCGTGGAGAAAGGCGATGTCCGTCCCGGCCCGGAGCGGGGCGTAGATGTCCGAGACCGCCGCGGTCCGCTGAAAGCGCGGGTCCACGCAGACGATCTTTGCCCCCCGCGTTTTCTTGGCCTCAATGGCCCATTTGAACCCGCAGGGATGGTTCTCGGCGGGATTTCCGCCCATGACGAACACGACATCAGCATTCTTGATGTCGACCCAACCGTTCGTCATCGCACCGCGACCAAACGTGGCGGCCAAACTGGCCACCGTTGGGCCGTGTCATATTCGTGCTTGCGTGTCGCGGTAGGTGACTCCCAGCCCGGCGCCCACCTTCCACTGAAGGAGGTTGAACTCGTTGGTGTCGGTGCAGCCACCGATCATGACGATGCCCGGCGTGCGATTGACAGTCTCGCCCTTGGCATTGGTGGCGATGAAGGTGCGGTCGCGCGTTCCCTTGATGTGGCGGGCGATGCCGGCGATGGCGGCGTCCCAGGAGATGTCCTCCCATTTGTCCGAGCCGGGACGGCGGACCTTGGGCGTCTTCAGCCGGCCGGAATGCTGGATGTCGTCCTTGAGGGTGATGCCCTTGGGACAGAGTGTGCCGCGGTTGATGGGGTGATCGGGATCCCCTTCGACGTGGACCACCGAGCCGGTGACATTCTTCGCTTTGTCTCCCAGCGTGTGGATGATCACCCCGCACGAGACCGAGCAATACGGACACGTACTCCGAGTCTCGGTGGTGCGGGAGATCTTCAGTTCGCGCATCTCGGCGCGCGCTTCCGAGAGATCGAACAGCCCGACGCCCAGCGCTCCACCCAAGGCGGCCGTTCCCTTGAGGAACGTCCGGCGCTCCATATGCATGGGAAGCCTCCGGTCCGACTGCACGCGACGGGGATGCACGCTGACTGCGACACACACCCGTGTCAAGACGTTACGCAGTTGAATCAAGTCGGTGACGCCGAGCGTTAACCGCTCGGCGCAGTCAGGCCAGCTTCCGCCGCCAGACGTGCTGCTGCGAGCTCGACGGCAGGTCTGGCGCGCCGGCTCGTCTGCACCGCCAGTGTTTGCCGGATGGCACCGGACAGCGCATCGCTGAGCGTGACCAGCCCGAAGACGAGCAAGACCAATGTCCCCACTCGGTCGTAGAAGCCGAGCTGGATCGAGTTGTAGAGCAGCAGCCCCACTCCACCGCCGCCCAGGACGCCCACCAGCGCCGAGACTCGGACGTTGAACTCCCAGCGGAGCAGGACGTAGCTCAACATCAGCTCCCGGGCCTGCGGCCAGGCTGCCCAGGCCAGTTGCGCCGCCGCACCGCCGCCGCCCGCCTCCACCACTTCATCGGGTCCGGGCGGCACCTCCTCCAGGGCCTCGGACCACAGCTTTCCGAGGACTCCAGCGGTGTGCAGCCCCAGAGCCAGGACCCCGGCGAACGGTCCAAACCCCACTGCCAGGATGCAGAGCAGCACCCACAACAATTCGGGGATGGCCCGCAGCGCAGCCAGGACCGCCCGGGCACCGAAGTAGAGCGTCCGACGGAGAAACCGGACGCTCGCCCGGGTTTTCCCGGGCGTCTCGGCCGCGGGAAAGACCAGGGAGGCCGTGGCCGGAAGGCTCAGCACACCGCCCAGCACCATGCCCAGGAGCGTCCCGGCTCCGGCCACCGCCAGCGTCTGTCGGAGAGGGACCGCCAGGGAGCGGAGAAAGGCCATCGAGATGTCCGGCGGAAAGAGCGCGGCCACGAACCGGGCGATGCGCCCCACCAGACCAGCACGGGTCTCGTCGAAGAGCCCCACGCCCCAGAAGCTTCCCAGCACCACCGCCAGCCCGACGGCGTAGGCCAGCCTCCTGCCGCCCCGGGTGAGGGGGGCGGCACCCCCCGCCTGCACCTTCCGGAAGCGGAGCCGAAAGAGCCGGCTCAGTCCCTCGCCGGCAACCATCACTGCCACGAAGGCCAGCAGCAGGGTCGAGACCTGCCGGTACTCGAACAGCCGCATGGAGAGCTGAATCTCCTGCCCCACCCCGCCAGCGCCGACAAATCCGAGGACCGAGGCTGCCCGCAGCGCGCACTCCAGCGAGTACAAGGTGTAGCCGACCAGCCCCGGAGCGGCCTGGGGAAGGATGGCGAAGAGGAACAGGCTCTCGCGGCGGCCCCCCGACGCCGCCAGGGCCTTCACCGCACCTGTTTCGACTCCTTCGAAGATGTCGGCGAAGACGCGGCCCAGGACGCCGGCATAGGACACCGCGATGGCCAGCGTGCCGGCGGTGGGGCCGAGCCCGACCGCCACCACGAAGAGCAAGGCCCACAAGAGGTCGGGCACCGCGCGGAAAAGTCGCAGCACCGTCCGCGCGCCCCGGTGCGCGAGAAGCAACGTCGCTCCCCAACCCCCGGGCGCTTCGGCGGCGATTCGGGTAGTCCGGAAGAGCCGCGGCGTGGCCAGGATGGAGAGCGGGAAGGCCAGCAGCACGGCCAGCGCCGTTCCGGCCACCGCGATGGCCAGCGTCCGCACCAGCGCCAGGGCCACGACCCGCAAGAAGTGGAGCGACAGATCGGGTGGGACGAGCCCGCGGAGGAAGCGCCCCATTCCCTCCAGCGCTTCCGAGGAGAGCAGGCGCCCCGGGTCGACCTGCGCTTCCACCAGACTCCACCCGAAGAAGGCCACCACTGCCAGCACCGCCCAGGGCCGGGAGGTCCACAGCCGGGTGGCCGCGGGCTCAGTGGGCGCAGGCCAGGTCATCGCCCCCCTCCGGATGCGCACTGGAAGCCGCCGCTCCTCCGTCCGCGCGACCGTACAGTCTGAGGAGCATGTCCGGGCGCAGATCGGCGACCGGGAGATCGAAGGCCAGTCGCCCGCGCGACAGCCCGAGCACCCGGGGGAAACCGCCCAGGGCAATCCCGACGTCATGGAGGGTGGCCACCAGCGTCCGCCCCCGCGAGGCCACCCCCAGGAGCAGCTCGACGACGCTCTCGGTCAGCGCCGGGTCGAGCGAAGCGAAGGGTTCGTCGGCCAGGACCACCGTGGGTTCCTGGACCAGGACCCGAGCGATGGCGACCCGCTGTTGCTCCCCACCCGACAGCTCGTCGGCCCGGGCCTGACGGCGATGCGCCAGTCCCACCGCTTCCAGTGCGGCGTCGGCTCGTGCCAGGTCCGAGGCCCGGGGCTTGAGCGCAGCCTCGATGGCACCCAGAGCCGACCAGTGCCCCACCCGGCCCAGGAGCGCGTTCTGGCGAGCAGTGAGCGAAGGGACGAGTCGCGGCTGCTGGAAGATGGTCCCGATGCGCCGGCGGGCAGCGCGTAAGGCCCGGGGCGAGAGCGTGGAGACGTCCGCTCCCTCGAAGCGCACCGAACCACTGGTACAGCGAAGGGTGGTGTTGAGGATGCTGAACAGGGTGGTCTTGCCCGCGCCGGAGGGCCCCAGGACCACCACCCGTTCCCCCGGGGCGACCTGGAAACTCACCTCCGAGAGCGCGGCCACCTCGCCCGCGCCACCGACGAATGATCGTCCGACCCCCTGGAGCGAAAAGGTCACCGCAACAGCCCTTCCCGAAGTGCCGCCTCGCGAAGCGGAGCGTAGGCCGCGACGTCGACCGGAACGTAGCGGCCCTTGGCGCTGAGCAGCTCGAGGATGGGCCGGTGGGCGGGGTTGTCCGGGCTCAGCGACAGGAAGGCCTCGGCCAGCTTCTGACGCAGAGACGGGTCGAGGTCCTTCCGTGCCGCCCAGACGTAGTCGACGAAGGGCGGGGTGGTCCAGAAAACCCGCACCTTCGAGGGGTCGACCCTTCCGTCCTGGATCAGTCGCTCCCACACCGCCTCGTCGAGCGCACCGGCGTCGACCTTCTTCTGGGCCACGGCCAGTGCGGTGGCGTCGTGCCCGCCGGTATAGAGGGCGCCGTCCAGCACCGCCGCATCCACGCCCTCCCGGCGCATGAAGTAGGCCGGCATGAGATGGCCCGAGGTCGAGTTGACGTCGCCGAAGGCCAAGCGCTTGCCGGCGAGGTCCGCCAGCCGCTTCACATCGTCGCGGGCGGTGATGAGCTTGCTGTGGAAGTTCCGGTCGCGCTCGCGCTGCACCAGCGGGACCGCTCCCGCCCGCCGGTTGGCTTGCACGAAGGTGAAGCCGCCGAAATGGGCCAGGTCCACCTGCCCCTGCACCATGGCCTCCACCACCGCGGCGTAATTCTGGGGAATGGTCAGCTCGATGCGCCGCCCGGTGGCCTCCTGGAAGTACTTCACCAGCGGCTCGGCCTCCCGCAGCATCCGCGAGGGGTCGGTGGTGGGAATCATGCTCACCCGGAGCGGGCCCTCCGCGGCCCTCGTGGCGCCGGCCACGAAGAAGGTCAGGACGGCAAGACGAGGCAGCGAGACGGTCATCTGAATGGCTCCCGACCGGAGTCCTGGGGTGTGTGGACGGGTACTCTAACCACCTCCGTCCCCGAGTCGTCCCATTTTCGAGGGGTCGGGGCTCTTGGGACTGGCACCCACCCCCCGGGCTCGGGGCAACGTCGTCCCCGGCTGTCATCCTCGACTTGGAGGTCTTGCCCGATGGGGTTCTCTCGCTGGGGTGGTGCCACACTGCTGACCCTTCTCCTGGTCGGCGCATCCGCGCGCGCCGAGGGCTGGTCGGCCCAAGCAGGCCAAACCATTGGCACCGGGGGCGGCCTGTTCTGGGCCCAGTTCGGCTGGCCGGGGATCTCTGCCGATCTGGCCTATGGCGTCGACCACACGCTCGATCTGGGCGGCCGCTTCACCTTCAACTACGGGGAGGAAGGCATCACCGATACCGGTGTCCTGGGATTGAAATTCCAGTTCACCATCCGCAAGCAGCTACTGACCAAGCAGAAGTTCGACCTGGCGCTGCGCTTCGACCCCGGGCTCCTGCTCTATTTCCCGGACAACGACACCGTGGTCGGAATGACCTTCCCGGTCGGGCTGGAGGGAGGCTTCCGGATCGACCCCAAGCTCCGGGCCTCCGCCACGTTCGATCTCCCCTTCTGGGTGACCTTCAACGCCGGCTCGAGGTTCTTCGTCCCCATCCTCTTCGGCGGGGGGGTGGAGTACCTCCTCCAGCGCGACCTGGCGGTGACCTTTCGGTTGAAGATGGGCCCCACCATCGGCACCGGGAACTACACCCGGAATACCTTCTTCACCCTTTATCTCTTGTTCGGCCTCGCCTACCGCTTCTAGCTGCTGCTGGTATGCCCGAACAGTACCTTCCGGGCAGTGTCGTCGATGGGTTGGGCCTTCAGCTGGGCCGCCACGGCATAGGCCCGTTCCACCGCCGGCCGATGGGCCATGTTGGCGAACCAACGCTTCAGGTTCGGGAAATCGTCGAGGTTCATCTGCTGCCGCTCGTGGGGCACCACCCAGGGATAGCAGGCGATGTCGGCGATGGAGTGGTCCACCGCCAAATAGGGTCGATCGGCCAGGCGGGTGTTCAACACCCGGTACAGCCGGGCCGTCTCCTTCACGTAGCGGTCGATGGCGTAGGGAATCTTCTCCGGCGCGTACTGGACGAAGTGGTGGTTCTGTCCAGCCATCGGTCCCAAGCCCCCCACTTGCCAGAAGACCCACTGCATCACCTCGGCTTTGCCGCGGGCGGTGGAAGGGAGTAGCCGCCCGGTCTTTTCCGCCAGGTAGGTGAGGATGGCTCCCGACTCGAAGATGGAAAGTGGGCCGCCTCGGTCCTCCGGCTCGTTGTCGACGATGGCTGGGATGCGGTTGTTCGGGGAGATGCGCAGGTAGTCGGGCTGGTACTGCTCGCCGCGGTTGATGTCCACCGGCTTGATCCGGTACGGCAGCCCCAGCTCCTCCAGCGCGATGGTGATCTTGTGACCGTTCGGCGTCGGCCAGTAGTAGAGGTCGATCACGAAGGCTGCCTCCACGCACCGAGCGCCAAGAGGGCGACCGGGTGGGATGAGGGCTAGCGACAGCCGACCTCGACGCGCAATGAAATCAGCTGCGGACGTCCTCCCGGACGCCCAACAGGGCCCGGTTGAAGGCGTCGTAGGTCAGTCCCACCCGCCCATGACCCGGAGCCTCCACCCGGTAGCGAAGGTGCCAGCGTGCCTGGCCCTCCACGTGAGCGTCCTCCAGGATGCAGACGTAGCCGCGCGAGCGACACCAGGCATCGCCCTGCTGCACCGCTTCGGCTTCGGCCATCGGCCGGGGACCCGGAGGAGGAACCGCTGGAACTTCGACCCGGACCAGGCGGCGGTCCCAGACCCCGAAGTCGAGCCTCAGCGGGCCGCGGGCTCCATGGCCCTCGGCGTCGAAGATGGCCTCCACCAGATCGCCACGACGGGCCACGCTGCGCGCTCGGCATTCGTAGCCGTGCTGCCCGCACCAGGCCTCCCCGCGTTCGACCGCCTCGGCGTCGGACATGGGCGGAGGCAGGGGCCGGGTCTCGCGAACGACGCAGCCGGAGGCGGCCAAAAGCAGCAGGAGCGGAGCTGACTGGAGCAAGCGCATGGCGTCCGCTACTGACGGAACGACGGCTTGGCGGATTCAGTTCTGCTTGACGGGATGGCATTTCCAAGGGCATGCGAATGACACTCCTGGGAGGCCCAGCCATGGACACCCGGTCGCAGCTGCAGGCGCTTCTGTCGAGTCCGCGCCGCCCCTTTGCCGTTCGACTCTGGGACGGCTCCTGGATTCCACCCCTTCCGGCCAGCTCCGACACCCCGACGATGGTGCTCACCCATGAGCGGGCTGCCACGGCCTTCGGCTTTCCACCATCCGAGGAGCGGCTGGCGGAGGCCTTCCTCTCCGGGGACATCGAGGTGGAGGGCGATCTGGTGCGCTGTCTGGAGCTGGCCGCCAGCTGGCCGGGGCCGGAGGGGCTGCACCTCACTGCAATGGCGACCGCCTTCCTGGCGGAAATCGGTGCCCGGGCCACGGCGCTGCTTCGTGCTGCCGGCCGGCACACCCCCGGTCGGGACGACGCGGCGGTGCGCCACCACTACGACGTCGGGAACGACTTCTACCGACTCTTCCTGGACGAGGAGATGGTCTACTCCTGCGCCTACTGGGCACCGGGTGTCGAAGGGCTGGAGGCGGCCCAGGCGGCAAAGCTGGAGCTGGTCTGCCGGAAGCTCGGGCTCAAGGCGGGCGATCGCCTGTTGGACATCGGGTGTGGCTGGGGCGCCCTGGTGCTCCACGCCGCCCGACGTCATGGGGTGCACGCCACCGGGATCACCCTCAGCCCGGCCCAACGGGAAATCGCCGACGAGCGGGTCCAGCGGGAGCTGGGAAGCAAAGAGGTGGTGGACATCCGGCTGACCGACTACCGCCAGCTGCCCCCGGCCGAGCAGTGGGACAAGCTGGCCTCCGTGGGAATGATGGAGCATGTCGGGCGCCAGGAGCTGGGGCATTACTTCTCCGTTCTCCACGACCGACTCGTGCCGGGAGGGCTACTGCTGAACCACGCCATCGCCGAAGCCGGCGACGCCCGGCGCACCATCCCCTGGCTCCACCGCGACCGCGGCGGGTTCATCCAGCAGGAGATCTTTCCCGACTCGGATTTACCCCCTCTGGATCTGGTCGTGGACGCAGCCCGCCGCGCGGGATTCGAGGTGTTGGACGTGGAGGCGCTCCGGAGCCACTACGCTCGGACTCTCCTGGAATGGCTGGGACGCCTGGAACGGCGGCTTCCCGAAGCGGTTCAGCTCGTCGGCAAGCGCCGGGCTCGGGCCTGGCGGCTGTACTTGGCCTCCACCGCGGTCACGTTCCGGATTGGCCGGGTCACCGTGTACCAGGTGCTCTTGCAGAAGCGGCAGGACGGAGTCCTCCCCAGCTTCTTGGACCGCCGCAGTTGGTACGAAGGACTCGACCGTCTTCGAGCAGACCCAGGCACCGCTCCACGGAAGACCGCCTAGCTCCAGCTCGCCCTCAGCGCTGGACGCCGTGGTGACCCAGCGGATCCGGCATCAGCAGATCCCAGCGCTCGAAGTCGCCCAGGGACTCCCCTGCCCGGACCTCGCGGAAGACGCCCACGTCCCGGCGGACCTGGTAAATCCGACCGTCGCGGGCGCGCCAGACCTCTGCCGGGTGACCGGCAATCGTCGTTTCGCCCAGGTGCTCCATCGCTGCCAGGTCACTCCAACGCATGACGGTCCACCACAGCATGCGGCCCGCGCCCGCGCCCGGCAAGGTGGGGTGCGGCGTCGGGCACCCCCCGGGCCTCCGGATCGGGGCCTGGAAAGCGCCGCGATCGGGCAGGACGACGGTGCCCCCCTCAACTGCTTGAGCCCCGACGGACCACTCATGCCGCGCCTTATCCGCAAGCACCCGCCGGACACTTGGTGGAATCGCCCGAAACTCCGGCCCTGACCTCGCCCTGGCTCCCGCGAGCGGCCCAGACGACGGCCTGGCTTGGCCTGTCCACCATGCCCATCATCCAGTGCGACATCCGGGAGGGCCGCACCCCCGAGCAGAAGCGGGCGCTCGCCCAGGCCACCACCCGGGTGGTCCAGGAGACGATCGATGCACCCCTGGAGTACATCTACGTGCTCATCCGGGAGACGCCGGGCTACCACCACGTGAAGGCCGGCCACCCTCTGCCGGACTGGAAACGGGGGCAAGGCGATGCGGGTTGAGACGCAAACACGGCCAGGCCCGAAGCGAATCCCCCACTGGATCGGCGGGCGGGAGCTGGCTGGCGAGGGCAATCGGCTGGGCGACCTTTTCAATCCCGCCACCGGAGAGCGGACGGGCCAGGTCCCCCTGGGGACGCCTGCCGATGTCGCCGACGCGGTGGGGGCGGCCCGGGAAGCATTTCCGGACTGGTCCCGAACGCCTCCGCTGGTCCGTGCGCGGGTCTTGTTCCGCTTCCGCGAGCTGGCCGAAGCCCATGCCGACGCCCTGGTGGCTCTGATCACCCGCGAACACGGCAAGGTGCTGTCCGATGCCCGGGGAGAGCTCACCCGGGGGATGGAGGTGGTGGAGTTCGCCTGCGGCATTCCTCAGCTTCTGAAGGGAGAGATCACCGAGCAGGTGGGTCGAGGCATCGATGCCTGGTCCATCCGTCAGCCTCTGGGAGTCGTGGCCGGCATCACCCCTTTCAACTTCCCGGTCATGGTGCCGATGTGGATGTGGCCGGTGGCCCTGGCCTGCGGAAACACCTTCCTCCTCAAGCCTTCGGAGCGTGACCCTTCACCGAGCATCGAGGTGGCCCGGTTGCTCAAGCACGCCGGCCTCCCCGATGGGGTCTTCAACGTCGTCCACGGAGACCGGGAAGCGGTCGAGGCGATTCTGCGCCACCCCGACGTGGCGGCAGTGAGCTTCGTCGGGTCGACCCCGGTGGCCGAGGCCGTCCATCGGGCGGCAACCCAGGCCGGCAAACGGGTGCAAGCCCTGGGCGGGGCCAAGAACCATCTGGTGGTCATGCCCGATGCCGACCTGGACCTGGCTGCCGACGCGCTCATCGGGGCCGGCTACGGCTCGGCCGGCGAGCGCTGCATGGCCGTCTCGGTGGCGGTGGCGGTGGGCGATGCGGGCCCCGGTCTGGTGGAGCGGCTGGCCCCGCGTGTTCGACAGCTCCGGATCTTGCCCGGGGAGGATCCGGCCGCCGAGATGGGCCCGCTGATCACCCGCGAACATCTGGAAAAGGTCCGCTCCTATGTCGAGCTGGGTGTGGCCGAAGGAGCTCGACTGGTGGTCGACGGGCGCGGGCTCCGCGTCCCCGGGCGGGAGTCGGGCTTCTTCCTCGGCGGCTGCCTCTTCGACGAGGTCCGCCCCGAGATGCGCATCTATCGCGAGGAGATCTTCGGACCGGTCCTGTCGGTCTCGCGAGTGAGGACGGTCGATGAGGCGGTGGCCTTGGTGGACGCCCACACCTACGGCAATGGGGCCGCCATCTTCACCCGGGACGGGGGGGCCGCCCGCGAGTTCGCCACCCGGGTGCAGTGCGGCATGGTTGGCATCAACGTGCCCATCCCGGTGCCAATGGCCTTCCACAGCTTCGGGGGGTGGAAGCGCTCGCTCTTCGGCGACCACGCCATCCACGGCCCGGAAGGTGTTCGCTTTTACACGAAACTGAAGACGGTGACGGCGCGTTGGCCGGAGGCGCGGACGGGGGCTGAATTCTCCATGCCCCACTCCCGGGCGGGCGAGACGCGCTAAGACTCCGGAAAGGCTCGTAACCAGCTGATCCAGACCCCCCGCAACGGGGCGGCGGCTCCGTGTCTTCTGGGGAAAGCCCTTCGGGGCATCAGGAGAGCCGAAATGAACGTGAAGAAGCTATTCCAGGTGCTGGTGATGGGTGGCGCTGCGCTCGCCCTCGTCAAGTGCGGGGGCTCCGATGGCTCCTCCACCAACAACAATCAGACCACCCCCCTTCCAGATGGCGGAACGGGTGGTGGTGGTGGTGGTGGTGGTGGTGGAGGCGGCGGAGGGCCGCCGGGTTGGTAAACGCTCTTGCGGCCAATGCCTGGGCGCGGCGCTTTCTGATCGAGACCGAGGCCGCGGTGCGCTTCGGTGAGCTGTCCCACCGCTTGTGGCAGGCCGGCGCCGCGGCGCCCTTGATGGAGCTGGCCGAGCGTGCCTCCGGCGACGAGCGCCGCCACGCCGCTCACTGCGCGCACTATGTCCGCGAGTTCGGGGGAGAGGTCCCCCCGCCCGTCTCACGGGTGGTCGAGTACGCACCGGGACACCTGACTGCAGAGCAACGGTTGGCCTATGAAGTGGTCGCGCAATCCTGCGTCGCCGAGACCCAGAGCACCGCCACCCTGGTCACCTTGCTGGATGGGGCGCGAGATGCCCGGCTCAAGTCGGTGTTACAGGAGCTGGCCCGCGACGAGGTCCAGCACGCCCGGCTGGGCTGGGCCTACCTGGCCTGGGCTCAGTCCCGTCTGGACCTCCATTTTCTGGAGCCGCTCTTGCCGGGGATGATCTCCGGCAGTGCCGGCCCGGAGATTTTCTCCGAGGGCCCGCCGGAGGCGGAGGACGAGCGGCTGCTTCGCTCCGGGGTCATCCCACGATCGCGGCGTCGCCGGCTCTATCTGGAGACTCTGGAGTCGGTGGTCTTGCCTGGGTTCGAAACGCACGGGATCAGCACCGCTCCAGTCCGCGACTGGCTCGCAACTCAACCCAAACCACCCCCGCCCCCGCAGGCTGAAGCCTGACCTTCCACCGTCCCCGGTCATGTCCCGAGCCATCCGGCATGCCGTTCTGGTCCTGCTCCTCACTCCGGCGCTGGGGCTGGCCGAAGCCCGCATCACCGGCCAGCCGACGGCGGCATTCACCGGCAAAGGCCCGGCCGGTTTCGCGGTGGAGGGCATCAGCCACGACGTCAAGCTTCAGGATGACGGCGCGGTGCTACGGATCGTCGTCCCGCTGGCGCAGCTGAAGACGGGCATCGCCCTGCGCGACCGCCACATGCGGGAGAAGTACCTGCAAGTCGACCGCTACCCAGAGGCGGTGCTGGAGGTGCCCTGGTCCGAGGTCCAGCTCCCGGCCGACGGTCTGAGCTCGGAGGGCTCCGGCAAGGGCAAGCTCACCTTGCACGGCCAGACCCACGAGGTTCCCATCCAGTATGCCCTGAAACGGCTGGGCACCCAGTACCAGGTCACCGGCCATGCGGCGGTGAACGTCAAGGACTTCGGGATCGACATCCCCAGCTATTTCGGCCTCACCTTGCAGCCGGACATCGCCACCACCGTGACCTTCACGGCCATCCGCCCCTAGCCCGCCCGTGCGTTCCGCCACGCGACTCGCAGCGTTCATCGTCTTCCTTTCGGCCACCGCGGCACAGGCCTATCCGTGGATGATCCGCGACGGCTACACCAACTGCAGCTCCTGCCACGTGGACCCATCGGGCTGGGGGCTTCTCACCCCCTACGGCCGGGCGCAGGCCCAGATCGTCCTCCCCACCCTGTGGGGGAAGTCCCAGGAGGACGTCGAGGCCACTCCGGGCATCCTCTTCGGAGCGGTGCCCACGCCGGACTGGCTGAACGTGGGCTTCTCCTTCCGCGGAGCGTTCTACTCGCTCACCACCTCTCAGGGCACCAACACCCGCTGGATCGACATGATCACCGACCTGCGCATCGGGGTGACGCCCGGGCCGTTCATCGCCGTGGTGACCATCGGCTTCGTCCCCGTGGGAGCCAGGCTGGCCGCCCTGACCAACAACGCGGAGGACAACATCGTCTCCCGGGAGCATTACCTGGGGGTGGCCCTGGACGACCGCAAGATCGTGATCCTGGCCGGGCGGTTGAATCTCCCCTTCGGCCTCCGAAACGTGGAGCACACCGCCTATGTGCGGGCGGCGACCCGGACGGATACCGATTCCTCCCAGCAGTACGGGGTGGAGGTGGTCTACGACGGCCCGCGCTTGCGCGCCGGGCTGATGGGCATCGTGGGCAACTTCCTCATCCGCGATGCCCAGGGCAATTCCCTGCCGGAATACCGGGAACACGGTTACAGCGGGTACGCCGAGTACGCCTTCAGCCAGCGGTTCACCTTGGGGGTGAGCAGCCTGGTCACCCACGCGG
>JBKOYI010000022.1:0-22191 GCA_046725335.1 Myxococcota bacterium | reverse complement strand
TGATCGGAGCTGTACTTGCGCCCGATGAGCCGCTTGCTGGCGTAGACCGTGTTCTCCGGATTGGTGATGGCCTGCCGCTTGGCCAGCTGGCCGACCAGCCGCTTTCCGGCAGAGGTGATGGCCACCACCGAAGGCGTCAGGATCTGGCCGGTCCGGTTCCGGATGACCTGCGGCTGCCCGCCCTGGACGATGGCCACCACGCTGTTGGTGGTCCCCAGGTCGATGCCGATGACGGGTTCGTGTTCGGGCATCAGAGGTTCAGCGGATCAGCGCAACCGACGGAGCAGCGCCCGCGCCTCCGCGTTCTTGGGCTCGCGGGCCAGGACCGCTTCCAGATTTCGACGGGCCACCGAGGCCATCCCCATCCGGACGCAGATTTCCGCCAGGGTGAGCAGTGAAGGGACGTGTTCCGGCCGGAGGTCCACCGCCCGTTGCGCCAAGATCCGGGCCTCGGCCACCGCTCCGTTGGCGCGGACGATCCACCGAGCGGCCTCGTAGGCCGCGTCTGCCCGGGATGGGTCGAGCTCTGCGGCGCGGGTATAGGCTTCGGCGGCTCGAACCGCATCCCTGCTTTCCGCCGCATCCAGAGCACGCTGCATCTCTACCTCGGCCCGCCGAGCGTTCTGCTGCCGGCTGGCCTGGGCTTGGAGGGCCGGGGCCTTGGCAACCGCGCGATGTCCACCCAGGGCCTGGGCCTTGGTCAGAAGCCCCATGGCCTTCTCCGGAGCAGCTCCGGCGATGTGCTTCTCGGCCTCGGCCACCAGGGCGGCGGCCCGGGCTCCGCGGGCCAGGTAGGGGTGGCGAGCCAGCCGAGCCCGGCGCTCCTCGGAGCGCTGGCGGTCCGTCTCGCCGTCCGCTCCCCGGGCGCCACTGGCCGCCGGCGGGGCGCCTTTCAGCGCCTCGCTCAGCACCGAATGGGCCTCGCTGAGACGGTGGAAGATCCGCTCCAACCGCCCCTGGTAGCTGCCCAGGTTCTTTCCGTAGTACCTGTCGGGGTGGAAGCGCCGACTGGCTTCGAAGTAGGCCGCCTTCACCGCCTCGGCGCTGGCCCCCGGCTTGAGCCCCAGCACCGTCCAGTGGTCTCGCCCGAGCAGCGCTTCCCGTTGCAGGATGTCGCGCTTGCGGTCCAGCGGAAGATCCACCGACTCGTTGAGGGCGTCGTGTTCGGTGCGGTCCGTCTCGCTGGGCAACCTTCGCTCCCCGGGGAGGCGCTACCTCCCGACTTTAGGGTGCGTGTGCGAAGGTGGTCAAACGACCGTGGAGGCGGATGGGGCCAGCGCGACCACCGCGTCTTCGAGGACGCGCAACCCCTCGTCCAGTTCGCTTTCGGAGACGATGTAGGGAGGAGCGAAGCGGACCGTTCGTTCTCCGGCCAGGTTGGAGAGGACCCCTCGTTCGCGGCAACGGGTCACCACCGGACCGGCGTCGTAGGTCAGCTCGACCCCCAGCAGCAGTCCCCGGCCCCGAATCTCCTTCACCAGCGCCGGATGTCGGGCCTGCATGGCCCGGCCGCGGTGGAGGAAGTACTCGCCCTTCTCTCGATTGGAGGCCAGCAGACGTGGGTCCATGGCCAGCCGCACGGTGGCGCAGGCCGCGGCGGCGGCCACCGGATTTCCGCCAAAGGTCGAGCCGTGAGACCCGGGGACCAGGGCCTTCCCGGTCTCTTCGGTGCACACCATCGCCCCGATGGGCAGACCGTTGGCCAGGCCCTTGGCCAGGCTGAAGGCGTCGGGCCGGATACCCTCCTGCTGAAAGCCAAACATCGTTCCGGTCCGGCCCATCCCCGTCTGCACCTCATCGACGAGCAAGAGGACTCCTTCGGCACTGGCCAGCTCGCGAAGCGCCCGCAGGAATCCCTCCGGAGCCGAGCGCAGCCCACCTTCGCCCTGGATTGGCTCGACCAGGATGGCCGCGGTGCGCGACCCCACCGCCCGCTGCACTGCCTCCAGGTCTCCGTAGGGGACGTGCACCACCCCGGGCAAGAGCGGCTCGAATCCCTTCTGGTACTTGGTCTGGCCGGTGGCGGTGACGGTGGCCAGGGTGCGGCCGTGAAAGCTGGACTCGAAGCAGACGAATTCCACGCGGCCTGGCTGCCCGCGTTCTTTCTGGACCTTGCGGGCCAGCTTGAGCATCGCCTCGTTGGCCTCGGCGCCCGAGTTGCAGAAGAAGGCCCGGTCCAGGCCGGAGGCGCGGGTGAGCAGCTCGGCCAGCGTGACCTGGGGCTCGGTGTAGAAGACGTTGGAGGTGTGCCAGAGCTTGTCCAGCTGGGCCTTGGCCGCAGCGGTGATCTCCGGGTGGCAATGGCCGAAGGGGAGCGTGGCGATGCCCCCCAGCAGGTCCAGATAGCCGTTGCCGTCGGCATCCCAGACCCGAGTCCCTGCACCGTGATCCAGGACGATTGGCTGCTGCTTGTAGTTCTGGAGGAGATGGGCCCGGGCGCGCTCGATCACCACGCGGTTGCCGGAAGGCAGCGGACGTTCGACGGTCGGAACGGCGGACTGCGGGATGGGCACCGGAGGAATTCCTTGGGGCGCCTCGGCGCGCCCGGGAGAGTCACAGAATATAGCGGGAGAGGTCCTCGTCTTCGACCACGTCCTTCAACCGACTCCGCACCACCGCGGCGTCGACCACCTCGTCGCGGGGTCGGCCGGGCTCGCTGGCGTCGAAAGACACCGGGTCGAGGAGCCGCTCCAGAACGGTGTGAAGCCGGCGGGCCCCGATGTCCTGGGTCCGCGAGTTGACCAGGGCGGCGATGCGGGCCACCTCGGCCACCGCCTCGTCGGTGATGCGCAGGGCGATGCCCTCGGTCTCCAGCAGCGCGGTGTACTGGCGAATGAGCGAGTTGCGTGGCTCCTTGAGGATCCGGACCAAGTCCTCCTGGCGGAGCGGCTCCAGCTCCACCCGGATGGGGAATCGCCCCTGCAGCTCGGGGATGAGGTCCGAGGGCTTGCTGACGTGGAAGGCCCCAGCGGCGATGAACAGCACGTGGTCGGTCTTCAACGGGCCGTACTTGGTGGTGACGGTGCTCCCTTCGACGATGGGGAGGATGTCGCGCTGGACGCCCTCCCGGGACACGTCCGGGCCCCCGCGGATCGCTCCCTCCCGGCTGGCGATCTTGTCGATCTCGTCGATGAAGATGATGCCGCTGGCCTCGGCGCGGGCCAGTGCCTCGCGGTTGACCCGGTCCGGGTCCACCATCCGGCCAGCCTCCTCCTGAGAAAGGAGTTCCAGGGCCTCGGGGACGGTGACGGTGCGCCGACGGGTGCGGTTCATCCCGGGCATGGAACGAAAGAGGTCGGAGAGGTTGACCCCGATCTCCTCCATGCCCTGGCCCGAGAAGTTCCGAAGGAAGGTCGGTCCCTGGTCGGCCACTTCCACCTCGACGGTGCGATCGTCGAGTGTCCCGGCGCGCAGCTGGGCCCGGAGCTTCTCCCGCTCGGCGTCGCCGATGCGGGCCGGAGGCGGCGGGGCAGCGAAGCCCATCGGTCCGCTCCGAGGCGGGGGCGCTCCAATGGCCAGGAGCTGGACCAGGCGGTCCTCGGCAGCCTCGCGCGCTCGAACGCGCACCTTGGCCGTCTCCTCCTCCCGCACCAGGGAGATGGCCGCCTCCACCAGGTCGCGGACCATGGATTCCACGTCCCGTCCGACGTACCCCACCTCGGTGAACTTGCTGGCCTCCACCTTGACGAACGGTGCCTGGGCCAGCCGCGCCAGGCGGCGGGCGATTTCCGTCTTTCCTACCCCGGTGGGCCCGATGAGGATGATGTTCTTGGGAGTGATCTCGTCCTTGAGCTCTCCGGTGACGCGTTGACGGCGCCAGCGGTTCCGCAAAGCGATGGCCACCGCCCGCTTGGCCTTGTCCTGCCCGACGATGTAGCGGTCCAGCTCGGAGACGATCTCCCGCGGCGTGAGGTTCGAGCCGGGGGTCATCGTCACAGTTCCTCGAAGGTCAGATTCCGGTTGGTGTAGATGCAGGTGTCGGCGGCGATGCCCAGCGCCACCTCGGCGATGGTCCGGGCCGGCAGCGCGGAATGCTCGAGGAGGGCGCGCGCCGCAGCCAGGGCATAGGGCCCGCCCGAGCCCACCGCTGCCGCACCAAAATCCGGTTCGATGACATCGCCCGCGCCGCTGAGGAGGAAGGTGCGCTCGACGTCGGCCACCACCAGCAAGGCCTCCAGCCGACGCAGGTAGCGGTCGGTGCGCCAGTCCTTCCCCAGCTCCACGCAGGCCCGGGCCAGGTTGCGCTGGAATTCTTGGAGTTTCGTCTCGAAGCGCTCGAAGAGAGTGAAGGCATCGGAGGTGCTTCCAGCAAACCCGGCCAGGACCCGCCCCTCGCCCAGGCGGCGCAGCTTCCGGGCGCTGGCCTTCATCACCGTCTTGCCCAAGGTGACCTGGCCGTCCCCGCCGAGCACCACCCGCCCGTCGCGGCGGACACAGAGAATGGTCGTTCCATGGAGCATGGGGGCCCCGGATGTAACAGGCCTGCGCCAGAGGTTCCACGGACCTGGATTGGGAGACACTCGGGCGGACCGCCCCCGAAAGCCCGGGGGACGCTGAGAGCCGCCTTCGGCGGGCCGATCGGGCGCAGCCGATTACGCGTGGGGGTGCGTGCGGTCGTACACCGCCTGGAGCTGCTCGATGCTCACCTGGGTGTAGCGCTGGGTGGTGGACAGGCTGGCGTGCCCGAGCAGCTCCTGGATGCAGCGTACGTCCGCCCCTCCGGCCAGCAGATGGGTGGCGAAGGAGTGGCGCAGGGCGTGGGGACTCACCTTCCGCTGGAGCGCCAGCCGGAGGACGGTCTGGTCGAGTCGCCGCGCCACGCTTCGGGCCGTCAATCGTCCACCGCGGTGGTTGAGAAAGAGGGCCGCGGGGTCCTGACCCGGACGGGATTTCGCCAGGAGCTCCCCGCGGCGTTCGAGCCAGGCCCGAAGCGCCGCCAGGCAGGTCTCATTCATGGGGCAGAGCCGCTCCTTCCGGCCCTTGCCCAGGACCCGGACGCTGCGGGCACGCAGGTCGAGATGGTCCAGGTCCAGGCCGCAAGCTTCGCTGACCCGAAGTCCCGAGCCGTAGAGCAGTTCGAACAGCGCCCGATCTCGGATTCCGAGCGGGCGGTCCTTCTCGGGGACGGCGAGCAGGGCGAAGACCTCGTCGACCGGGAGCACCTTGGGCAAGGTGGTGGGGAGCTTCGGGCTGCGGACGGCGGCGGCGGGGCTGGAGCCCAGCCGTCCGGTGCGAACGAGGTACCGGTAGAAAGAACGCACCGAGGCCAGCGCCCGGGCCCGGGTTCGGGCGGAGTGGTCGACGGCCAGGGTTCCCAGCCAGCCGCGAATCGTGGCGTGCTCCGCGGTGGCGAAATTACGGCCAGCCCCGTCGAGATAGATGGCGAAAGCACGGATGTCGTGCAGGTAGGCCTTCACCGTGTGCGGAGAGGCGCCGCGCGCTCGAGAGAGCGCCTCGGAGAATTCGTCGACCCAGGCCTCCTGCATCCTCCGCCAGGCTACGGGCCCCCGAACCATCCCTCCACTTTCCGTCCCCTCACCGCGCCATCGGGGAACCCAGTTCCGGCGACTCCGCTATTTCGGCAAGGTCTTGCGCCAGGGCGTGATCGTGACGCTGCCGAAGACGCCGGCCTTGCGGTAGGGATCGTTGGCCACGAAGGCTTCGGCCTCTTGGCGCGAGGGGAACTCCGCGATGAACAGACTCCCGATCATGGTCTGGCCGTCATCGGTCAGCAACGGTCCGGCGAGCATCAATTCCTTCGCGTAGCCCTCGAGGTGCTTGAGGTGGGCCGGCCGGTGCTCCATGCGGTGGGCGAGGTGGTCCGGCTTGTCGAGGCAATGGATTATGAAGTGCATGAGCGACCCTCCGCTGATCGCTCCCCTAGCGAAGGCGTCGCTCGGGGAGCCTGCCGCGGTCTAGCCCCGACGGTGTCAGCAGCAGACAGTACGCCCAACCCACTCGGCTGACCATTCGGACGAGGTGGTCACGGCACCTGGTCGCAGAGGTAGAGCCCGGACTTCTCGCCCTGCGAGACGAGGTAGAGCACCCGGCTGCCTTCGGGATCGGCGAACAGCGGGGGCAGCAGGATTCGCTCTTCCAGCGTCTTGCGGACGTTGCTCTTCAGATTGAGCACCGCCACGTCGTAGGTGTCGGCATCCGTTCGGGCGTAGGTGACCAGCATGCGGTTGCCGCTCTCGCTGGGTCGAAACCCGAAGATGCCCTCGAGGATGGGCTGTGGCTGCGCTCCCGGCACGCTCAGGTCGAGCCGCTCCAGGCTGCAGGCCCGCGCCTCCCGAATGCACTCCGCCCGGAAGAACAGCGCGCCCCCGGGCCCAAAATCGTAGCCGTAGACGTTGGACATCACCTTGGAGGGGGAGGGTTTGCCCCGGGGATAGACCCATAGATCGACCGAGGGGAGGGGCTTGAAGACTCGGAGATTGAAGGACAGGTGCCGGTTGTCCGGGCTCCACACCGCCGTGGTCACCTTCTTGCCCAGCTCCACCGGAGGCCCGTCGGGCAGCGGCACGTAGACCAGGCGTCCCCAGCGCTGGTTTTCGTCGTAGTTGGCCAGTGCGGCCAGCGCCTTGCCGTCGGGAGCGAAGGAGAACTCCCCCACCCGTTCCGCGACCTTACGCCCGGGGCTGCCGGAGGCCGGACCCACCACCAGGTTCCCGATGGACTGAGCCTTCTCCCGCTCGATACGCGCCAGCTGGGCCCCGTCCGGAGAAAAAGCGAACGGGCCGGTCCCGGTCGCGACCCGGGTGACCTTGCCCTCCGGGAGCGCAGCCACCGACAGGTCGCGTCCGTCCTTGATCCGAGCGCTGGGGACGGCGAAGGCCACCCGTCGGCCATCCGGGGAGACGACCCACTCTCCGACCCCGTCGGCCAGCCGCACTGCAGCTCGGGAGTCCTCGGCCGTGGCGACCAGCAGTGACCCCCCGACCGAGGCCCGCCGGTGGACCAGAAGCAGCTTGCCATCCGGCGAGAACTGCGCGGTGGAGACCTCCGTGGCCACCGTGCGCGAGGGGCTGGCTGGCTTCAGCGCGGCCACCTTCAGCACTCCGCCGTCGACGAAGGCGAAGGCATCGCCCACCGGGCTCACCGCCAGAAACGAAACCGCCCGGCCACGCACTTCGCCATCGCCAGCCGGAGGAAGGGCCAGGGTCCGCAGTGTCCCGGTCTCGTCGGCGGCATTGAAACCCTCGACGAAGAAGAGCCATCGCGCGTCGGGGCTGAAGAGCACGCTGCCGGGACGGTTGGAGACCCCCTGCCCGACCACGTGAATGGCTCCGTCCTTGGTGGAGGCCAGACCCAGCGCTCCGAGCGCCATTTTCGGGGAGACGCCTTGCACCGCCGGACGCTTCGGGCTCCGGAGGAACGTCGCCCAGGTGCCATCTTTGGACAGCTTGAGATCAGCGACCGGTCCGGCGGCGATGCGCTTTCCCAGGCCGCCCACCAGCGGCTGCTCGGCCGGTTTGGCCGGATCACCGCCCTGGCGACAACCGAGGACCAGCACGCAGGCCAGGACGGCCCAGACTCGCTTCATCCCGCCACCCGGGCCGTCGGTGCGCTCCAGCCCACGCTCTCGGCGAGCCAGCCCCGGAAGTCCTCTCGGGCCCGAGCTGCATGCGCCTGCCGCCGGTCTGCCTTGCGCACCCTCCCCGGCAGTGGAGGGAACAATCCGAAGGTGACGTTACAGGGCTGGTATTCGGCACCCGGTGGGTGGGCAGCCCCGGTGAGGTGGCGATAGAGGGCACCCAGGGCGGTGGAGGCCGGCGGAGGCAAGAAGGGTCGGCCCTGACGCCGCGCCTCGATGGCCAGCGCGACCAGATGGCCCGAGGCGGTGGACTCCACGTAGCCCTCCACCCCGGAGATCTGCCCGGCGAACCACACCCGTCGCTCGGCGCGGAGGCTCAGGTCCTCGGCCAGCAGCCTGGGGGCATCGATGAAGGTGTTCCGGTGGATCTGCCCCATCCGGAGAAATTCGGCCGCGGCAAGCCCGGGGAGGGTCCGGAAGATGCGCCGCTGTTCCGGCCAGGTGAGCCGGGTCTGGAACCCCACCAGGTTGTAGGCCGTGCCGGCCACGTCCTCGTGACGAAGCTGAACGACCGCGAACGGCCGGTGTCCACTCCGTGGATCGCGGAGCCCCACCGGCTTCATCGGCCCGTGGGCCAGCACGTCGTCGCCGCGCTCGGCCATGACCTCGATGGGTAGACAGCCTTCGAAGTACCGCGCCTCCTCGAAGGCGTGGGGAGTCACTTTCTCGGCGGTGCGGAGCGCCTGGACGAAACTCCGGTACTGGCCCTCGTCCAGCGGCAGGTTGAGGTAATCGTCTCCCTCCCCCCGACCCCAGCGGCTGGCTCGGAAGGCCACCGCTTCGTCCACCGAGTCGGCTGAGACGATGGGGGCGATGGAGTCGTAAAAGTAGAGCTTGTCGCCCGTCCAGGGCGCCAGCGCGGCCGTCAGAGCCTCCGAGGTCAGCGGACCGGTGGCCACCACCACTTCCCCAGGCGGAAGCGCCTCCACCTCGCCGACCACCCGCTCGACCGGTGGCAACCCCTCCAGCGCGGCCCCCACCGCCGCCGAGAACCGCTCGCGGTCCACCGCCAGGGCCTCCCCGGCCGGCACCCGCGCCTGGTCGGCCGCGGCCAGGATGATCGAGCCGAGCTGCCGCAGCTCGGCATGGAGCATCCCGATGGGTGTCTCCGGACTGTCGGAGCGGAAGGAGTTGCTGCACACCAGCTCGGCGGGCCCGTCGCTGCGGTGAGCCGGGGAACGCTTCAGCGGCTTCATCTCGCAGAGCCGCACCGGGATGCCGCGGCGGGCCAGCTGCGCCGCACATTCGCTCCCGGCCAGCCCTGCGCCGATGACTGTCACTGGCTCCATGCCTGCTCTCTCGCTCACGGAGCCCCGCTTGCGCAACCCCTGAGAGGCCCTACTTTCCGGTCAACCTATGGACCGAACCGTCGAGTTGGAAGAGTTGCGCCGGGTCTTGCTCGCGCGGCGCCGGACGCTGATCGAGACCCACGGCACGGTGCAGGAAGAGCTCCGTTGGAAGAGCTAGCCGCTCTCCCCGCTGATCTCGCCCTTCTGGAGCACCACGAAGCGGTAATTCTCCAGCTCGCTCTGGCCAGCCGTGTACAGCACGGTGAGCAGCAGATCATAGGGAATGCGCTTGTCCCCGATGACCGAAAGCTCCTTGCTGAACGGGGCAGCCGGGTTGCGCGCGGCGATGTGCTTGAGCTTGTCCACCTCGCGGCGCAGCGCCTGATCCAGCGGCACCACCAGCCGCCCCTGGAGCTGTCTGGCTGGGACCTGACCATGAGCCAGCTGGACCACCACCCGGTCTCCCACCAGGATGTCCCGGGGGGTGATGGTGACCGCCACCGTGTCCTTGGGCACGGCGCGGGTGCTGGAGAGGGGCGGCTTCACGTCCTCGGACTGGGTGAGAGAGATGGCCGAGGCCGAGTACGACTTGAGCAGGAACACCAGGATGATGGTCATCATGTCCATCATCGCGGTGATGTTCAGCTCGCGGATCTGGCCGGCCGCATCGCGATCCTTACGCTTCTTGCGGGCCATCGCGCTGCGGAACATCAGCCGCTGCAGCGTCTCGTCGTTCAGCTCGGTGGCCTGGGGTGGCGAGCCCATGCTCACATCGCTCCCAGGGTGACGTCGGTGAAGAGCAGCTGGCGGTCCTTACCGGGGGTTTCCCGGACCGCGTCCATGGTCGAGACCAGCACCTCGTAGGAGATGTCTCCCTCGGCGCCGACGATGACCTTGGACTCGCTGGGAAACTCCTTCTTGATGTTGACCATCGACTGGGTCAGGGCGGTGTAGTCGTAGGTGCCGTCCGGTTTCTTGGGGATGCTGGGCGGAGCCTCGTCCGGGTTGTTCGACTGCCCCTGGCCCAGAACCCCGCCGGTGGCGGCCACGTAGAAGCCCTTCTTGGAGATGAGCACCGTCAGCAGCAGCTTGGGCTTGTCGGCCTCGGAGAACTGGGCGGAGGGGCCCCCGTAGTTGGGGGCGCTGACGTTGAGGATGCCGAAGGCGGACAGCCCGGTGATGGACAGGAGCATGAACATGATGAGGTTCATGAGGATGTCCAGGTACGGGACGATGTTGAGCTGATCGCCCTCCTCCGGCTCATGAACCCGGAGCTTCCGCTTGCTGTAGAAGAACGCCATCGGCGGCCCGACCCGCTACGCCGAGCGCTCGAAGTCCATCGCCGAGGTCTCCCCGGCGTTACGGCGCGACAAGAGATTTTCCAGCTTGAGCGCGCACAGCTCCACCGTTTCGACCATCTTCTTGCTGTAGGCAGTGAGGAAGAGGTGGGAGACGATGCAGAAGACGGCGATGCCGAGGCCGAAGGCGGTGTTGTTCATCGCCTCGGAGATGCCGTTGGAAAGAATGGCCTGCTTCTGATCGGCCGGCACGTTGCCCAGCGATTGGAAGGTGGTGATGAGGCCGGTGATGGTGCCCAGCAGTCCCACCAGGGTGGCGATGTTGGCCAGCGACCACAGCCAGGGGATGCGTGACTGGATGGGCGGGGTGTTTTCCAGGATGGCCTCTTCCACGCTCTTGGCCACCTCCATCTCCCCGCGGTTGGCGCGGGTGAGCCCGGCGCGGATGACCCTGGCCAGCGGGGCATGGGGAGCGGCACCGCACAGCTTCACCGCCCGATCCACGTTGCCTGTGAGGACGAGCTTGGTCACCTGCTCCATGAACGGTTCAGCGTTGAGGTTGTAGCGGAACATCAAGGTGACCACCCGCTCGATGACCACCGCCACGGCGCAGGCCATCCAGAAGATGTTCACGTACATGAAGGTCCCACCGTCCTTGAAGAACTTGACGATGGAGTCCTTGACGCCGCCACCGGCGACTGGAGCGGCCGCCAGCACCGCATCCACCAGGTGGCTCATCGACAGGTCCATGGACGGACGGTTCCTTTCCAGGGCGCCTACAGGGGCCGTTGGCGCGAGGGTCGCGAAGCGGAACGGGGTGTGCGGCAGAGCCGATGCTTCACGGAAGAGTGGGCCAACATCGTCCCTTCCGGCTGCCCTGGGTGTCAAGAACGCTGGCCGTACGCGGAGTTGTCGCACTGGCCCGCACCACCGGCTGCTTACGCGGCGCTGGAGGAGGCGGGCGGGCCGCTTTCCTCACCCGAGCGCTGGTAGCCGCAGTCCTTGTTCGGGCAGACCACCCGCGGACCGTCCCGCTTGCTGTACTTGGCCAGCAGATAGGGCGACCCGCAGCGCGGGCAAGCCTCGGGCAGGGGTCGGTCCCAGGCGGCGAAGGTGCAATCGGGGTAGCGGTTGCACCCGAAGAAGACTTTGCCGCGCCGGCTGCGCCGCTCGGTGAGGTAACCCACCTTGCAGGTGGGGCAGGCCACGCCGATGGACAGGGGCTTGCTGGTCTTGCACTCCGGGTAGCCGGAGCAGGCCATGAAGCGGCCGAACCGTCCCCGCTTGATGACCATGGGGCGGCCACACTTCTCGCAAGTCTCGTCGGTGAGCTCCTCTTCCACCGGGACGACTTTCCCGTCGACCTCTTTGAAGTCCTTGGTGTTCTTGCACTCGGGGTATCCGGTGCAGGCGAGGAAGCGGCCCATCTTCCCCCACTTGATGGCCATCATCTTCCCGCACTTCTCGCAGACGATGTCGGTGGGGATCTCCTCCCGCTTGACGTCGCGCATGTCCTGCTCGGCCTTGGCCAGCGTCACCTGGAACGGGTCGTAGAAGTCGCGCAGCACCCGCTTCCAATCGGCCTCCCCGTCGGAGATCTGGTCCAGCCGCTCCTCCATCCCGGCGGTGAAGGCCACGTCCATCTCGTGGGGGAAGTGCTTCACCAGCTCCTCGGTGGTGATGTTCCCGAGATCGGTGGGATGGAAGCGGCCCTCCGTCTTTTCGACGTACTTCTTCTCCTGGATGACCGAGAGGATGGCGGCGTAGGTGGAGGGGCGGCCGATGCCCCGTTCCTCCAGCTCCTTCACCAGCGAGGCCTCGGTGAAGCGGGGGGGCGGCTGGGTGAAGTGCTGCTCGGACATCAGGCCTTGACCCACCAGCTTGAGCCGCTCGCCTTCCTGCAGCTCGGGCAGCTGCGTGCTGGTCTCCTCGGCCGGACGGTCCTCGGCGTCGGACGGCAGCTTCTCCCGCTCGGCCTCTTCCTCCGAGGTGGGGGTCATCCCGTAGACCGCCAGGTAGCCGGCGAACTTGAGGATCGATCCGGCAGCGCGGAAGGTGGCCCGGCCAGCGGAGATCTCCACCGTGGTCTGATCATAGAGGGCCGGCTTCATCTGGCAGGCGATGAAGCGGTTCCAGATCAGCTCGTACAGCCGGAACATGTCCGGCTCGAGGAAAGGCTTCACCCGCTCGGGGGTCCATTCCATGGAGACCGGGCGGATGGCCTCGTGGGCGTCCTGGGCGCTCTTGCGACTCTTGAACACCACCGGTTCGTCGGGAAGGGCCTCGGCCCCGTACTCGCCGTGGATGAAGTCCCGGGCCGCCGCCACCGCGTCGTTGGAGAGCCGGACCGAGTCGGTGCGCATGTAGGTGATGAGGGCGGTCTGTCCCTCTTCCCCCAGCTCCACGCCCTCGTAGAGTCTCTGGGAGAGGGTCATGGTCTTCTTGGCAGTGAAGTGCAGCCGGTTGGCGGCCTCCTGCTGCAGCTTGCTGGTGATGAAAGGCGGTGGCGCGTTGCGGCGGCGTTCCTTGCGCTCGACGGAAGCGACGCGGTAGTCGGCCTTGCGCAGCTCGGTGAGGAGTGCATCGGCGGTTGCCCGGTCGGCGATCTCGGCCTTCTGTCCGTCGAGCTTGGCCAGTCGAGCGCGGAAGGAGGGAGGCAAGCGCCCCAGCAGCTCGGCCTCGAGCGTCCAGTACTCCACCGGGACGAAGGCCTGGATCTCCCGCTCCCGCTCCACCACCAGCCGGACTGCCACCGACTGCACCCGACCGGCGGAGAGGCCGCGCCGCACCTTCTTCCAGAGCAACGGGCTGATCTGGTAGCCGACCAGACGGTCCAGGATGCGGCGAGTCTGCTGCGAGTCGTACATCGCCCGATCCAGCACATGGGGATGGGCGATGGCCTCCTCGATGGCCTTCTTGGTGATCTCGTTGAACAGGACCCGCACTGCCTGGGGGTGCTTCAGCTCCTCGTGGAGGTGCCAGGCGATGGCCTCCCCCTCGCGATCGGGGTCGGTGGCCAGGAACACCCGCTCAGCACCCAGGGCGGCCTTCTTCAGCTCGCCCAGCGCTTTCTCCTTGCTGGGGATGACGTGGTACTCGGGCTTGAAATCGTTCTCCACGTCGATGCCCATCTTGCTCTTGGGCAGGTCCTTGACGTGGCCGACCGAAGCCTTCACCGCGTAGCCGCTCCCCAGGTACTTCTTGATGGTCTTGGCCTTGGCCGGCGATTCGACGACCACCAGGTAGCGCGAGCCGCGGCGCGGTGTGGGCCCGGCCGCAGTGTCGACCACGGCCAGGGTGCGCCGCTTGCCCGAGGCGGGTGCCTTCTTGGCCCGCGCCCCAGAGCTGCTTCGCTGGCGGGCCGGGGCCACCTTGCCCTTGCCCGTGGGTTCCGCGGCGGGGTCCGCCTTCTTGGTCCGTGTCGTCGGCATCTCGTTCCTCACACCTGTTCGTAACGCCTGTCGGGCGACTGAAAGGCCAGCCCGAGCAGCTCCAGCTCACAAAGCGCGCTCACCAGCGCCCCCGACTGCAGACCCGAGTCCTGCTCCAGCTCCTCGAGTGGCCGCGGCGTCCGGGACAGCAAGGCGTAGACCCGCCGAGCGCGCTCGGAGAGCAGCCCAGTGCCGGGATGGGCCGGGGGAGGCGGCGGCGCGGTCAAGCCGATGGCCCGGAGGGCGTCGTCGGCCGAGAGGCAGGGCTTGGCGATTCCAGCGGCCAGCAGGGTGTTGCATCCTTTGGCGGCCTCGGCCCAGATTTCCCCAGGCCAGGCGAGGATCGGGCGACCCTGCTCCTGGGCGGCGCGCACCGTGTGCAAGGCGCCGCTGGTGTTTCCCGCCCGGAGCACCACCACCGCGTCGGATGCACCGGAGATGAGACGGTTTCGGCGGGGGAAGGTCTGCTGGCTCGCTCGCACTCCGGGGGGCAGCTCGCTGTAGATGGCTCCCCCGGCATCGAGGATGGCCGGGACCAGGCGCGCCTGGGCGGGGTCGATGGCATCGAGTGCCGAGCCGAGGAAGGCCCAGGTCTCGCCCCCCACGTCGAGGGCCCCCAGGTGGCACGACTTGTCCACTCCAGCGGCCGCGCCGGAGATGACGCCTGCGCCCCGCATCGCCACCACGCTGGCGAACTCGCGGGCCCGCCGCAGAAAACCCTGCTCCGGGTGACGGGTACCCACCAGCGCCAACCGTCGCCTGGGCGGAGCCACGGTTCCCCGCAGGAAGAGGACCGGGGGGGCATCGCGCACCTCGGCCAGCCGCTCCGGGTAGCCCGCGTCCCCTGGATAGACGGCCTCCATGTGGCCGCGCGTCACCTGCTCCCCGACCGCCTCGGCCAGCTGACCCAGGGAAGTCACCTCGAGCAACCGGGCCCGGACGGGCTCGGAGAGCTCGGGACCGTCCACCCAGTCGCGCACCGGGGTGTGGAGCAGGTCCTCCCAGCGGCCTGCAATCCAGCGGCGGAGATCGGAGACGGCAATGCTGCCCAGGCCAGGAACGGTCCAGAGGGCGAGGAGCGCGTCGCGCTCGGCGGGGGTGGGAGGGGTGGGGTCCATCGGGCAAGGCCGCCTGCGAGTCCCGGGCCACCTATATAGAAGTGGAGGGCCCCCACGGCGGCGGCGAGACATAAGCGCCCGAACCGGCCTGGTCAAGCAAGGGTCTGGTCGGCCCGCCTACCCGAGGAGTGACTTTACTTTGTAATTCCAGCAGTTTGCGGCCCACTAGCGCGCATCTCAGCATGATCGCCGGCGACGATTTCACGGAGAGAGCGGGTGAGCAGGCAGGTGGTGACCGTCTCCCGGACGTCCACCGCCATGCACTGTCCGACGTCCTCGACCGGGAGGGAGGCGTCCTGGTTGGCGCTCGGATCGACCCCCACCCCCGAAAGGATGGGGTCGACCTGGCGGATGATGGTGAAGGTGTTGCCGACCTGAACCCCCTGGCTGCTGCCGACGTCCAGCAGGACGCGGGCATGCTCGCCGGAGATGGTGGTGTAGGAATCGAGCGGCGCCACCACGGTGAGGTTCTGCAGGGTTTGGCCATTGGGGACCCGACCCACCGCCTCAAAGAGCCGCTCTCCGGCCGGGCCAATGCGGTCGCCCCGGTTGATCTCGTCGAAGGCCTTTTCGATCTGGGCCCGAACCTTCTTCTCGGAGGTCCGGTTGACGCGGACCACTCCCAGGACCTGGGTCTGGTAGCCCAGCTTTGCTCCGGTGCGGGGGTGGTAGACCGGCCCGACGGTCCGGAAGACCAGGTAGCGCCCGCCCACCTGAACTGCGCTCTTGTCCTTGAAGTCCAGGTAGACCTGGTTGGGCGGCGAGAGCATTTCCGACTCGGCGAAGCTCGCCACCAGCGTCCCCGCGGCCTCGACCTCGCGGGGGGTGACGAAGCCGTCGCGGACGACGATCTCCTTGGTCTTGGTCTCCACCGGCAGACGGACCATCTGGACCTCGTCGTCCGACACCGCCTCGCTGACCGGGAGCTCCTCTTCCTCGCCGTTCACCGGCTCGGCGCGGGCGGGCGTCTCCTCCCCGTTGCCAGGGAAGAACCGCACCTGGTTTCCGGGGTAGATCCAGTGGGGGTTGGGGATCTGCGGGTTGTAAGACCAAACCTTCGGCCAGTACCAGGGGCTGCCCAGGTACTTGCTGGACAGGTCCCAGAGCGTGTCGCCCCGCTCCACCGTGTGGACCTGGCCGGGCGGCTGCTCCTGCTCCTGTCCCTGCGGGGTGGTGCGGACCTGGCCTGGCTCGGCGGGGGGCTGCTTCACCTCGGTACCTTCCACCTCGGTGGAGGGTTGCCCCTCGGGGGTCTGGGCCCCAGCCACCGCGGCGGCGAGGACACACGTCAGGACCAGCACTCTCATCTAGGGAGTCCTCGGAATCCGGGACAATCGCTCCTCGGCCTCGCTGGCCGCGGGCGTGCCCGGGAAAGAAGTCATGACCCGGGCCAGCAGCGCTCGGGCCTCGCCGGTCTGCCTGAGGCGCATCCGGCACTCGGCCAGCTTGAGCATCGCCTGTTGCACCACGTCCCCGGCCGGGTAGCGCTGCAGCACCTGTTCGAGCAGCTTGGCCGCCCTGGCTGGCTCGTCCTGGCCCAGCTCACCCAGGGCGGCCAGATAGAGCGCATCGTCGGCCCGGGGGTCGCGCGGATGGGCGTCGGCAAAGCGGTGCATTCGCTCCACCCCGCCGGAGAGGTTGCCGGTCCGTAGGGCCTCGGAGGCCTGCTGGAACTCGCCGTCCAGCTGGATGGCGTCGGGAGGGGCGTCGACGGCGGCTGGCTCGGCCGAGCGGGCCAGCGCGGCCACCAGGTCGGGATCGGGCTCGTGGACCGGGGTGCGCACGTCGATGGCCGGAGCGCGATCCACCCGCGGCTTGAGTTTCACCACCGCCAGAGTGGGGACCTCGGTCGCCGGAGCCGGAGTGGGACGGGCTGCCGGGGCCACCGTGCCCGCGGGCGTCGCCCGAGCCACCGCCCGTTCCGTCTCCAGGGCCTGGACCCGGGCCAGGAGCTTGAGGTTCTCATCCTGCAGCTGCTTCACCGACTGCTGGAGGCTCCGCACCTCTCCCTTGACGCCGGGATCGGATGCACAGCCAGACCCGCACAGGGCGACAAGTGCAAGGACGGAGGGCGCGCGCACGGCGGGGTCAGGGGTCTCCAATCGAACGAGGATAGGAAGCGGCTGGAAGGGGGGTCAAGAAAGGGCTCCGGGGGCCACGAAAGCCAGGTGCCGTCCGGTGCGACCCCGGTCCCGGCGGTGGGAGAAGAACGCCTCGGCGTCGCAGGCGGTGCAGCCAGGGACGTCCTCGATGGCCTCCGCGGCAACTCCGGCGGCCTGGAGCGTCAGCCGGACCGCCTGGCGGAGGTCCAGGTGGGGGCGCTGACCCGAGCTCCGGTCGATCACCGAGTCGCCAAAGGCCCGCCCAAAGCGCTCCGCCAGGTCCTCTCCGACTTCGTAGCAGCAGCGGCCGATGCAGGGACCGATGGCGGCTCGAAGCTGGCTGGGCGAGGTCCCTTCGGCCTCCAGGGCCGAGACGGCGGCCGCGGCGATGCGCGCTTCGGTCCCCCGCCAGCCGGCATGGACCGCGGCCACCCGGGTGCCTCGAACGTCGGCCAAGAGCAGGGGCACGCAGTCCGCGGTGCGGATCCCCACCCACGTCCCGTCCGCATCCGTCCACAGGCAGTCCGCCTCCACGACTGACCCCGCCACCCCCCGGACGACCCGGGTGCCGTGGACCTGGTGGGCGGTGACCAGCCGAGCCGGATCCAGCCCGGCGGCCTGGGCCAGCCGCCGGCGGTTCTCCCAGGCATCGGGCGGCAGATCGCCGGCCGGGCCGAGGTCGAGTGAAGCCCGCTCTCCGGTGCTCACCCCGCCCGTGCGGAGGCTAAAGCCATGTCGGACGGGCAGCGAACGCGCCACGAGGAAGAGCCGGGGGATGTCCACCGGCGCCGAAGCGTACACCTCCGCGCCTAGCTCGGAAGCGTGAGGGCGACGAGCCGGGTGTTCTCCTCGCGGGTGGGGAGGCGGACCCGGAGGAGCACGGTGCTGCCGGGCTTGGAGTCGCGGAGGATGCGCGACAGCTCGTCGGCCGAGGCGATTTTCTTTCCACCCGCTTCGATCACCACCATCCCTGGGGCGAGCTGGGCCTGATCAGCCGGCGAGCCTGGTTGAACGTCGGTGATGACCGCCCCTTTGGATGGAAGGCCGTTGGCCTCGGCCGTCCGCGGATCGATGGTTTGCAAGGTCAGCCCGATGCGCTGGCGGTTGCTGTCGTCGCGCGGGGTCCGCTCGCTGTCGCGCGGGCCTAGCTGGCCGACCTTATCCAGATCCGCCGGACGGGAGGTCAACGTCACCTTGACCTCCTGCAACTTGCCGGCGCGGTAGACGCCCAGGGTCACGCTGCTCCCCGGCGGACGGAGCGCCACGGTGCGCGAGAGTGCGGAGCTGCTCTCCACCTTCTTGCCATCGAGCGTCGCCACCACGTCGTCCTGCTTGAGGCCCGCCTTGTCGCCGGGGCTGCCGCGATTCACGTTGTTGATGACCGCCCCGCTGGTGGCCGGCACGTTGAGCGCCTTGGCCAGCTCGGGAGTGAGGTTCTGCAGCGACACGCCGATGTACCCGCGGGTGACCGAGCCGTTCTTCTCCAGCTGAGGAATGAGCGCCTTGGCCAGATTGCTGGGAACCGCGAAGCCGATGCCGGAGCCGCCGCTGACGATGGCGGTGTTCATGCCGATGACCTCTCCGCGCAGGTTGAAGAGCGGCCCGCCGGAGTTGCCGGGGTTGATGGCGGCATCGGTCTGAAGGAAGTCGTCGTACTGCGAAGCGCCGATCTCCCGGGCCTTGGCGCTGAGGATGCCGGTACTCACGCTGGAGGCGAGACCAAAGGGGTTGCCGATGGCCACCACCCAGTCGCCGACCTTGATGGCGTCGGAGTCTCCCAGCTTGAGGACCGGGAGATTGGCGGGGGGATTCTTCAGCTTGATGAGTGCCACGTCGGTGAGCGGGTCGCGCCCGAGGACTTCCCCCTCGAAGGAGCGACCGTCGTCGAATCGCACCCGAATGTTGAAGGCCCCTTCGACCACGTGGTTGTTGGTGAGAATGTAGCCGCGGGGATCGATCACGAACCCGCTGCCTGCGCCCTGCCGAATTTCTCGGCGGTCACGACGGCCCCGTCCGAAGAACTGCTCGAAGGGATCCTCCGCGTTTTCGTCGCGCTGGATTCGGGAGGTCACCTCGACGTTCACCACTGCGGCTTTCACGCTCTCGACCAGCGGGGCCAGCGAGGGGAGCCCCACCCCCGGAGGGGTCTGGACCTGGCCCGGGGGGGCATCGGCGAGCGCCGGGGCGCTCTTGATGAAAGGGACGGCGAGAAGGGCAGCCGCAACCACGGCCACGGGAGCCAGAGAGCGACGCAAACGGGTCATTATGGAAACACCCTAAGGAGCGCCGGAGGGGGCGCAAGTGAGAAGTGCGGAACTGTCCGCCGGCCAGGGGAACAGTCCGTTGGCCAGGCTTCTTCCACCCGGGGCATCCACCCTCCCCCAAGTGTCTGAGGTCAGGGTCGAAAGTCCTCAAGGTCCAGCTCGGGGAAGAGCGGAGTTCGCGCTTCCAGTGCCGCCAGACGAGCTCCGTCCACGGCGCCTGCTCGAACGGCCTGGATCAGCTCCAGGAATGCCGCCAGGTGCTCCTGCACCCGACCCCGGGCGTATGAGGTGACCGTCCCGCTGCGAAGGATGAAGGCGAAGTCCGAGGATTGGGCCAGCAGCAGCTCACGCAGTGCCTGGTTCAGGGCCCGGTGCTCGGTATTGCCGGCAGGGCGGCCGGTGCGGGCAAAGGGAGCGAGCATCTCCGCGCAGGCCAGCAGTGCCTGGGGAATCCAGTCGTTCACCGGGTCCAGCCACATGCTGGCGTGGCCATGCTCTCCCCAGCTGCTTTCCGCCGGAGCGACCAGCTGGTTCTCCGGCCAGTCCTGAAGGTCGTCACTGGCAGTCACCAGGCGGAGTCCGGTCTGGGCCGCTTCCCGGAACAAGGCCTCCAGGAAGACCGGGCCTTCGAACCACCAGTGCCCGAACAGCTCCGCGTCGTAGGGCGCGACGACGAGCGGATCGCGATCCATCCGCGGCCGCAGGGCTTCCAGTCGGAGTCGACGTCCCTCCACGAAGTGCCGAGCGTGCGCCTTGGCCCGAGCGAAGGCTTGTTCCGGGATCCAGGGTGCCTTGTGCTGCTCGGTGCGGCCGGTGATGCGGTGGTATTTGAAGCCGGTGGCCCGGCGTGGACGTCCCGGGGCGACCAGCGGAGCCAGCGCGTCGAGCGGTAAGTCCCATCCGGCGTCCCGATAGAAGTCGCGATAGACGGGATCGGCCGGATAGCCGGCCTCGGCGCTCCACACTTGCTCCGAAGCCTCCGGATCGCGCGCGTAGACCGCCACCCCGGTCTCGGTGAACGCCGGAGCGTGCACGCCGTGTAACGGCCTCGGCTCGCCGTCGGCCAGCCCATGGGTGTCCAGGAAGGTGAAGCGCAACCCTTCCCCGGCGAGCAGCCGCTCCACTCCCGGGAAGTAACCGCACTCGGGGAGCCAGAATCCGCGGGCGGGTTGGCCGAATGCGCGAGCGTGTTCGGCGGCGCCCACCGCCACCTGTGCACGCACAGTTTCTGCGGAGGGACGGAGCAAAGGGAGAAACCCGTGGGTGGCTCCGGACGCAATCAGCTCGAGAAGCCCCGCGTCGCGCAGCCGGACGAAGGCGCCGGTCAGCCGGCCGCGCTCGCGCTCCCAGAGGGCGTGCATTCGCCCCAGGTGCTCGCGGTAGAAGCGGGCCACCACGGCCGCCTGGACGTCTCTCGAGGTGCGGCGGACCTCGCGCTCGGCGAGCTCGCGCTGGGCCTGGAGGCCCCGGCCCAGGCGCGCCTGGAGCAACGGATCCTCCAGCATGGCGACCAGGGTTGGAGTGAGAGAGACCGTTAGCCGGACCGGGACGTGGTCATTGGCCAGCCGCTCCAACAGATCCAGCAGCGGCAGGTAGCACTCCACCACCGCTTCGCGGAGCCAGCCCTCCTCCAGGTGATCCTCGTCCTCGGGGTGACGGACGTAGGGCAGATGAGCGTGGAGGACGAGGAGCAGGGCTCCACGCGGGGAGGGCACGGGCCGCTAGTTCCGCCCGGACCGTGGGCTGGAGGGTCCGCCGCCGGCCGGTCCCCCACCGCCCCTTGGACTGGTGGGCGGATCGATCCGGCGCGGCGAGTCGAGCGGCTCGATGGGCGACTGCGCCGGCGAGGGCTGGGGCAGCCGTTCCAGCGATTCCGACCAGGGGAGGCGCAGGGTGCGGACTTCGAGCCGTTCCGACGGACGCCCCGGTGGCAACCGGCGAGGAACGCTCCGGCGTCCGACCGGCCGGGTCCAGCCATCCCGGCCGAGGAAGGCGACCTCGGCGGTGTACTCTTCTCCGCCTCGGAGCCCGGCCACGTAGGTGCTGCGCGCATGCAGCGGCAGCTCCAGGCTCCGGGCCAGCGTTTCCCCCTGGTAGATGCGGAGCAGCGTCCGAGGCTCCCGGAGGCCGAGCGCGGCGCCGCGCTCCAGCTCGCGCCGGAAATCCCAGAAGACGAAGAGCGTGGTGGGGTCGCGGACGAGGAGGACCGGGGCCTCGGTTCCGGCGTCCCGCGCTGGGACGAGCGGAGGCGATTCCACCGGTTCCGGCTGGCTGGGCACGGCCCGGGCTCGCCGCGGAACGGCCGGGACCTCGAAAAAGCCTTCCTCCACCTGGACTTCGACGATCTCCGCGGGACCCGAAGGCTCCCTCGAGGACTCCCCGAACGCCTCCGGGCGGCCAGAGGCCGGGGCGGCCACCCGAGAGGTCACGGCTCGGCGCCGTCGCCGACGAGGTATCAGAGAACTCGTCTGCCCATCGTGGGGCGTACTGTTGGTGTGAGTCACCGGCATCGGCGGTGCGGATGGAGCCCTCTTGGGAGGGGGGACTGCCTCCTCAGGGCGACCAGGGCTCCTCCGGCGGCGAGGTATCAGAGAAGTCGTCCGACCCGCAGGAGGGGGGGCACCGGGGCTATCCGGCTGGGACGCCGAGCCTGGTGTCGCGGGTGCGGCGGGACGAGGTATCAGAGAACTCGTCTTGCCTCGAGGGCCGCTGCCCTTGTTTCCCGCCCTCTTCGCCTTTTCCTCCGGGGGCGGAGTCTCCGGGGTTCGTTTGACGCGGCTCGTCGGGGATGTCTCGGGGGCCGAGGGCGCGCCGACCCGCCCCCTGCCGGTTGCCGGCTCCGCTGGGGCCCTTTTCGAACCCCGGGGGAAATCGACGACGCGAACTCGCTTCTGGGACGGGAGCACCGATTCGGCTGCCTCCCGCAGCTTCGACAGGGGTGAGCGGAGCACCTCCTTCAACGCCGCCAGTAGCTCGGCCTTGGTGTGCAACCGGCTGTGACCCTTGCCGAGATGGGCCCGGGCCAGCTCGCGGAGCCGCTGCACGCTCAGCTTCTTCAGGTCGTCCGTCAAAGTTGTTGCGCCCTCGCGTCG
>JBKOYI010000006.1:0-3602 GCA_046725335.1 Myxococcota bacterium | reverse complement strand
ATCCAAACCTTCGTCATCGGATTCGGAGCCGACACCGGAGCCGCCTCGGCGCGCGATACGCTCCAGCGCATGGCCGTGGCCGGCGCCATCAAGCATCCCCGGGCCTGCCCCGGGGTCCCCCCGAATCAGCCCTGTGCCGCTGACAATCCCTGCGACCTTTCCACGGGCCTGTGCACGAAACAGTACTTTCAGGCGAGCGACGCGACGGAGCTGGGGGACGTCCTGAATTCGATCAGCAAGGTCCTCGAAAACGTTTGCGAGCGGCCGCTGACCGAGATTCCCGACGACCCGGCGTTGCTCAGCGTCACCGTCAACGGCAAACCCTACCTCCAATCGCCGACGACCTGGACCTATGTCCCCGCAACGGGTCTGACCCCGAAGGGAAACCCGGGCCCGGCCGTCGTGTTCGTGGACGGCCAGCCACTGTGCAACATGCTCAAGGCCTCGACCGCCCAGAATCCGGTCAAGGTCGAGATCCGGATTCTGAAGGTCCTCTAGGGCCTGGCCGGTCGGTTGCGGGTGTTGGCGGCCACGGCTCGACACCGTTTCAGGGCCGCTTTAGCGTTCGGTGCGGGCCCCCGATGCGCATCACCATTCTCTCTCGCTCGTCCTCCATCCCCTCCACGGCCCGCCTGGTCCAGGCAGCGCGGGCCCGGGGGCATGCGGTGCGGGTGCTGGATCCGGTGCAGGTGGAGATGCACCTGGACGCGGCACAGGGGCACCTCTTTTATCGCCGCAAGAAGCTCGGGTCTGCCGAGGTCGTGATCCCCCGCATCGCCCAATCGGTCACCACCTATGGCCTCGCGGTGGTCAACCAGTACGGTCTGCTGGGCGTCTCGCTCATGAACAGCGCCAACGCCATTGCTCAGGCGCGAAACAAGATGCGCTGTCTGCAGCTGCTGAGCGCCAACGGGCTGCTGGTCCCCTCCACGGTGATGGCCCGCAGCGCCGGCGACGTCCGGGCGATGATCCGATTGGTGGGCGGTGTGCCGGTGCTGGTGAAGGTGCTGGGAGGTCGGGAAGAACGCGGGGTCATGGTCTGCGAGACGCTCAACTCCCTGGAGGCAGCGCTGGAGGCCATCCTCGGTCTGGGCCACAACCTCATCGTCCAGGAATACGTCCGCAAGGCCGGGCGTGACGTGCGGGTCCTGGTGGTCGGGGGCGAGGCGATCGCCGCGGTCCGGCGCCTTCCTCGGATGAACCGGCTGTCCCACACCCTCAACCGGGGGGCGCGGTTCGAGCCGCTCGAGCTCACCCAGGCCCAGCGGGAGGCAGCGGTCCGAGCAGCCGGTCTGGTCGGCCTGGAGGTGGCGGCGGTGGACATGCTCGACGCGCGGGGCCCCAAGGTCTTCGAGGTCCACAGCAGCCCCGCCCTGGCCGAGATGGAGAAGGCAGTGGGGGGGGACCTGGCCACACCGATCATCCGTCGCGCCGAGGAGCTGGTGCTCCAGGCCGCATCCCGGCCGTTGCCGGTCCCCTCCCATCTTTCGCCGCCTCGTGCCCGGCGGGTGGGTGCGCGATAGATCGGGCCCGAACCCTCGACGCCACCGGAGTCCCCCTCGATGCGAAGCCTCGTCCTCGTCAGCACAGTCCTCCTCAGCTCGGCTCTGGCCGCGGAGGTGGACCCGGCCTCGCTCTACACGGTGAGCACCAACGGCACCACCCCCAGGCTCCATCGAGGCCAGAAGGGGTTGTTCGTTCTGGAGATTCAAAGCTTGAAGGGCGCGCATGTCTCCGACGAAGCCCCGCTGAAGATGACCCTCACCGGCACCGGTGCAGTGGTCCCGGAGCGCACGGCCCTGACCTACGGAGACTCGACTCGGAAGAAGTCCGAGGCGGTGAAATACCCCGACCCGCGCTTCGAGGTTCCCCTGGCTGCCACCGCGGTCGGCACCGGGAGCGTCGAGGTAAAGCTGACCTTCTTCGTGTGCACGGCCGATCTCTGTCTGCGACAGCAGAAGACCTATTCCGTGCCAGTCACGGTTGACTGAGAGCACCGCCAGGTCGGGCGCCCTTGTCCACTCCCTCCGAGCCAGCCGAGCGCGTCGTCCACGGCATCCACCCCGTGCTGGAAGCCCTCCGCGCCCGGCCGGGCGATGTCGACCGCATCTACGTCCTGGAGGGGGGCGTGGCCCCCCGGGCCGCGGCGGAGATCCTCTCCCGTGCTCGGGAAGCCCGGGTGAAGGTGGAGCGCGTTCCCCGGGAGCGCCTGGCCGCCCTGGCCGAGGGAGGGACCCACCAGGGGGTGGCCGCCCGGCTCCGCGCCTTCGCTTATCTCGAGCTGGAGGAGCTGCTCGAGCGGGTCCGCAGCGCCGAAGGCCCGCCGCTGCTGGTGGTCCTCGACGGAGTCCAGGATCCGCACAACCTGGGGGCCATCCTTCGCTCGGCAGAGGCCCTGGGGGCCCACGGCCTGGTGCTGCCCCGGGACCGCACGGTGGGTGTGACTGCCGCGGTGGCTCGGGCCTCGGCTGGAGCGGTGGAGCACGTTCCGGTGAGCCGGGTGACCAACCTCTCCCGGACGCTGGAGCAGCTCAAGGAGGCCGGACTGTGGGTAGCAGCAGCGGATCCGGCGGGGACCGAACCGCTCTGGGCCGCCCGGCTGGACGGCCCGCTGGCCCTGGTGGTCGGTGCCGAGGGGGTGGGCATCCGGCCGGGGGTGCTGAAACACTGTGATTTGCGCCTCCGGATTCCGATAGGCGGGAGGATCGGCTCCCTCAACGCCTCCGTCTCGGCGGCGGTGGTGCTGTACGAAGTCGCCCGGCAGCGGGCCAGCAGGGCCCGCGCCGGAGTCACGGCCTTGACGCGAGCCAATCCCGTCCCATAAAAGGCCCAGCCCTTCCGGGCCCAGGAGAGGTGTGTCCGCTTCTCCCGATTTCCCGGGCATTTCGGAGGTTTCGAAGCCGGCGGGGCGAGCTGCTTGCCGGTGTAGCTCAGCTTGGTAGAGCAACTGATTTGTAATCAGTAGGTCGCGGGTTCGAACCCCGCCGCCGGCCAGTCGTGGACGACAGAACGGCGGGGAAAGGGAGCGCAGTCAGAGAGGCAGACGAGGGCAGATTTCGATTCCACCCCCCGGAGGGGTACCCAAGCGGCCAAAGGGAGCAGACTGTAAATCTGCCGGCTCTACGCCTTCGTTGGTTCGAATCCAACCCCCTCCAAGAGAAGGAGCAGCAAGCGGGAATAGCTCAGTTGGTAGAGCGTCAGCCTTCCAAGCTGAATGTCGCGGGTTCGAATCCCGTTTCCCGCTCCACGTCGAGCAGGAGCACCACCGCAGCAGGCCCTGATAGCTCAGTTGGTAGAGCGCATCCTTGGTAAGGATGAGGTCTCCAGTTCAACCCTGGATCAGGGCTCCATTTCGAAGGTCTTAGAGGAGCGACATGAGCAAGGAGAAATTCGAGCGGACCAAGCCCCACGTGAACGTGGGGACGATTGGGCACGTGGACCACGGGAAGACGACGCTGACCGCGGCCATCACCAAGGTGCTGGCCAAGCAGGGCGGAGCCCAGTATCTGGCCTATGACCAGATTGACAAGGCCCCGGAGGAGCGGGAGCGAGGCATCACCATCGCCACCGCCCACGTGGAGTACCAGACCAAGAACCGCCAC